>NZ_JBEZYD010000011.1:0-324290 GCF_040638335.1 Nonomuraea sp. NPDC026600
GCCTTCGCGGACTAACACGTCCGACAGATCACGCGGACTGTCCATCAACCGCAGGTCCAGACGCTGCCATCCGACACGGAATTGCGGATCCTACAAGCCGGTGGAGGTTTTGATGAGGTGTTCGCCGGAACGGACGCGCGGGTCCTCAAGATTCCGCCGCGCTCACCCTGACGAACGCATTCGCCGAGCGGTTCGTCGGCACACTTCGGGCGCGAATGCCTCGATCCCTTCTGGTTCACAGCGAGCGGTATCTTCGATGGGTGCTGGCCAAGTGCGAACGCCACTACACCGAGCACAGGCTGCATCGGGCCCTGTAGCTACGCTTGCCACCCCATGATCCGGCCGAAGTGATCGATCTCAGGGCTCGAATACAGCGACGAACCACCCTCTGCGGCCTGAGCATGAGCATCACCGAGCCGCCTAATGACGCGATGAAACCGCAGGCCAGCGCCACGAGCAGTTTCGGGCACGCTCAGAGGGCCGGATGTTTCCGGACGGCATACGCCGTTGTGCGGGACATCTTCAGTACCCGGGGCGGCTTCGGTGGCGCTGTCGTCGTCGACCGGGCGCCCGATTGCGCACCGTGCCGAAGCCAATCGATGAGTCGCGCATTCTCCTCTCCACGGATTCAGACGAAACGGATCGGTGGCGTACTCCACGAGTATTCGCATGAGGTTTCGCCAGGTGCAGGGTTGGGGTCAGGTCCGGGCGTCCAGGTGTTGCTGGATGGCGGCCATCACGGCATGGGGGGAGGTTGATCGGGTGAAGGCGGCGACGACGACCTGGTCGCCGTTCTCCTGGGGTTGTTCCAGGTGGCGGAAGGTGGCGATCACGTAGCGGAGGGCGTGATCGAGGGGCCCGGAGGGGTCGTAGGTGCCGCCCGAGCGGAGCCAGCCGCGCAAGACCTGGTTATGGGCGGCCACGACGGAGGCGGCCATGAGCTCGGCGCGCAGGTCGGCATCGGGCGAGTCACCCAGCCATTCGCCGACGAATTCGCGGAACAACCGCTGATAGCGAGCCACGCTGGTGATCTCGCGGTCGCGGAGCGCCGGCACCTTGCGGACGAGGCGGTAGCGGCGTAGCGAGACCTCGGCGTCGTCGACGTAGTTGGCGAGCACGAGGCGGACGGCGTCGGTGATGGCGACGATCGCGGTGTCGGCGGTGGAGGCGCGGAGGCGGGCGTCGACCATGGCGAGCAAGGTGTCGTGGTCGGGGAAGATCGCGTCTTCTTTGGAGCGGTAGTAGCGGAAGAACGTGCTGCGGCTGACGCCTGCTCGGGCCGCGATGTCGTCGACGGTGGTGGAGTCGTAGCCGTTTTCGTCGAAGAGCGCCACGGCGGCTTCGGCGAGGCGCTGGCGGATGGGCGGTGTGGGCACATGGCCATTCTCTCGGACTCGAGGGTGTTCAATCATAGGGAGACTGAGTATCATTATCTTGAAACTCAGTCTTACGCTTGGATGGTGGTGCATGGAGCCGCATGGCACTGCGGGCAGTCTCGCCCGTCTGAAGGAGCGTCTGGACGATGCGGTCCACGTGGGCGAGGCCCGGGCGGCGGCCAAGCAGCACGTGAAGGGCAAGCTGACGGCTCGGGAGCGGATCGAGCGGCTGCTGGACGCCGGTTCGTTCGTGGAGCTGGACGCCCTGGCCCGGGGCGGCCTGGTGTACGGCGATGGGGTGGTCACCGGTCACGGGACGATCGACGGCCGCCCGGTGTGCGTCTTCTCGCAGGACTTCACCGTCTCCGGCGGCAGCCTGGGCGAGGTGTACGGGCAGAAGATCTGCAAGGTCATGGATCTGGCCGTGCGCAACGGGTGCCCGATCGTCGGCATCAACGAGGGCGCGGGCGCGCGCATCCAGGAGGGTGTGGTCTCGCTCGGCTTGTACGGCGAGATCTTCCGCCGCAACATCCGCGCCTCCGGCGTGATCCCGCAGATCTCGCTCATCATGGGCGCGTGCGCGGGCGGTCACGTCTACTCGCCGGCGCTCACCGACTTCACGATCATGGTGGATGAGTCGTCGCACATGTTCGTGACCGGCCCGGACGTCATCAAGACCGTCACCGGCGAGGATGTCACCTTCGAGGACCTGGGCGGCGCCCGTGTGCACAACAGCCGCAGCGGCACCGCCCACTACCTGGCCCAGGACGAGGACGACGCGCTGGACTACGCCCGGGCGCTGCTGTCGTACCTGCCGCAGAACAACCTCGACGAGCCGCCGCACCTGGAGTTCGAGGCGGACCTGGCATTGGCCGCCGAGGACCTGGCGCTGGACGCGCTGGTGCCCGACTCGCCGAACCAGCCCTACGACATGCACCATGTGATCGCGGCGCTGCTGGACGACGGGGAGTTCCTGGAGGTGCAGCCGCTGTTCGCGCCCAACATCGTGGTCGGCTTCGGGCGCGTCGAGGGCCGGCCGGTCGGCGTGGTGGCCAACCAGCCGATGCGGCTGGCCGGGACGCTCGACATCGACGCCTCGGAGAAGGCCGCCCGGTTCGTGCGCACCTGCGACGCCTTCAGCATCCCGGTGCTCACGCTGGTGGACGTGCCCGGCTTCCTGCCCGGCACCGACCAGGAATGGAACGGCATCATCCGGCGCGGCGCCAAGCTGCTGTACGCCTACGGAGAGGCCACGGTCCCACTGGTGACGGTGATCACCCGCAAGGCGTACGGCGGCGCCTACGACGTGATGGGCTCCAAGCATCTGGGCGCGGACGTCAACCTGGCCTGGTCCACCGCGCAGATCGCGGTGATGGGCGCACAGGGCGCGGTCAACATCCTGCACCGCAAGCGCCTGGCCGCCGCCGACGACCCCGACACGCTGCGCGCCGAGCTGATCCAGGAGTACGAGGACACGCTGGCCACCCCGTACCTGGCGGCCGAGCGCGGATACGTGGACGCGGTGATCGCGCCCAGCCAAACCCGGCGCGAGGTCACCCGCGCGCTGCGGCTGCTGCGCGGCAAGCGCGACGCCCTGCCGCCCAAGAAGCACGGGAACATCCCGCTATGAACGTGGTCAAAGGCAACCCGTCGCAGGAAGAACTGGCCGCGCTCGTCCTGGCGTTCTTGGTCATGCAGGCTCCCGCCCCGGCCACGCCGCCGCCCTTTCCCCGGCGCGTGCTGCGCCGCCCCCTGGCGACCGACCCCCGCGGGTGGCGGGAGTCGAGATGGACCCTTGGAGGAGTGCTGTGAGCACGAGCTTGCGCAAGGTACTGATCGCCAACCGCGGCGAGATCGCCGTCCGCGTCATCCGGGCCTGCAGGGACGCCGGCATCGGTTCCGTGGCCGTGTACGCCGACCAGGATCGCGACGCGCTGTTCGCGCGGATGGCCGATGAGGCGTACGCGTTGGGAGGTGCCACGCCGGGGGAGACGTACCTGTCGATCGACAAGATCATCGAGGTGGCGGTGCGGTCCGGCGCGGACGCGGTGCATCCCGGGTACGGCTTCCTGGCCGAGAACGCCGCCTTCGCCCAGGCGGTCATCGACGCCGACCTGGTGTGGATCGGGCCGTCGCCGGAGGCGATCACCGCGCTCGGCGACAAGGTGCAGGCCCGACACATCGCCCAGCGAGTCGGCGCGCCGCTGGTGGCGGGCACGCCGGATCCGGTGTCCGGGGCGGAGGAAGTGCTGGCGTTCGCCGCCGAGCACGGCTTGCCGATCGCGATCAAGGCGGCGTTCGGCGGTGGCGGGCGCGGGCTCAAGGTCGCCCGCACACTTGAGGAGATCCCCGACCTGTACGACAGCGCGGTGCGCGAGGCGGTGTCGGCCTTCGGACGGGGCGAGTGCTTCGTGGAGCGCTACCTGGACCGTCCCCGGCACGTGGAGACCCAGTGCCTGGCCGACCGGCACGGTACCGTGGTCGTGGTCTCCACCCGGGACTGCTCGCTGCAGCGCCGCCACCAGAAGCTGGTCGAGGAGGCACCCGCGCCGTTCCTGTCCGCCGAGCAGGAGGCGCTGCTGCGCGAGGGCTCCAAGGCGATCCTGCGCGAGGCCGGATACGTCGGCGCCGGGACGTGCGAGTTCCTCGTCGCCCAGGACGGCACGATCTCCTTCCTGGAGGTCAACACCCGCCTGCAGGTCGAGCACCCGGTCACCGAGGAGGTCACCGGCATCGACCTCGTACGCGAGATGTTCCGCATCGCCGCGGGGGAGCCGCTGGGCTACGACGACCCGGAGCCGCGCGGGCACTCCATCGAGTTCCGGATCAACGCCGAGGACGCCGGGCGTAACTTCCTGCCCGCCCCCGGCACCATCACCCGTTGGAACGCCCCCTCCGGTCCAGGCGTCCGCCTGGACACCGGCTACGAGCAGGGCGAGACCGTGCCATGCGCCTTCGACTCGCTGATCGCCAAGCTGATCGTCACCGGCGCCACCCGGGAGCAGGCCATCCAGCGCGCCCGGCGGGCGCTGGCCGAGTTCGAGATCGACGGCATGCCGACCGTGCTGCCGTTCCACCGGGCGGTCGTGGCGGAGCCGACCTTCGCCGCGGAGCCCTTCACCGTGCACACCCGCTGGATCGAGACGGAGTTCGACAACCGGATCGCCCCCTACGAAGGCCGGGTCGCGGTCGAGGAACCGGGGGAGCAGGAGCGGATCACCGTCGAGGTGGCGGGCAAGCGCCTGGAGGTCGTCCTTCCCGCCGCCATGAAACCGCGTGCCGCCAAGAGCGCCGCCCCCCGGCGCAACACCCGGACCGGTGCGGCGAAGACCTCGGTCGGTGGTAACGCCCTGGTCAGCCCCATGCAGGGCACCATCGTCAAGGTCGTGGCCTCGGACGGCGACGACGTGCTCGTCGGCGACACCATTGTCGTGCTGGAGGCCATGAAGATGGAGCAGCCGCTCACCGCGCACAAGACCGGGACCGTGGTCAGCATGTCCGCCCAGGTCGGCGCCACGGTGGCGGCGGGCGCCGTCATCTGCGAGATCAAGGACCCGGCGTGACCCCGGCCACGCGGGAACAGTGGCGGGAGCTGGCCCGGGAGGCACTGCGCAATTCCGGACGTGACGTCGAGTCGCCGGAGCGGGCTCTGGCCACCACGACCTACGACGGCATTGCGATCGCCCCGCTGCACGACGCCACCGACCTGCCCGAGACTCTTGGATTGCCGCCTTCTGCGGCGCGAACGCCGGGCGCCCCCTGGGAGGTCCGGCAACGTCACGAGGTCGCCGACCCCGAGGCCGTCCTGGCCGACCTAGAGAACGGCGTCGACTCGCTCTGGCTCGCCGTCGCTCCCCACGACCTACCCCGTCTCCTCAAAGGCGTGCACCTGGACCTGATCTCGATCGTGCTGGACGCGGGGAACCGAACCCGGGAGGCTGCGGACACGGTTCTGGCACTGGCCGATGGTAGGCCCCTGCGGGGCTGTCTCGGTGCCGACCCCATCGGCCACGCCGTACGCCACGGAACGAACCCTGACATGTCGTGCATGATCGAGTTGGCACACCGCTGCGCTAACGCCCTGCCCGGTATGCGGGCGATCGTCGTGGACGCCACCCCCTACCACGAGGCGGGCGGCGGCGATGCCGAGGAACTCGGCTGCTCGATCGCGACCGGCCTGACCTACCTGCGCGAGCTCACCGGTAACGGCTTCAGCATCCGCGAGGCGTTCGGCCAACTGGAGTTCCGGTACGCCGCGACCGCCGACCAGTTCGCCACCATCGCCAAGTTGCGCGCGGCCCGGATGCTGTGGGCGCGGGTGGCCGAGGTGTGCGGCGGCCCGCCCAGCCAGCTCCAGCACGCGGTGACCTCGGCGGCGATGATGACCCGACGCGACCCGTGGACGAACATGCTGCGCACCACCCTGGCCAGCTTCGCGGCCGGAGTGGCGGGGGCAGACGCAGTGACTGTGCGGCCGTTCGACGACGCGCTCGGCCTGCCCGATGGCTTCTCCCAGCGCATCGCCCGCAACACCTCGGCGCTGCTGGTCGAGGAGGTCCACACGGCCAAAGTAGCCGACCCGGCCGGAGGCTCCTGGTACGCCGAACGCCTCACAGCCGACCTGGCCGACAAAGCCTGGCAGTGGTTTCAGGAGATCGAAGAAGCAGGCGGGATGCCCGAAGCGCTCGGCGTCATCAAGGACCGGCTGGCGGCCACCCAGGCGCAGAGATCGCGCGACATCGCCCGCAGAAGGACCCCGATCGTTGGTGTCAGCCAATATCCGCACCTGACCGAGACGCCGCCCATGCACACCCCCACCCAGAGCACGCCGGAGGGGGCGCTGCCCAGGATCCGCTACGCCCAGGACTTCGAGGACCTGCGCGACCTGGCCGATGCCCAATCGGCCCGCCCGCGGGTGTTCCTGGCCGCCATCGGGCCGGTCGGCGAGCACAGCGCCCGGGTCTCGTTCGCGGAGAGCCTCTTCCACGCGGGCGGCATCGAGACGGCGACCGGGCGCCCCGACTACTTCGCAGCCAGCGGTGCCACGGTGGCCTGCCTGTGCTCCAGCGACCGTCTGTACGACGACCACGCCACCGCAGTGGCCAAAGCCCTGCGCGCGGCGGGTGCGAAGAGGATCTGGCTGGCCGGGCGGGACCGCTACGACGGTGTGGACGCCAACCTGTACGCGGGGTGCGACGTGCTCGACGTGCTCCGCACCACGCTCCTGGAGGTGGGCGCGTGATCCCGGACTTCCGCGGCGTCGACTTGACCGGCTCGACGCAATACGAGCAGGAAAAGCCCAACACGAGTCCGTGGAACAGCCCGGAGGGCATCCCGATCAAACCGGTCTACACGCCGGCGGACCTGGAGGGCTGCGACCCGCACGGCTATCCTGGCATCGCGCCGTACGTCCGCGGCCCGTACCCCACCATGTATGTGACCCGCCCGTGGACCATCCGCCAGTACGCCGGCTTCTCCACCGCCGAGGAGTCAAACGCGTTCTACCGGCGCAACCTCGCGGCCGGGCAGAAGGGCCTGTCGGTGGCCTTCGACCTGGCCACCCACCGCGGCTACGACTCCGACCACCCACGGGTGGCCGGCGACGTGGGCATGGCCGGGGTGGCGATCGACTCCATCGCCGACATGCGGATCCTGTTCGACGGCATCCCGCTCAACAAGATGTCGGTGTCGATGACCATGAACGGCGCCGTCCTGCCCATCCTGGCCCTGTACATTGTGGCCGCCGAGGAACAGGGTGTCGCGCCGGAGCAGCTCACCGGGACCATCCAGAACGACATCCTCAAGGAGTTCATGGTCCGTAACACCTACATCTACCCGCCCGCCCCCTCAATGCGGATCATCTCCGACATCTTCGCCTACACCAGCGAGAAGATGCCGAAGTTCAACTCCATTTCCATCTCCGGCTACCACCTGCAGGAGGCAGGGGCGACCTGCGATCTGGAACTGGCCTACACGCTCGCCGACGGCATCGAATACCTGCGCGCCGGGGTCGCCGCCGGGCTCGACATCGACGCATTCGCCCCGCGGCTGTCGTTCTTCTGGTGCGTCGGCATGAACTTCTTCATGGAGGTCGCCAAACTTCGCGCGGCCCGTCTGCTGTGGTCCGGCCTGGTACGCGACGCAGGCGCGCAAGACCCGCGATCGCTGGCGCTGCGTACCCACTGCCAGACCTCCGGCTGGTCGCTGACCGCCCAGGATGTGTTCAACAACGTCGTGCGCACTTGCGTCGAGGCTATGGCCGCCACCCAAGGACACACCCAGTCCCTGCACACCAACTCCCTCGACGAAGCGCTCGCGCTGCCGACCGACTTCTCGGCCAGGATCGCCCGCAACACCCAGCTCGTCCTCCAGCACGAATCGGGCACCACTCGCGTGATCGACCCATGGGGCGGCTCCTACTACGTCGAACGCCTCACCCACGACCTCGCCGAACGCGCCTGGGCCCACATCCAGGAGGTCGAGGCCGCCGGCGGCATGGCCAAAGCCATCGAGGCCGGGCTGCCCAAACTCCGCATCGAGGAGGCCGCCGCCCGCACCCAGGCCCGCATCGACTCCGGCCTCCAGCCGGTCATCGGCGTCAACAAGTACCGCACCGAAACCGAGGAGCCCATCGAGGTCCTCAAGGTCGACAACACCGCCGTCCGCGCCACGCAGATCGAACGCCTGCGCAAGCTCCGTGCCGAACGCGACCCGGACGCCGTCCGCCGCGCCCTCGACGCGCTCACCCGCGGCGCCGCCACCAACGCCAACCTCCTGGCCCTGGCAGTGGACGCCGCTCGCGCCCACGCCACCGTCGGCGAGATCTCCGACGCCTTGGAACAGGTGTTCGGCCGTCACCAGGCTGGCGTCCGCACCATCACCGGTGCTTACCTCCAGGAGATGGGCACGGCAACCGACGCGGTCCGCGCCGCCTGTGCGGCCTTCGCCGAGGCCGAGGGCCGCCGCCCACGCATCCTGGTGGCCAAGGTGGGCCAGGATGGCCATGACCGCGGCCAGAAGGTGATCGCCACCGCTTTCGCCGACCTGGGCTTCGACGTGGACGTCGGCCCCCTCTTTCAGACCCCCGAAGAGGTCGCCCGCCAGGCCGTCGAGGCCGACGCGCACATCGTCGGCATTTCCTCCCTGGCAGCCGGCCACCTCACCCTCGTGCCCGCCCTCCGCGCGGAACTGGCCGCAGCCGGTCGCGATGACATCATGATCGTCGTAGGAGGCGTCATCCCACCCGCCGACGTGCCCGCTCTGCGCCAGGCCGGGGTAGCAGGCGTCTTTCACCCCGGTACCGTCATCACCGATGCAGCCCTCGACCTGCTCCGTAAACTATCGGCCCACTTGGGCCACAACCTCGCCGCATGACAAGCGGAGCTGCCCGGCTGGTGCGCTCCTGGGGTCCCGGTAGTCCTGGCCGAAAATACAACGGATATCGCTGACCTGCGGTGATGCGGGGGCCAGCGTCGGGTGTTCTGATCGCCCCCGCTACGGTTCGTACCGTTTGATTGGTACGTCGTGGAGGTGGTCGGTGTCGACGCGGTTGTTCTCTGATGGGCAGTTGGAGCAGCTGCGGTCGTTCCCCGACATCGGCCGGGATGATCTGATTCGGTTCTTCACGCTGACGCCGGCTGATGTCGCGTTCGTCGACCTGGGCCGTGGGAGGGGCCCGGCGGACCGCCTGGGCTTTCTGTTCAGCTGTGTACGTTGCCGTGGCTTGGGTTCGTGCCGGATGAGGTGAGCTCGGCGCCGCCGGTGGCGTTGGCCAGGCTGGCGAAGCGGCTGGGTGTGGATGCGGCGGTGCTGGAGGAGTACGGCAGGCGGGAGCAGACCCGGACCGATCATCTGCGGTCGGTGGCGAAGTATCTGGGGTGGAAGCAGGCATTGCCGGGCAACGCGGAGTTCAAGGAGCTGGAGCAGTTCCTGCTGGACCGGGCGATGGAGCACGACTCGCCGACGTTGTTGTTCAACCTGGCGCGTGAGTATCTGATCGCGGCGAAGGTGATCCGGCCGGGTGTGGTCACCCTCATGGAGATTGTCGGGACGGCGCGTAACGCAGCCACCGATCTCATCCCGCAGACGGTGGCCGATCTGCTGACCGAGCAGGTCTGTAGTGATCTAGATCGGATCGCAACGCCCCTTGCTCAGTACGGCGTCCCCGGTCTGGTGCTGGAGCGTCAGCGCGTCCTCGCCGACGAGCAGTACATGACCGTTTATAACCCATCCAGCCGCAGGCGGAGGCTGCCGCCGAACTTGCCGTCGCCCTCGCCAAAGGGCAGCGGCCACCCGCCAATCTGGTGAACGCCGCGTTCGCGAACGGACGCAAAGACGTTCCCACGGTCAACACGCCCATCAAGACCGGCACCCAGAAAGACGTCCTGCCGATCATCATCAAGGACGGCGATCCGATGGCGCAGGGTGTGTTGGGGGTGGTGCGGCCGGATGCAGCATCGCCTGCGCCCACTCTGATTTCAGCGCGCTGCCGAGCCACCGTCAGCTGGGCCTTACGGCCGTTGAGCGCCTTCGGGGAGCACCCGTTCCGGGCGTGCCAAGCCCTTGGCCTGCACATTTCGGTAGTGGATGG
The DNA here is from genome assembly GCF_040638335.1 of Nonomuraea sp. NPDC026600. Lineage (NCBI taxonomy): Bacteria > Bacillati > Actinomycetota > Actinomycetes > Streptosporangiales > Streptosporangiaceae > Nonomuraea > Nonomuraea sp. NPDC026600. Next base: position 9,967 of record NZ_JBEZYD010000011.1, read on the forward strand.
TGTTAAGGCTGAAACTCTTGACAGTTCTCAGATCGCCCTCGCATAGTGGTCAGAAGCATCTGAAAAAACGCTTTTGCACTTGGAGGTCCCCCGTGCGGATTGTCGCCATCAGTTCCAGTCCACGCCACGACGGCAACTCGTGGACGCTGGCCGAGGCCGCCGCCAAAGGGGCGCGCGAGGCCGGCCACGAGGTCGAGACGGTCCACCTCTCCGATTTCGTTGACGGCATGCTGGACGACTGCCGCCGCTGCCGGCGAAGCGACGGCACATGCGGGATCGGCGACGGCTACGAACGGCTGCTCATGGAGCACATCGTGCCCGCGGACGGGCTGATCATCGCGACCCCGCTGCACTGGTACGGGATCACGGGGCGTTTGAAAACCTTCTTCGACCGCCTATTCTGCTACACCGCAGGCAGCTCCCCTGTGGGCGAACAGGTCTCGGCGGCGCTGCCGGGCAAACGAGTCGCGCTGATGATCTCCTGCGAGGAAAGCTATCGCGGCGCGACCCTCGCGGTCGAGACCCAGCTTCAAGAGCTCACCCGGTACCTGCATCAGGAACTGGTGGGCGTCGTCGTCGGTATCGGCAACAGCCGCGGCGAGGTGGAGTCCGACCCGTCCCGACCGCTGGAGCGGGCCGCCGATCTCGGACGCAGGTTGTTCGAGGTGCGAGTGACCGACTACCGGCTGGACACGCCCCGCTCGAACCGTATCTGGGGGCCGCAGGACGCCACGGCGTCGTGGAGTGAGTCCTACTAGCGAGCACTGCCAAAGGTCGCCTGGTCGGCCGAGGCGCTTGAGAGCCGGGTTGGACGGTATCCGGCAGGGCATGGACCCCGGCCAGGCCAGGGACGACCTGACCTACCTGGCCGACGTTGACCGGCTGCCGCACTCGCTCTTCGACGCCGTCGAGGCGTTCCGAGCCGACCCGCTGACCGCCGAGGTCTTCCACGAGCAGTTCATCAGCGACTACGCCGAGATGAAGCTCGGCGAGTGGGAGCGCGCAAACGTGGAGGTCACCGACCGCGAACGCTCTGCCTACCTGCTGAACCTGTGACCGCCGTCGCGGTCATCATCGGTAGGACGTGCAAACACCTGAGGCTCCATCGCGGCTACACCGGCTGCGTGCTTTGCCGTCGACGGAACCCCCTGCTGACCCCACCTCCGGGATCGGCGGCCGACTGGCCGAGACGCTCCGGCACGGCATCAAAGCCAAGCCCGGCAGCCTGATCGAACATGCACTGGCTGGCGTGGACACCGTCAGCTCCCACCATCACCAAGCGATCGCGATCCCGGACATCTGCTACGGGCAACCGCCTGGGCACACGAAGGAGCCCTGGAGGCGCTGGAGGGGCCGGGCCTCCTTGACCTCCAGCGGCATCCGAAGACCGAGGCCGGATCGGAGACACCTGCGCACGTTCCAGTGACTGGTGCGCGGAGAAGCAGAAAGAGGGAACCTCAACGATGAGCTCTGATGTGGCGGCCGAACCACCTCGGTCCAGAACCTACGAGGACCGGGTCGGCAAGATCGAGCAATGCGGGATCGATTACATCCCCGAGAACACCCGCAAGTCGTCTCCCAGAAACCTATTCACCATCCTCTTTGGTGGCAGCCTGACCTTCAGCGTCATCATCATCGGCTGGTTCCCCATCAGCTTCGGGCTGGGGTTCTGGCAGGCGGCCTCCGCCGTGGTGGCCGGGTCAGCCGCAGGCGCGGCGCTACTGGCACCAATGGGCCTGATGGGGCCGCGTACTGGCACCAACAACCCGGTTTCCAGCGGGGCGTTCTTCGGTGTCGCCGGACGGCTGATCGGCTCGCTGCTGGAGGCGACCGCGTCGCTGGCGTTCGCCGCGCTCAGCATCTGGACCGGCGGCGATGCTTTGGGCGGAGCGCTGGCGGCTTTCTTCGGCATCGAAGATGCCACGGTCCCCCGCCTGGCCGCCTACGCGGTGCTCAGCGTGATCGTCACAGTGATGTCGGTGCTCGGCCATGCCAATATGGTCGCCGCACAACGCTTCATGATCCCCACCGCCGGACTGTGCCTAGTTGCCGGGATCTTCGTGTATGCCCCCGACTTCAACCCTTCCTACTCGGGCACCGGCGCGTATGCCTTCGGCTCGGCGGCAGCCACGTGGGTGGTGTCGGCGCTGATCTGCGCGTCCACGGTTGCCTCCTACGGAGCCTACGCCGGCGACTGGACCCGGCACATCTCCGGCAAACTGCACACGGACGGCTCGATTATGCGGTCGCTGCTGCTCGGCGGGGTGTTCGGCATGGGCGGTCCGTTCATGTGGGGCACCTTCACCGCCGCAGCCGTCATCGGCGGCGGCCACGCTACCACTGACACGCCGTACGTGCTGGGGCTGGTGAATGCCGCGCCCTTGTGGTTCGTGCCGGCGCTGATCTACTTGGGCCTCGCAGCCGGTACCGCTCAGGCTGTCATCAACACCTACGGAACCGGCCTGGACACCTCCGCGATCATTCCGCGCCTCAACCGCGTCCAGGCTACGCTGGTCGCGTGTGGGCTGGCCACGGTGCTGGTCTACATCGGCCACTTCAGCGCGGCCGTGGCTGATGCGGTGAGTGTGTTCCTACAGCTCCTGGCCTGTTTCTCCATCCCGTGGATCGTCATGGTGGCGATCGGGCACCGGCGCCGCCGCGGCTTCTATGAGCCCGACGCCCTGCAGGTGTTCAATCGGGGCGAGCGGGGCGGCATCTACTGGTTCTGGCACGGCTTCAATGTTTGTGGCATGACGGTGTGGATCATCGCGGCCGGTTCGGGGCTGTTGTTTGCGAGCAATGCCTGGTACGTGGGGCCAGGTGCGGCGCTGGTCGGTAAGGCCGACCTGGGCTTCCTGGTCGCTGGCGTTATCGCCGCCGTCCTTTACCCGCTGGCCATCAAGATCTTCCCCGAGCCGGACGAGGTCTACGGGCCGTCCACCTGAGGGGCGGCACCGCACTCCCTTGAAGTAAACTTAGGCTTACTATCGGGTCCGGTATGGGGAGTGTGGTGTCACCCACAATTCATGACGTGGCGGCGGCCGCTGGAGTTTCGATCACCACGGTCTCACACGTCCTCAGCGGGCAAGGCCGGATCTCCGAGACGACCCGCCGACGGGTGGCCAAGGTGGTGGCTGACCTCGGTTACCAGGCCAACACACACGCCCAGCAGCTGGTCACCCGCCGCAGCCGCATCCTGGCGATCCAGCTCGCCAACTCGATCGAGGTGGTTACCGGCGCCGCCTTGGTCCCGAACTCCGACTACTTCCTCGAAGTGCTCAACGGCGCGGCAGAGGCGGCGGCGGAGGCGGCGTACGCGCTGCTGCTGACGCCGCCCGACGCCGATCTCTACAGCCTGAACTCGTTCGCGGTCGACGGGGCGATCCTGGTGGATCCCCGCGGCGACGAGCCGTTCTTCGCCACGGGCTGGGCCCGCGACCATCCCCTGGTGACCACGGGACGGCCGATCGCCGTCCCCCAAGCGGTGCCCGTCGTCATTGACAACGACCTGGTCGCGGCGGCCGAGTTGATGCTCGACCACTTGGAACGCAACGGCTACCGTCGGCCCGCCGTCATCACCACCGACACCTCGCGCTCCTACACCTTCGACCTCGTCGCCGGGTACACGCGCTGGACCGCCGCCCGCGGGCTCGCCCCTATGGTCGCCGAGTTGGACGAACCGCCTACCGTCGATGACGTGGCCCGCGCGCTCGGCCACCTGCTGGACCGCCCGGAGCCCCCGGACGCCATCTTCACGACCTCGGAGAATCTGGCCCTGAGCGTCCTGCACGAGGCCAGGGCGCGCGGCCTCGACGTGCCCGACCGCCTCGGCATCTGCAGCGCCGTCGACAGCGGCTCGCTGCAACTGACTTCTCCGCAGGTCACCGGCATGTTCGTCCACCCCCGTGAGGTAGGACGCAAGGCAGCGGCGGCGCTCATGGCCCTCATCGACGACGGCGGGACGACAGAGCGCACGATCGAGATCCCCGTCCAGCTGAACGCACGCGCCTCGACACGACGTGACTCGCGTTTGTGAGAACGCAGAGGCTCTGACAACTACCCTGCCTTTGCCGCCAGGCGTAGGGCAGCATCAAGGAGATCCTGGTCAGCGCACCAGGCGAAAGAACGAGCGAACCTCGTCCATGTACAGCTCAGGCTGTTCCATCGCCGGGAAGTGGCCGCCCCTGGCGAACTCCTTCCACAACCGAGTACGGCAGCTTGAGCTTGAACGGGACATCTTGCGGCGAACGGTCAAGCAGGTCTGCGACCTTCACATCGTCAACGCCTGATCACAAACGGGTCCGCGCCGTCAACCCCCGAAGGACTTCCGGCGCAGAGCACTTAGAGTCCCAGTGCTTCGCAGGCTTCCTGGAAGGGGCTCATCGGGGCCCGGTAGGCGCCTGCTCCGACCTGTCCGCCGCCCTTGCCCGGGAGGCCGACGTCCATGAGGGGTGTCGTACCGGACTGGACAACGCGCCGGATGTCGATGCCGGCTGGGCAGCCGCGGTAGTCGAGCGCGGGGATCTTGAAGGTCGGATGCTCGGTGTGCGCGACGGCGTACATTTCGAGGTTCCGCTCGATCAGCGCCTGTGCGCTGCCGCCCTGGTAGCTCTGGAGTGGGAACGCTGCGGCTTGGGCCAGCCCGCCGAGCCCGCAGACCTCGGTGATGATGCTTTCGCCGCCCATCACCTCCAGGTCGTCCCGGGTGTGGCCGGGAAAGAGGTGGCAATCCTGGAGCGTCGGCAGCGGGCCGCGGAACCAGCGGTCACCGGTGCCCGAGACGCGGATGCTGAACTCCGAGCACGACATCGCCATGGCCGTCACCAGGGTGGACCCCTCGACGTCACGCATCGAGTCTGCCATCACCTTGCACGCCGCCATGCTCGGGCGCAGGAAGAAGTAGTCACCAGCCGCGAGGTAGTCCGTCAGGACCTTCTGGTCGCGCTCGTTCAGCGACAACAGGCCAGGCAGGATCTCGCGGAGGAACAGCAAAGAGGCCGCGCTATTGCGGCTGTGCAGCTCGTCGCCCTGCCGCAGGGCCCGTTCGATGATCGGCTTCAGTGGGACGCCTCCGACCGCCTGGATCGCGGTTCGCAGCGCCGGCGCGACCTCGTTCTTCAGCTGGTCCAGGTTCACGCGGACGTCGTCGTTCCACACCCCGTAGTTCAGCCGTGCCGGTGAGGCGCCTTCGAACAGGGTGCAGAAGCCCCTGCGCCCGGTGCTCGCGTCCTCCACAACCAGTACGGGCATGCTCGCGCTGGTGATGCCGGCTACCGAACCGACGACGCCGTGGTCGTGACAGCCGTCGATGGTGAGCGCGCCTTCGCGCAACAGGGTCTCGGCTTCGTCAATCGTGCTGGCGAACCCCTCGTAGACCGCCGCGCCGAGAAGGCCCAGCCGCTGCCCACCGGTGTAGGCATCCGCGGCCAGCGGTGCTCCGGAGGTCAGGATCGTCCGGGTGGTCATGCCGGGGACGACCTCATGGGCGGGAGCGACATCAATGAGTACGGGCTGGCTGTTGAACAGGCGTGAGATCGACTCGTCGTTCGCCGCGTCGACGTTGGTGGTTACGGGAGTGGGCATCAGTTCTCCGGGAAATCAGGTGCTGACGGGACTGGCTGGCGCTGACGCATCAATCCGCGGAGCCGGCGGGCGGCGTCGAGGTGAGTGCGTCGTCGCCGCTCACGGACTTGTTCGCGGGGGTGCCGTCGTCCAGCCACACGTGGTTGGAACGCGGCGTGTCGAGGCGGTAGTCGGTGACGTGGGCTTCGAAGAGACGGCGACCGAGATCGTAGGCGCGCTGCAACGGATTCGAGGGGTCCCGCCTGACCTCGCCCCGGGTGTTGGCCACACCAACGACGACGCCGACCAGCTCCTGGCGGTTGTAGCGGGTGAGCTCCTGGAACTGGGCGATCAGCCCGAGCGTGGCTCCCTGGTAGGTCTCCTCGCACGAGATCACCACCCCGACCCGCTTGCCGGGCAGGGAAGCCATGATCCGCTCGCCGTCCGGTGCGCTGTTCGAGGTGTAGCAGAACAGCCGGTCGATGAACGCCTTCATCCGGCCCGCCATCCCGTAGTAGTGCAGCGGGGTGGCCAGGATGAGGGCGTCCGCCGGGACCACGTGGTTGACAAGGAGCTCCCCGTAGTTGTCGCCGATGGTGCACTGGCCGTTGGCGTCCCGGCACGTCTTGCAGTCGCCGAGGAGCCCGGCCACATAGTCCGCCAGAAAAAGCGTTTCCACATCGTGACCTGCGTCTTTCGCTCCGCGGGCGGCCTCTTGCGACAGGGTCGCCGAGTTGCCGTCGCGGCGCGAGCTGGCGTTCAGAACAACAACCTTCATCTGTCTACTCCTTGCTGCCAAAGCGCTTTGGCTAATCAGCATCCATCGCCCCAGCCAGTTCCGCAAGGGGCTTGACGCCTGTTGCGACACGGTCCGATACTCGCAGCCAAAGCGCTTTGGCAGGTCGGACCCCGACCCCGATGCCGGCGCCGGGCAGAGGAGATCGTGTGGATACCGTCAAGGAAATCAATTCCGATCATGTTGAGCTCGCGAAAGAGCTCGCCGGTCAGGGCGTCAAGTACGCCGTGGCCAGCTGGATCGACGTTCTCGGCCGTGCGAAGTCGAAGACCGTTCCGATCAGCCACCTGCCGAATCTGCTCGCGGGGTCAGAGCGCTACACCCCGCGCGGAATGGGCGGGATCGGGCAGATGAACCCGGTTGAAGATGAGGGGGCGGCAATTCCCGACATCGACAGCCTCAAGGTGCTCCCATGGGACCGCCGGTTCGCCTGGATGACCGCCGATCTCTACATCGGAGGCCGGGAGCCCCACGCGCTGTGTCCGCGCTCGGTGCTCAAGCGGCAGGCCCAGGCCGCCCGGGATCTGGGTTACGTGGTGCAGCTCGGGGTGGAGCCGGAGTTCTACGTGTTCAAGCCCGAGTCGCTTGAGGTGGGCGCCGGTCGGCTCATCCCGATGGCGCTGAGCGAGGAGATCAAGCCGTCCCCGGCCTACGACGTCCAGCCGGTGCTCGACTCCATGGCATTCCTGGACCTGATGTGCGACTGGATGGAGGAGCTCGACTTCGGTCTGTTCAGCTTCGACTCCGAAGGTGGTGAGGGTCAGTACGAGTTCGACTTCGCGCACGCGCCGGTGGTGCAGTCCGCCGACCGGCTCACGCTGTTCCGGTTGATGGTCCGCCAGGCCGCGAAACAGTGCGGGATGCTGGCGACCTTCATGCCGAAGCCGTACGCCGAAGCCTGGGGCTCGGGCGCTCACTTCAACATGAGCCTGGAGGACCTCTCCGGCAACAACCTCTTCCGTGAGGAGACCGGCCGACAGGGCTGGTCGAAGGAGACGTACCAGTTCGTGGCGGGAGTGCTTGAGCACGCGCCCGCGCTGACCGCACTGGCCAACCCGGTCACCAACTCCTACCGGCGGCTGGTGTCACGGCTGGTCGACGGTCAGGTCAGCTGGGCGCCGACCAAGGCCAGCTACGGGTACAACAACAGGTCGTGCATGCTGCGGCTGCCCGCCAACCGCCCGGCGATCGAGAACCGCGCGGTCGACAGCGCCGCGAACACCTATCTGACGGCCGCGTACATGCTGGCCAGTGGTCTCGACGGCATCGCGCAGGGGATGGACCCGGGCGAGCCACGTGACGACCTGACCTATGATGCTGACGGTCCGGTCCTGCCCCGCACGCTGCTGGAGGCGATCGAGGCGTTCAAGGCGGACCCGCTGACCAACCAGGTCTTCCATCGCGGCTTCATCGATGACTACGTCGCGATGAAGCTGGCGGAGTGGGAGGGGGACCACGCCGAGGTCACCGATTCCGAACGCTCGCGCTACCTCCTCAACCTGTGAGCGTGATCGGCATCTCCGTGGGACTGTCCCCCTCGGAGTTGGAGAACCAGTCCCGGTACGTCGAGGCCGTGCTCGCCGTCAGCGGCACACCGCTGCTCCTCCCCGCCTCGCATTTGCCGGCCAAACGGTTGGTCGCCGCCCTGGAGGCGGTGGACGGGCTGCTGCTGGCCGGTGGTGGAGATGTGCACCCCTCGTACTACCGGGAGGAGGCGAGTGCGGAACTCGACGAGGTAAACCGCACCCGCGACGAGGCCGAGCTGGCGGCGCTGGAGTGGATGATGAGCCACCGCCGTCCAGTCCTGGGCATCTGCCGCGGCGCTCAGCTGATGGCAGTCGCCACAGGCGGATCGCTCATCCAGGATCTGCCCACTCTCGGTCACTCCGGACACAAGGACCCCGGGGGTGGCTACGCCGCGCGGTCGCATCCCATTAGGACAAAGCCAGGGAGCCTTGTCGGCGAACTGCTGGACGGGCTCACCGAAGTCAACTCGCATCACCACCAGGCCGTTCGGGATCCAGGTCAAATACTCGTACCCACAGCGTGGTCCGAGGACGGAATAATCGAGGCGCTTGAGGCGCCTCGACTCCTGGCTCTCCAGTGGCACCCGGAAGTAAGCGCAGGCGCCTCAAACCTGCATCAGCGGCCGTTTGCATGGCTGGTGCATGGAGAAAGCAAGTGGCTGGGATGACGGAAGAAACTGCACGGCGCGCTTCGGTCGCGCCGGAAGCTCATCATCAGTACCGAGACCAAGTCGGCAAGATCGAACAGTGCGGCATCGAGTACATCCCCGAGGAGGTGCGCAAGTCCCGTCCGCGCAACCTGTTCTCGATCCTCTGCGGGGGAAGTCTGACCTTCTCGGTCATCATCATTGGCTGGTTCCCCATCAGCTTCGGGCTGAGCTTCTGGCAGGCGGCCTCAGCCGTTGTCGTGGGCTCAGCGCTCGGTGCTCTCCTGCTCGCGCCGATGGGCTTGATGGGGCCACGGACCGGAACCAACAACCCCGTGTCAAGTGGTGCGTTCTTCGGTGTGGCCGGCCGGATCATCGGGTCGGTCCTTGAGGCGACCGCGTCGCTGGCGTTCGCGGCGCTGAGCATCTGGACGGGTGGTGACGCCCTGGCCGGCGCGTTGACCCGGTTCTTCGGCATCACCGACGACGGTCCGATGCGCCTCATCGCGTACGGCGTGCTCAGTGTCATCGTGGCTGCCGTCTCCGTTCTCGGGCACGCCAACATGGTCGCCGCGCAGCGGTTCATGATCCCGACCGCAGGCGCCTGCATGGTGGTCGGCTTCTTCGTCTACCTGCCCGACTTCGACCCCAGCTACGCGGGAACCGGCTCGTACGCGCTGGGCTCCGGGCTCTCGACCTGGCTGCTCTCGGTCCTGCTCTGCGCGTCAACGGTCGCGTCGTACGGACCGTACGTCGGTGACTGGACCCGGCACATCGCACCGAAGGTGCACGGTGACCGGAGCGTCATGCGCGCTCTGTTCCTGGGCGGACTGTTCGGCATGGGTGGCCCCTTCATGTGGGGGACCGTCACAGCCGCGGCGATCTTCGGGGCGGGTGCGACCGCGGACACACCGTACGTCTTCGGTCTGGTCGATGCCGCACCGCTGTGGTTCGTCCCGGCGCTGGTCTATCTCGGGCTCGCCTCGGGAACCGCGCAAGCCGTGATCAACACCTACGGCACAGGCCTGGACACGTCGGCGATCATCCCCCGGCTGTCGCGTGTCCAGGCGACGCTGACGGCGTGCACCCTGTCAACCGTGCTCGTGTATGTCGGCTACTTCGACGAGTCGATCGCGTCGGCCGTGAGTGTCTTCCTCCAGTTGCTGGCCTGCTTCTCGCTGCCGTGGATCATCATGATGACGATCGGGCACTTCCGCCGTCGCGGCTTCTACGACCCGATCCCACTCCAGGTGTTCAACCGGGGTCAGCGTGGCGGTATCTACTGGTTCTGGCGTGGATTCAACATCCAGGCGCTCGGGGTCTGGATCGTGTCGTCCGTCGCCGGACTGCTCTTCGCGAACAACACCTGGTTCGCCGGTCCTGGCTCCGATCTGGTTGGCGGCGCTGACATCGGCTTCCTGGTGGCGGCCGTGATCGCCGCGGCGCTCTACCCGATCGTCGTGCGTATCTTTCCGGAACCGGCCGAGGTGCTCGGCGGTGTGCCGGAGGAGGAGCGGACTCCCATCGTTGACTGATCCCGACCATGCCCCCCCGCAGCGGCCCCCAGCGGGCCGTCGCAGGTTTCCGCTAGCCTTGCGAAAGGGCTTTGACAAGGCTAGTGGACGGAGGCATCTCGGTATGGCACGCGTGACGATCCAAGACGTGGCCAACCACGCCGGGGTCTCCATCACGACCGTCTCGCACGTGCTGAGCGGACGAGGTCGGGTGGCGACCGAGACCCGCGAACGGGTGCTCACGTCGGCGCGGACGCTGCGATACCGCGCGAACATCCACGCACAACAGCTCATGACCCGGCGCAGTCGGACGCTGGCGGTGCAGATCGCCAACTCGGTCGAGGCGAGTGGTAGCTGCTCACTTGTGCCGAACTCGGAATACTTCCTCGAAGTTCTCAACGGCGCCGCCGAGATCGCCAACGAGCGCTCGTACGCGCTGCTTCTCGCCTCCCCGACATCGACGCCCGCGACGCTGGCAGGCTTCGCCGTGGACGGGGTCATCCTGGTGGACCCGACCGGGGAGGAGGCGTGGTTCTCCTCCCCGGTCAAGCCGAAGCCGCCGATCGTCACCACTGGCCGTCCGATCGTCAAACAGCGCAGGCCGCTCGTCACTGTGGACAACGATCTAGAGGCTGCCGCGATGCAGATGCTTGACCACCTCTGGGAGCAGGGATACCGCGATCCAGCGTTCATCACGACCGAGACAACCCGGTCCTACACGTGGGACCTCACTCAGGGATACCGCCGATGGGTAGCCGAGCGCAGGTTACGGGAACGCGTGATCGAGATCGCCGAGCAACCGACCCTCGACGATGCCGGGCAGGCACTGGCCTCCTTGCTCGACAGCCCCCGGCCGCCTGATTCTGTCTTCACCAGTGCTGAGAACCTCGCTCTGGGCGCTCTCCATGAAGCCCGGTGGCGAGAGATCTCCGTTCCCGGACAGCTCGGGATCTGTAGCGCGGTCGACAGTGGCTCGCTACAGCTCACGTCGCCGGCTATCACCGGCATGTACGTCCATCCCCGTGCCGTGGGGCGTAATGCCGCGTCGGCGCTGATCGACCTGATCGAGGAGGTCGGTCAGCCACCCCGCACCATCGCGATTCCGGTGGACCTGAACGTCAGGGCCTCCACTGTCCGGAAGGCACAAGGCACGCCCAGTACGGAGAAGTGATCCGGCACGTGAGCCTCTCGAAAGTTGAGCGGGGTCGTGCTGTTACCTGATCACGGTCGGTGATCGCATTTGTTGTGACTGTTCGTAATCGGTTCAGGGTCGCGGATCCTGAGCATGTGAGTGCCGCGCCCGTGTCTCCAGGTGGAAGCGTGGCGGGCTCGTCGCGGTCCGGGGTCTACGGCCCTCCCTGCGCACCGGCTACTCGGCGCCGGTACCCGCGTCAGAGAGCTGGTACGCCCGGGTGGCCGGGCCATTGTCGAGGTCGACCCGCCGGGGGTGAGCAGCCGTGTCGACCGGGTACGGCTGCGCCGCGACGATGTCGTGGGCGACTGGTTCGCCGAGCTGCGCTAGATTCTCGAACGGAGCGCACGGATTCGATCAACGGAATGCGGCCAGTGCGACCGGCTGTCACTTGCGCCACGTGGCGAGCCGTTCCTCGTACTCGGCCGCGACCGGCTCGAACGACTCGCCGAAGAAGATCCGGGCGGGCGGGTCGTCGGTGTCGGCCAACTCCAGGATCGGCCCGCGCATCGCCTTCGGGTCGCCGAGTTCCCAGGCGATTTCGGTGTCCGCGCGGATCTCGGCGTAGGCCGGGTGCTCGGCGCTGATACGGATGCTGCCGCCACCGAAGTCGGTCGAGTACGGGCCAGGCTCCAGGCAGATCACGTCGATGCCGAAGCGCATGACCTCCTTGCGGAGCGACTCCGACAGCCCCTCCACCGCCCACTTCGAGGCGTGGTAGCCGCCGATGCCAGGGAACGCCCGGACGCCGCCCTCGCTGGCGACCTGAATGATCCGGCCGTGGCCCTGCGCGCAGCACGGGCAGGACCGTCTGCGTCACCCACAGCGTGCCGAAGAAGTTGGTCTCCATCTCGGCGCGGATCTCGGTCTCGGTCAACTCCTCGACCATGCCGAAGTGGCCGTAGCCCGCGCTGTTGACCACCACGTCCAGCCCGCCGAAGTGCTCGGCTGCCTGGCCGCCCGCTTCGACGCCCGGTCCGGCACCGCCCTCGACGCCGTCGGTGAGTGGATGCGCGACACGATGCACACCCTCGACGAATGCGACGCCGACCAGGGCCGCAAGCCGGGGGAGACCTGGTCTCTCCGCATCGAACGCGCCACCTTGATAGCCGAGGACGAGGACCTCCGCGGCCGCGCCCGCTATTACGAACTGGAACGTCTGATCGCCGCTGCCATCGGCAAGGATCTGGGCCTACCGCCCAACGCGCTGGCCCCGCGCCTGACGGCGTACACCGTGATGGGCGGCCTGCGCGAGCTGTACATGACCCACGAGGCCCACCACCGCGACACCGCTACCGAGAGACTCCTTCCCCTGGTCGAGCGCGTACTCGACGTCGCCCGCGCGGGCCTGGCCGAGCTCCCGCCGGCTCGATTCGCTTCCTGAGTCCCACCGCCCGCCCGGGCGCGAGCACGTGACCCGCCCGGACGCCGGAGACGGGCCGGCGACCCGGCGGCGGCCGCCTCAGCCGGGACGCCGGGAACTGATTCGGGCTTCGATGGCGTCCAGCAGTGCCGCCAGGCCGAACTCGAACTCGTCGTGGCTTCCCACGCGCGACAGCTCTTCGGCGTGGGCGGTCATGATGGGGTACCGCTGAGGGTCCAGACCCTCGTAGAGCCTGCGGCGCAGCTGTTGCTCCACCAGGCTCGTGGAGTCCACGCCCAGGTTGAACTGCACCGACCCGACCACGAATGTACCGTTGCTCTACTGCGGCAGCTGCGCGGAGTGCGCGAGCGGCGACGTCCAGCGCTGCGACGCCGAGGGGCACGGCGTGCTGGGGATCTTCCAGGACGGCGGGATGGCCTCGGAGATCGTCGTCCCGGAGGTCACCCTGCTCCCGCTCCCCGGCGGGCTGCCGGTGGAGGACGCGTGTCTGGTCGAGCCGGGCTCCCGCACGGGCAGTACGACGTGGTCATCGACGCGGCCGGCGGGCCCACCGCGCTGGCCCGATGCGCCGAACTGGCCAGGCCGGGCGGCCGTGTCGTGGTGGTCGCCGTGTACTTCGAGACCGCCTCGTTCCCGGGCCCGACGAGCCTGGTCAAGGAACTTTCCTACATCAACGCCATCGCGTACGACCACCGCGACGGCCGCCGCGAGTTCGCCGAGGTGGCCGCGATGCTGGCCGACCAGCCGGAGATCGCGGAGACCGTCATCACGCACCGGTTCCCGCTGGCGGAGGCGACCGAGGCGTTCCGGGGGGCCGCCGACCGGTCAACCGGCGCGATCAAGGTCGTCCTGCACCCATGACGGTGCACTGTCCACACCGACTACTTGAGGAAGAGCCCATGGAGATCAGCGCCGCCGTGGTGGACAAGTACGTGTACGAGGCGCTGCGCGCGGGGGCGAGCGGGTTCCTGCTCAAGGACGCCCCGCCGGCGCAGTTGCTGAACGGCATCCGCACCGTCGCGTCGGGCGCCGCGCTGCTGGCCCCCGAGGTGACGCGGCAGCTCGTCGGCAGGTACGCGGCGGGGATCCGTCCCGCCGAGGGCACGCCGGACGACGCCGCCCTGACCCCGCGCGAACTGGAGGTGCTGCGCCTCATCGCCGACGGCAGGTCCAACAGCGAGATCGCCGCGACGTTGGTGATCAGCCAGGAAACCGTCAAGACGTACGTGTCGCGCATCCTCACCAAACTCGACCTGCGTGACCGCGTGCAGGCCGTGGTGTATGCCTACCGCAGGGGCCTGGTGACCTGAGATACATGGGCAGGCCGTCTCAGCCCATGCTCTGTCGATCGGGCTCGATGAGCGCGACGTGTCGCTCCTCGTCGCGGGAGTAGGGGCCGCCGATGTACTTCATGGCGATCCGGTCGACGATCGCCCAGGCGGCGTCGCCCTCGAGCCATTCGACGACCCTGCCGCGGACGATGACCGGCTGGAACGGGTTGCCGGCCGGCGTCAGGGAGAGCGCGACCCGCGGGTCGCGCCGCAGGTTGCGGGCCTTACGGGAATGTGGGCCGGTGAGGATCACGATGTGGTCGCCCTCCGTGCCGATCCAGACGGGGACGGAGTGGGGAGCGCCGTCGGGGAGGATGCTGGCGAGGTGGGCGATCGAGGTGCCGTCGAGCACGCGGCGGATGTCGGGGTTGAGCATCAGGATCATCTCCTGGCATGAAGTCTGTACTGGCTCTGGGTGGGCTTGTCGCGGGAGCGGACGTCTTTGCGGTGCCGGGTGATGAGGATCAGCGTTCGACCTCGTAATGGAGATGGGTGACGCCCGGCGCCGGGACGGCTTCGACCAGGCGCAGGCGCACGTGCTCGGGCAGCGCCTGGAAGAAGGGGCGGCCGCCGCCGAGCAGGATCGGCACCTGGTGGAGGATCACCTCGTCGACGAGCCCCGCCTTCAGGGCCTCGGTCGCGACGCCGCCGCCCATGAGGCCGACGTCCCTTCCGTCGGCGGCCTCGCGAGCCGCCGCGACCGCGTCCTCGATGCCGGTGGCGACCAGGGTCTGCCGCTCGGTCATCTCCGGCGCCGCCCGATGGCTGAGGACGAACAGCCGGGCCGTCGGGTGCGGGCCGCCGCCGCCGAAACGCTCGGAGTCCTCATAGGTGTTGCGCCCCGCCACGATCGCACCCACGCGTCCGGCGAGGGCGTCGAAGACCCGGGCACTGGGCCCGCTCAGCCGGAACCCGTCGAACACCTGACTGGGCGTGTCGCCATCGAAGTACCAGTCGAAGAGCATCGTTCCGTCGCCCAGTCCGCGCCCGTCGCCCGGGTCGCGCCCGGTGAGGTAACCGTCGACCGACACCGCGTGGGCGCTGAAGACCTTGCTCATCTTGCGACTCCTTTTGGGTTCCTTGAAGAGACTCCACTAGCGTAGCGCGATGAGTTCCGTAAGGGAACCCCAATTGCTAGACTGATCGCATGCAACGCACGAAGTTCGGGGAGATGGCCTGCTCCATCGCGCGCACCCTCGATGTGATCGGAGAGCCGTGGTCGCCGCTGATCCTGCGCGACGTATGGGTGGGGATGAGTCGCTTCGACCAGCTCCAGGCTGACCTAGGGATCTCGCGCAAGGTGCTGACCGAGCGGCTCAACCACCTCGTCGACCAGGGCGTTCTAGAGCGCCATCCCTACGACAATCGGCCGCGCTACGAGTACCGCCTGACGGTGAAGGGTGCCGAGCTGGTCGACCTGCTCATGGTCATGGCCGGCTGGGGGGACAAGTGGCTCGCCGGCGAGGCCGGGCCGCCGGTGCTCTACCGCCATCACGCGTGTGGCGAGATCAGCCGTGTCGACCTGCGCTGCGCCCACTGCGGCGAGCCGATGCACGCGAGCGACGTCGACTTCCTGCCAGGCCCAGGCGCAGCCGCGTGATCGGGACCGCCTCCACAGTTTCATGACACCCCAGGAGGCACCTGCCCGCACGTAATTGACGCCGGAAAGGACTGAACCATGCAGATCATCAAAAGGCCCGGCCCGCCCGCCGGGCTGCGCCGCAGGCTGTGGCGCCTCCCTATCCGGCTGTACCGGATAGGGCTGGGCCCGCTGCTGGGGCGCCGGATCATGCTGCTCGCCCACATCGGCCGCGTCTCCGGCCGGCCGCGCCAGGCCGTCATCGAGGTCATCGAACACGGAGAGCACGGCTACGTGGCCGCCTCCGGATTCGGGCCGAAGGCCGACTGGTACCAGAACGTCATGAAGACCCCAGACATCACCATCCAGGTCGGTGGCCGGACCCTCCAGGTGACCGCCACCCCGCTCCCCGCCGACGAGGGTGCGGAGATCATGGCCCGGTACGCCCCCCGTCACCCGGCCGCCGCCCGCCGGCTCTGCAAGATCATGGGCTTCGCGATCGACGGCAGCGCGCAGGACTACCGGGAGGTCGGGCGGCACATCCCGTTCGTGCGGTTCGCGCCACGTGCCTGATGCCCCCACCACGCTGGAGAAGCCGCCAGCGTCAGCATCGCGGCCACCGGCACACAGCAGGACATCTCCCAACAAGTCAGCTGCCGGCCAGGTCCCGCCGCTGGAACGCGGCGACACCGGCCAGAACGAGCGCCATCGCGACGGCGGTCAACCAGAGCAGCGGCGCGGCGCTCACCTCGCCACCGGGCACCTGGGGGAGGTGGGCGAAGGGCGACAGGCTCCTGATCCAGTCGTCGAGCTGGAGCAGCTCGCCGAGCTGGCCGAGCAGGGCGAAGGCCACCAGAGCCGCCCAGGCCAGGCCGGTCAGCCGGGGCAGCAGGCCGAACAGCAGCATCGCGATCCCGGCCAGCACCCACGCCGCGGGCACCTGTACCCAGGCCGCGCCCAGCAGCCGGAGGACCTGCTCGCCCACCTCGCCCGTTCGCACGCCATGAGCCAGCCCGGCCGCCAGGCCACCGGCCGTGAGGATGATCGGGGTGCCGCCCAGAGCGATGACCAGATGGCTGACCGTCCACCGCCAGCGGGGTACGGCCGCCGCCAGCACGGGCTCGGCGCGGCTGCCGGCCTCTTCGCCCTGCAACCGCAGCGTGGCCTGTACGGCGAAACCGCCCACGATCAGGCCGAACAGCCCCATCGCGGCGGCCAGGAACGTGTCCACCAGCGCCCCCGCGCCGCCTATCCGCGCCAGGATCGCAGCGAGCTGAGGGTTGTCGTTGACGATGTCGCCCACGCTTTGGGCCAGCGAGCCGAACATGGCCCCGCCGATCGCGAAGCCGATCATCCAGCCCAGCAGCCCGCCCCGCTGCAACCGCCACGCCAGCGCCAGCGCACTGGCCAGGCTCGGCGCGGCATTCGACGGGCCCAGCCGGGGCGGCAGCAGTCCGGCGCCCACATCTCGCCGCCTGGCCAGCAGCGCGGCCAGTCCGACCAGGAGGAGTCCGGTCAGCGCCAGCAGGCCGACCACCCACCAGCGTTCGCCGGCAAAAGCTCGCACTCGCTGAGCCCAGCCCAACGGCGACAGCCATGCCAGTGTCTCGACACCGGCGGCGTCACCCGAAGCCCGCAGCAGGTAGGCCAGGCCGAGTACCGAGACGGCCAGCCCGTTGGCGGTGCGGGCATGCTCGGTCACCTGCGCGGCCACCACGGCGATGCCGGTGAACACCCACCCGGTGCCGCCCACCGCGAGCCCGAACCCGAGCGCGCCGGAACCGGGAAGTCCTTGGCCGCTCAGAGCCACGGTGAGGAGGAGCGCGATGAGGAGGTTGGCGCCACCTGCCACGATCACGGCGGCCGCCGGGATCGCGTGGCGGCCGACCGCGCAGGCCCCGATCAGCTCGGCGCGGCCGGTTTCCTCCTCCGCGCGGGTGTGCCTGGTCACCACCATGATGCTCATCAAGGCGGCCAGGCCGGTGGCCAGGGTGGTCGCTCGCCAGGCGGTCAGACCGCCCACCGATGTCGCGTCGAAGACCGGGCCGGTGAGCGCCTGCAGCGCGGGGGTCGAGCCGATGGTGACGCCCAGGGCGAGACGTTGTGCCATGCCGGGGTAGAGCTCGCCGATCGCCGAGGCGGTGGCCGCGACGGCACCCGTGATGATCAGGATCCAGATCGGCAGGAGGAGGCGGTCACGGCGCAGCGCCAGCCGTACCAGCGCGAACGTGCCCGTCATGACGCGCTCTGATAGTGCCGCAGGAACAGCTCTTCCAGGGTGGGCGGTTGGCAGGTCAGGCTGCGTACGCCCGCGTCGGTCAGCAGTCGCAGCGCGCCGCCGAGCCGGTCGGCCTCGACCTCGAAGCGCACGCGGGAGCCGCTGACGGCCAGCTCGTGCACGCCCGCCAGCCCGGCCAGGCCGTCAGGGATCCGGTCGAGCTCGGCGGTGATGGAGCTCCGGGTCAGGTGACGTAACTGCGCCAGGGTGCCGCTCTCGACGGCTCGGCCGTCGCGGACGATGGTGACCCGGTCGCACAGGGCCTCGACCTCGGACAGGATGTGGCTGGACAGCAGCACCGTACGGCCGTTGCCGCGCTCCTCGGTGACGCACTCGCGGAAGGCGGCCTCCATCAGCGGGTCGAGCCCGGCGGTCGGTTCGTCCAGCAGCAGCAGTTCCACATCGGAGGCCAGAGCCGCGACGAGGGCCACCTTCTGCCGGTTGCCTTTGGAGTAGGCGCGGCCCTTCTTGGTCGGGTCGAGGTCGAAGAGCTCCAGCAGCGCCTTCTTGCGCCGCTGGTCGAGCCCGCCGCGTAGGCGCCCGAGCAGGTCGATGGCCTCGCCGCCGGACAGCGTCGGCCAGAGCACGACGTCGCCGGGTACGTAGGCCAGGCGCCGGTGCAACTCGACCGCGTCGCGCCATGGGTGGCCACCGAGGAGTTCGGCGTGGCCGGAGCCGGCCCGCAGTAGGCCGAGCAGGATGCGCAGAGTGGTGGTTTTGCCCGCACCGTTGGGGCCGAGGAAGCCGTGGACCTCGCCCGTGTCCACGGTGAGATCGAGTCCGTCCAGGGCGCGCACGCGCCCGAAGGTCTTGGTCAGCCCGCTGATGAGAATGGCAGGATTGCCCGACATGGGCGCCTCCTTGAAGCCGGTCCGATATGACATTGCCGACCAGACTTCCCGGCGCTCCACAACCGACGCTAACACCACGGATCCCTCCACACCAGACACATCTCAGCGAATCCGTCGGACGCTGGTACGGGGCTGCCTCCAGCACGCCCGGGAACTTCGGGGCCGAGGGTTTCTGCCGAACCGGGACCAAAGACTCGGCGACGAGGGACGTTCGACCCATGCCGCCCATACGGCCCCAAGAGCATCGTTGCGGGGGAGAGGTGAGAGGAGACCGCCATGTCCATCAAGGTCAGGGACGTCATGAGGAACGTCGCCATCGCGGTTCTGGAGGACGCGTCGTTCGCCGAGATCGTCCGCACGATGCGGCGATACGCCGTCGGAGCGGTCAGCGTGGTCGACGCTGATTGCCGGCCGATGGGGGTCGTCTCCGAAGACGATCTGCTGCTCAAGGAGGTGGACCCGGTACGGCACGGCGTCTCGATCTTCGAGAGCCGTAAGCGGCGTGAGGAGCACGAGAAGGCAGCCGCGGTCACCGCCTCCGCGCTCATGAGCACGCCCGCGATCACCGTGACCCCGGGAGCCCCGGTTCGCGACGCGGCGCGGTTGATGCACGAGAAATGGATCAAGCAGCTGCCGGTGATCGACGCGGTCACCGGGCGCATCGTCGGCACCCTGCACCAGTTGGACGTGCTGCGTGTCTTCACCCGGTCCGCGGGCCAGTTGGAGAGTGATGTCAAAGCCGTGATCGGTGACCTGGAGCCGGTGTCCGCCAGCGTCT
Organism: Nonomuraea sp. NPDC026600; assembly: GCF_040638335.1. Lineage (NCBI taxonomy): Bacteria > Bacillati > Actinomycetota > Actinomycetes > Streptosporangiales > Streptosporangiaceae > Nonomuraea > Nonomuraea sp. NPDC026600. Next base: position 29,405 of record NZ_JBEZYD010000011.1, read on the forward strand.
CCGGCGGAGTGGTGACGGTCAGCGGCCGGGTGGCGCGCGGTTCCCAGGCCGTCGAGTTGGTGGAGGAGATCCGCCGGGTGGAGGGCGTGATCGACGTCGTCTCCGAGCTCACCTACAACAAGGACGACCTCCTCATCGTCCCGCCGCTCTTGTAGGCGGCTGAACGCAACGGCGTTGCGGTCCATCGGAGTGGCGGATCTCGGGAGCGGGCCGGCCGAGGGTCTGCTTGAACAGCCGGAAGGTGTGCTCCAGATCTCGGGCAAGTCGGTGACAGGCGTGGATCTTCAGCGGGGTGCTCCGTGACCGGCCCATGCGATGTCGTCGACCGCCAGAAACGGCTCGCCGACCACGGTCGCGGGGGTCACCCCGGTGAACGCCACGACATCCCGATGCAGGTGGGACTGGTCGGCGTAGCCGCCGTCGGCCGCGACCCGGGCCGCGCCTTCGCCCGCGACCAGGCGGTGGGCGGCATGGTCGAAGCGGACCAGCTTCACGGCGCGCTTGGGCGGCAGGCCGAGCTGCGACCGGAACCGGGACCACAGGCGCTTACGGCTCCATCCGACCTCGCTCGCGAGTCCGTCGACCCGGACCAGGCCGCGGTCGCCGACGATCCGGTCCCAGGCCCAAGCCACCTCCGGGTCCACCGGCGGCCCCACCTCATGCCGGCGCGCGAGCAGCGCGTCCGTCAACGCGAAGCGATCCTGCCACGACGAGACATCGCCCAGTCGCTCACGGATCCGTGACGCCTCCCGGCCCCACAGGTCGTCGAGGGCCACCACGGTACCGTCGAGGTCGGCGGGGGAGACGCCCAGAACCGCGCGTGCGATCACCGGGGACAGGCGCACCTGCACGCACTCGACATTCTCCCCCCGCACCCAGACCGCGCCTCCGGACCCGATCCCAGGCCCGGCGACGACACTTCCCCGCTGCTGCCGCCCGGCGGCATAGTCCAGGACGGGCGAACTGGTGCCGAACTCCAGAAGCAGCGTCACGGCCGGGTGCGGGACCATCCGGAGCGCGTCCAGGTCACGGACACGGAACCCGGCCATGGTGACACCGGCCACCCGGCTGGGCCGCTGCGGGCATGCGACGTCCCACACAGCCGTACCGTGCACGAAAGTTCGCACCGCCCCATGCTACGCGAGCCGGCCGAAGGGAACATTTGTCCAATCCACCACCGCGCACCGGCGGCGACAGTGGGCTCATGACCATTTCTGACGGCGGACCGCACGTGAAAGCCGACGCCGAGCCCACCGAGGGTACGACCCTGTCCCTGGACGACGGCGACATCTACGTATGCCAGGACGGCCCCCGCGACGCCCCCGTACTCCAGCTCATCCATGGGTCCGCGTCCTCGACTCGCTCGTGGGACGCGCTGGTTCCGATGCTGACCCGGTCCCATCGCGTCATCCGGATCGACCTGCTCGGGCACGGCCGGTCGGCCAAACCGGCCGACCGTAGCTACGCGACCCCGGACCAGGGACGCCGGGTCGGCGCGGTACTGGACCGGCTCGGCGTCGAGCACGCCGTAGTCGTCGGCCATTCCAGCGGCGGTGCGATCGCCACCGCCCTCGCCGAGCAGCGACCCGACCTCGTGACCGCGCTCGCGCTCATCAACACCGGACCCAGCCTGAACGCCTTCATCCCATCGGAGTCCGCCGCGATCGAACCCGCGCAGTGGCCGCCGACCGACGAGCAGATCCGCCAGTTCGCGAGCACCGGTTTCAGCCGCGCGGGCTACCAGATCCCACAAGAGTTGCTGGATGAGGTACGCGCTATGACGTACCACACGCTCACCATGACGATGCAGGCCACTCGCTACTACCTGGAGCAGCAGGCGCTCCCGGATCGGCTGGTGGCCCTCGGCAAGCCGCTGCTGGTGATCTTCGGCGCGGACGACCGCAGATGGCGATCCTCATCCGCCGCCGACTACCGCACCGTTCCGGGCGCGAACGTCGAGTTGCTGCCCGGTCTCGGACACTCACCCATACTCGAGGATCCGCCGCGGACCGCAGTCCCCCTCCTGGACTTCGCCGCGATCCACGCCACCATTTCGACGGAACACCCGACGGATGGCGGCTGATCTCGCGGCACGAGCATCCCTGGGCGGCCCGCGACGAGCAGGGACCGGCGATCCGGTACCAGCTCCGGAGTCTCGGTCGAGCACCTCGTCAAGCCCTAGCTGTACCAGGCCCGAGCGAACATCGTAGAGGAGCCGGTGCTGGTCTGGATCCACGGCGGCTCGTTCACCAACGGATCCGGGTCGGTCGGCGAATACGACGGCAGCGCGTTCGCGCGCGACGGCGTCGTGTGCGTGACCGTCAACTACCGGCTGGCCGTCGATGGCTTCCTCTTCTTCGACGATGGCATCGCCAACCTCGGCCTGCTGGATCAACTGGCGGCGCTGCGCTGGGTGCGGGCCAACATCGCCATGTTCGGCGGCGATCCGGCGCGGGTCACCGTGGCCGGCGAGTCGGCCGGGGCCATGAGCGTGACCGCGCTGCTCTCGATGCCGCTCGCTGAGGGCATGTTCAGCCAGGCCATCGCGCAGAGCGGCGCGGCCGCGCACACGCTTACCCGCGACGAGGCGCTCAAGGTCAGCGGCTTCCTCGCCGACTCGCTGGGCGTGCCGGCGGATCGGGACTCTATCGAAGCGGTTCCGCTCGAGCGGCTCATCCAGGCCGCGTCGGACCTGGTCGTCGAGGTGCAGACCACCCCCGATCCAATCAAGTGGGGCAAGCTCGCGCTGAACTTGCTGCCGTTCGCGCCGACCGTCGACGGCGTCACACTGCCCCAGGCACCCCTGCCGGCGATCAGCACCGGGCAGGGCGCCGACGTCGCCCTGCTGATCGGATCGAACCGTGACGAAGCCCGCCTGTTCCTCGTCGCGCCGGGCGCCATCGACCTGATCGACGACGCGACGCTCGAGTCGGCCGCCGAAGCGTACGGCCTGCCGGTGGAGTCGCTGGCCGCCTATCGCGCCAACCGGCCGGGAGCCGGGCCGGGCGACCTGCTGGCCGCCGTCATCACCGACTGGTACTACGCCATCCCGTCGATCCGGGTCGCCGAAGCCCGCGCTCGTCGGGGGACGGCGAACACCTGGACCTACCGGTTCGACCACCCCGATCCCGAGGACAACAGCCGGCTGGGCGCGTGCCACGGCTCGGAAGTGCCGTACGTGTTCGACACCATCGGCCGCGATGACGTCCGGCCGCGCCTCGGCGCCACGCCGTCGCAGGCCGTCGCCGACCAGGCACACAAGGTGTGGGTGGACTTCATCACCCGCGGAGACCCGGGATGGCCGGCCTACGACAACAGCCGCCGCGCCACCGGCCTGATCTCCGATCGCGTCACCGTCACCGACGACCCGGCCGCCGCCGAGCGCACCTGCTGGGACCGCATCCGGTAACGGCAAGAACCGTCCCCTCGAGAACGCTCTCACCCCACGAGTGCGAACGATCGTTTCCGGAACGCCTTGTGCGAGGGCGGGCGAAACTATGGGCATGGAGTTCCTCTGCTACCACCGCGACCGGCCCGGCTCCCTAGCGCTGCGCGACGAGCTACTTGAGCTGCATTGGTCCTATATGGATGGGTACGCAAAGGAGATGATCGCCCGGGGCCCGACCATGGCCGACGACGGCGACACACCCACTGGCAGCGTGCACATCGTCGACCTTCCCGATCCCGTCGCCGCCCGCGCGTTCGCCTTCGACGAGCCGAACTACCAGGCTGGCGTATACCGGGACGTTCTGCTGCGACGGTGGCGCAACACGCTGGGGCGCACCATGTGGGATTTCCCCGGCGGCCGGACCGGCGGCAACCGGTACCTGGTGCTCGGCCTCGGCACGGGGCAGGCTGCCGACATCGCCGTGCCGCCCGACGGGGACTCGCTGATCGCCTACGGGCCGCTGTTGTCCGACGACGGCGCCACCTGGCTGGGCACGGCGGCGTTGGTCCGGGCGCCGAACGCGGACATCGCACGCAGCGTCCTGACCACGAACCGGTACGCGGACATCGAGGTGCACAACTGGCAGTTCGGCGGGCGGTCCTCATAACCCGAGATTCGGCGTGTTAGCGAAGCTCGCCGGTGATGATCCACAGGTGGCCGAATGGGTCACGAATGCGGCCCGAGCGCTTGCCATAGGGCCGGTTCTCGATCGGCACGACCACCTCGGCGCCGTGAGCGATGATGCGTTCGCCGACGGCGTCCGGGTCGTCGACCTCGATCTCGAGGAGGACCGGGAGCCGCCGAGATCACGTGGTGAGAGCCACCCGAAATCCGATCGGGTTCGCGGCCGGGTGACCGACAAACGCGTCCTGGCTCCCGCGTTTGCGGGAGTTGACCGGCGGGGCGGGGCGAGAGGAGCGTTCGAAGGCCTCCCCTATGGCCCCGTTGGGGGGGTGGCCAGGTTCGACGGACAGATTCGAGCGGAGAGCTGTGACCGCAGCGAAGACGCGGGGGTCATGGGAACAGACGATCTGAACGCCCGGCTCGGTGTTGAGCTGGGCGAGCCGGCGGTGGTTGGCGGCGATGGCACCGGGGTCGATGGCGGCCTGCTGTTCGAGCAGCCGGAGCTCCGGCCGGGGTTCCAGCGGGCGTCCGGTGTGGTCTGTGAGGTTCGCGCTGCTGCCGTCGAAGAGAGCGCGAATCGGTCGTCGAGTCCGTTGACTTGGTAGGCGCCGGTGAAGCCGCGCCACGGCTCCCCTGGGCCTTCGTAGAGCGACATGATGGGACGATGGGCCCATTGGACCGGCCGGTAGCGTTGCTTCTCCACCTCGCCCGGGGTGATCATGGCGGCCTGCTGTTCAGCGGCGGTCGTGTGCACGACCGCGCTCGCAAAGTCGGCCAGTCCGCCGATGTGGTCAAAGTCCAGATGGGTCAGCACGATGTGTCTGACGTCATCGGTGGTGTATCCAAGCGACCGGATCTGGGCGGCCGCGGTTTCGCGGGTGACGCCGGGATCAAGCCGGTCGTGGCGGCCGCCTTCCTCATCGTGGCCGCTGGGGTTCTTCAGCAGGTGTTCGAGAGGGACGACGTCCGGCACCTGGTGATGATCTCGGCCGTCGTGCTGCGGAAGCGTTCGCGGTCGTGGGTGGTGAGCTGCGAAGTGAGATGACCCAGCTCCGCGCTCACCTCGGTGTGGAAGGCGATCGCCGCCTGGCGGCCGGCGTCGGTCAGCGTGACCTGCACCGCCCGCCGGTCACCGGGTACGGATGATCGCTGGGCGAGGCCGCGCCGCTCGGCACGGTTCATGAGGCCGGTGAGTGCGGCCTTCTCCACGCCGAAGCAGCGGGCGAGTTCGGCCATGCCTCTGGGGCCGTCGAGCAGGACGCACAGGAGCTTGGCCTGGACGGGGGTCAGATCGTGGCGTTCGGAGATGCGGGTGTAGATGCCCTGCACCAGCCCGGTGAGCTGCACCAGTCCGGTGGCGACGTCGATCTGCGGGTCGTGCGCGTCATCCGTTACGCACCCCTGCCCAGCGGCCGTCGCCGTGGCCACCATCGCTTGCGCCGTCTCATCCACGGCACTACGGTACAGTACGCATATAGTTAATGACGCGTACAGTGTGTGGCATGAACTTTCTTGGCCGTGCATAGATCATCACATGAGGAGGCCCCAGGTGTCTTTCAACGAAGAAGAGCTCGCCTACCTGCGATCCCAGCGACTGGCCCGGATCGCCACCGTCTCGGCCGACGACCAGCCGGACGTGGTGCCGGTGGGGTTCGAGTTCGACGGTACGCACCTGTATGTGGGCGGCATCGACCCAGACAAGACGCGGAAATTCCGCAATGTGCGGGACGGGAACACCAAGGTCGCGCTCGTCATCGACGACCTGCTGTCAGCGGACCCGTGGACGCCCCGCTACCTGCGGATCTACGGCGAAGCCGAACTCGTGGAACGCCCAGGCCAGTTCGGGCCCGCGTCCTACATGCGGATCGTCCCCACCGTGTCGTGGAGCTTCAACCTGGAAGGGTTGCCGTTCACCCATGACCGCGAGGTCCACGTCCAGCGCACCGCGCATCAAGCCGTGGGCGCGTAGCCGGACATCCCCGGCGCTCGGCCGTGCGACGTTCACCACCGTCTCGCCGAGCGGCAGGGCGTTCGCGAACTGACGCTCGGCGAGACGGTGGCGGCGGGATCGTCACACGTCGGTGATGCGGATTCCCGCGTGTGCCTTGTGGCGGCGGTTGATCGCGATCAGGTTGGCGGTCAGCGCCTCCACCTGGTGGGCGTTGCGCAGCCGCCCGCCGTACACGCCCCGCATGCCCGGCACCGCGTCGGCCAGCGCGCGCACCAGGTCGGTGGCCTCGCGATCGTCGCCGAGTACGAGCACGTCGGTTCGCAGCTCAGGGATCGACAGGTCGGCGAGGTGCACCGCCGACACGTGGTGGAACGCCGCCGTCACCCGGGACTCCGGCAGCAGCTTCTCCGCCTGCTGCGCGGCGCTCCCCTCCTCGACGGGGAGCGCGAAGGGGCCCTGCTTGTCGAAGCCGAGCGGGTTCACGCAGTCGATGACGACCTTGCCGACGAGCTGGTCCCGCAGCGAGGCCAGCAGCTCACCGTGGCCCTCCCATGGCACCGCGACGAGCACGACGTCCGCCATGGCGGCTGTGTCCTGGTTGTCCATGCCGGTCACGCCGTCACCCAGCTCGTCGGCGGTCGTCTCGGCACGCTCGGCGCTCCGCGAGCCGATGATCACCTTGATGCCGGCCCTGGCCCAGCGCACTGCGAGGCCCTTCCCCTGCGGGCCGGTGCCCCCGAACACACCCACGGTCAGGCTTGTCACGTCGGTCACGTTTCCTCCTGTGTTGGTTATTTCGCTCATCCGCCGGATGCGGCGGTAGAACGGGCGAGGGTGAACTTTCCGAGTCCGATCTCGGCCGCGACGGCGAGATCGGACTCGGTGTCCACATCGCACCGCAGTGACGCCAGCGACCCGCCGACCCGCACGGCGCCGGTGGCGGCGTGCGCGTCGGCGGAGCGCCGGCCGAAGCGCGGGTGGAGCGGCTCCCCGGGTGCGGCCAGCAGCAGCGTGGTCCCGGTGCCCGGCCGGTCCGCGCAGTACGCCCGCCGCCCGGCGGCCTCCTCGATCGCCGCGGACAGGTCGGCCGGGCGCAGCGCGGGCAGGTCGGCCTGCAGCGCGCCGACTGTGCCGTTCGCCGTGCGCGGGTGCTCCGCGCCGACCGTGCCGTTCGGCGTGTGCGGGTGCTCCGCTCTGACGGTGTCGTTCGGAGTGCGCAGGTACTCCGCGCCGAACGCCAGGGCCGCGTTCAGGCCGGGAAGGCCGCGCTCGTCGACGCACTCCACGCCGGTGCCGGCCAGCGCCGCCGGGATCCGCTCGTCCTCGCAGACCACGAGGACCCGCCGGACCCCGCCGGCCTGCGCGGCGGCTGTCACGGTGTCCAGCAGCAGCGCGAGCACGAGGTCGGCGTGCTCGTACGGCGGCACGGCGCCGCGCAGCCGCGACTTCGCCCGGTCCAGCCCCTTGATGGGGACGACCAGGTCCACTTCATACTCCACACGACCCATCGAGTCAGCCGCTGATCAGCGGGAGCAGGTTCGGCCGCCAGACGCCGTCGTGCTCGCGGCCTGTCGCCAGGCGTTCCGCGGGGACCTCGCCGTAGGTGGTCGTTCGCTGGCGGGCGGGGCGGCCGGCGGCGTGCGCCAGGGCCGCGAGGTCGGCGATCGTCTTGTAGCTGCCGTTCTCCGAGCCCGCCATGCGGCTGATGGTCTCCTCCATCAGCGTGCCGCCCAGGTCGTTCACGCCGCCGCGGAGCACGTCGACCACCCCCGCCGGGCCCAGCTTCACCCAACTCGTCTGGATGTTCGGGATTTGGCCGTGCAGCAGCAGCCGGGCCAGGGCGTGCACGGCCCGGTTCTCCAGGTGCGTGGGGCCTGGGCGGGCGATGCCGGCCAGGTAGAGCGGCGCGTTCGTGTGGACGAAGGGCAGCAGCACGAACTCGGTGAACCCACCCGTTCGCGCCTGGATGTCCCTGATCAGCTTGATGTGGGCCACCCAGTGCGCCGGGTTGTCGACGTGGCCGTACATCATCGTCGACGTCGTCGGGAGGCCCAGCTCGTGGGCCGTGGTCACGACCTCGATCCAGGACGCCGTCGGAAGCTTGCCCTTGGTCAGGATCCAGCGGACGTCGTCGTCGAGGATCTCGGCCGCGGTGCCGGGCAGGGAGTCCACCCCGGCTTCCTTCGCCGCGGTCAGCCAGTCGCGAATGGAGAGGTTGGTACGCGATGCGCCGTTCACTACCTCCATGGGGGAGAAGGCATGCACGTGCAGCCCCGGCGCGCGCCGCTTCACCTCGGCGGCGATGTCGAAATACGCCGTGCCGGGCAGGTCCGGGTGGATGCCGCCCTGCATGCACACCTCGGTCGCGCCGACCGACCACGCCTGCTCCGCCCGCTGACCGACCTGCTCCAGCGACAGCGTGTACGCGTCGCTGTCCGTACGCCGCTGCGCGAACGCGCAGAACCGGCAGCCGGTGTAGCAGACGTTGGTGAAGTTGATGTTCCGGGTGACCACATAGGTCACCTCGTCGCCGACCGCGTCCCGGCGGACGTCGTCGGCCAGCGCGGCGAGCGCCGAGATCTCGGGGCCCTCGCCGGCGGACAGCAGCATGAGGCTGTCCTCATCGGACAGCCCACCCGGGTCGGACTCGGCACGCAGCAGCGCGGCGGAGAACTCCCGGCGGATCCCGCGGGCCGGGCCGGACGACATCGCGGAGGGCATCGCCGCCACCTGATTCCGCAGCGTCTCCCAATCCCCGTACACGGAGTCGAAGTCGTCCCGCCGATCCGACGTGCGGCCTTCGGTGTCGATCGACGCGTTCAGGTCTGTCCGCCCGGTCGAGATCAGCGCGACCTCCGGCTCCTGCCACGGCCGCCCGACCGGCCGGACGTCCGGGGCGGCCAGACCTGTGGCCGGGTCGGCGAGAGCGGCGACGTGCCCGGCGACCCGCGGATCCAGCCACGGCTCCCCGCGAAGCACGTACTCCGGGTAGATCGGCAGCCGCTCCGCGAGCGAGAACCCCGCCCTCTCGGTGTGCTCGGCCAGCGTCTCCTCCTGCGGCCACGGCCGCTCGGGGTTCACGTGGTCGGGCGTCAGCGGCGACACCCCGCCCCAGTCGTCGATCCCGGCCCGCAGCAGCAGCTCGAACTCGCCGGCGATCAGGTTCGGTGGCGCCTGGATGCGCATCTTCGGCCCCAGCACCAGGCGGGCGACCGCGACGGTCGCGGCGAGCTCGTCGAGTGTGGCGTCGGCCATGCCGGCCATCGCGGTGTCGGGCTTGGCGCGGAAGTTCTGCACGATGACTTCCTGGATGCCGCCGTACTGCCGGGCCACCTTGCGGATCGCGAACAGCGAGTCGACCCGCTCGGCGAGGGTCTCGCCGATGCCGATCAGGATCCCGGTGGTGAACGGCACCGAGCTGCGCCCGGCGTCCTCGAGCACGCGCAGCCGGACGGCCGGCTCCTTGTCGGGCGAGCCGTGGTGCGGGCCGCCCTTCTCCGACCACAGCCGGGTCGCGGTCGTCTCCAGCATCATGCCCATCGACGCCGACACCGGCTTGAGCCGCTGGAAGTCGGTCCAGGTCAGCACGCCTGGGTTCAGGTGCGGCAGCACCCCGGTCTCCTCCAGCACCTTGATCGACATCGCCCGCACGTAGGAGAGCGTGTCCGGGTAGCCGGCCTCATCGAGCCACTCGCGTGCCGCGGTCCATCTGTCCTCCGGCCGGTCCCCGAGAGTGAACAGGACCTCCTTGCAGCCCAGTTCGGCGCCGCGCCGGACGATGTCGAGCACCTCGTCCTCGCTGAGGAACGCCGCCGGCGTACGCCCGGGAACGGTGGCGAACGTGCAGTAATGGCAGTGGTCCCGGCAGAGCTTGGTCAGCGGTACGAACACGCTGCGGGAATAGGTGATCACCCCTGGCCGGCCCGCCTCGACGAGCCCGGCGTCGCGCACCCGGGACGCGGCGGCCAGCAACTCCGTCAGTTGCGCACCGCGGGCGTGCAGCAGCATCTCGGCCTCGGTCTTGTCGAGGGCGACGCCGTCCCTGGCTCGACGCAACGCCCGGCGGACGGCCGACTCGCCGGGCACGACACCCTGGCTCACAGACACCCCTCCTGCTCGCGTGCGGTCGAGGTCCACAGGTGGGCGATGTCGCAGCTCATGAATCTCCCTGGTGAGTGGCACTGTGCGAACATAGTTAATGACATGTACAGTATGCGTCGATAACTGTAGTGCCCGCGAGGCCCCCTCTCGGCCCGCCGTCCCTCGCAGCGCGGCCGGGCCGGCGCATCGACCATCCGGAGAGCAGCACATGCCGAAACTTCTTGTCATCGTCGGGAGCACCCGCCCCACCCGGGCGGCGGATCGTGTGCTGCCCTGGGTCATGTCGCGGGTCCGTGCGTACGACGGCTTCGAGGTCGAGCTCGCCGATCTGCGGGAGTGGCCGCTGCCGATCTTCGCCGAGCACATGGGGACGATCGGCGACATGAGCGACCCGACGTACTCCGAGCCGATCGTGCGGGCCTGGAACGAGAAGGTGAAGCAAGCCGATGCCTTCGTCGTCATCACCCCCGAGTACAACCACAGCGTTCCCGGCGGGCTGAAGAACGCCATCGACAACGTGTGGATGTCGTTCGGGTTCCGCAACAAGCCGGTGGCGGCCGTCGGCTACAGCGGTGGCGTCGGGGGAGGGATCCGCGCGATCGAGCATCTGGCTCACATGTTCGTCGAGGCCGAAGCTGTTCCGCTGCGCAACACCGTGGTGATCCCGTACGTGCAGGCGGCTTTCGACGACCAGGACGAGCCGGTCAATGCCGCGGCGGACATCAGCCTGCAGATCATGCTCGACGACCTGGCCTGGTGGTCCTCCGTGCTGAACAGGGCCCGCATCGAAGGAGAGCTGATCCCCGGCGTCATCCGGGCCAGGGCCGCGATGGCCGCCGCCCGGGCATGACTCTCGCTCGTACCGATGGAGGAAGTCACATGAGCTTCAACACACCCGCCGGAACCCGCGGCGCCCGTCTGCCGGCCGGATGGGCGTTCCGATGGCTGAACAAGGTGATGGCCAGGCGGATTCGCCGCAAGGGCGGCGGCACCTTCATGGGCTTCAACGCCCTGGTCCTGACCACGATCGGCCGCAAGAGCGGACTGGAGCGGACGAATCCGGTCGGCTGGTTCCCGGGGTTGTGCGCTGAACCGTAGGCATGATCACATTCCTTGTTCTGAGAAGGTCGCCGCTCAGGGCGGCGCCACTTGCCTGGCGCCCATCGCGTCATTGGCTGTCTGAACAAGTAAATTGTGATCGGACATTCCCCGGAAGTTGTGAACTGCGTCACGACCCGCTGATCAGGTAGAGGGTGGATGTCATCAGTCTTTCGTGGCACGCCTCTGCGATGAGAGAGATATTTTTAGCTGTTCGAACAGTTATGGCGGCCGCCACGACGCTTTCAGTCCCGAGGTTCCGCCGGTCCGATCGCGACGGCGGTGTCGGTCAGCGGATAGGAGACGCAGGTGAGGACGCCGCCGTCCTCGACGGTGCCCCGCACCTCGCCATGGAGGAGCTGGATCCGGCATTCGCCACAACTGCCGACGGTGCACGAATAAGGCATCGGCACACCTGCGGCGAGGCCCGCGTCGAGCATGGTCTGGCCGGTGGCGACCACCACGTCACCGACGTTCTCGACCGTCATCGTCCGTGCGGTCAGCTCGGGAGCCGCCTCGGGCGCGCTGGTGAACTCCTCCTCGTGCAGGCGGTCCGAGGCGACGCCGAGGCCGGTGAGACAGTCCCGGACGCTGGTCAGCATGGCCGCCGGTCCGCAGACGTAGTAGTGGGCCCCCTCTGAGCAGGTCAGGTGATCGGGGCCGATTCGGCCGGTGCGGCCGGTCCAACCCGGGTCGGGGCGAGACAGCACGTGGTGGACCGTGAGACGGCCGGGATGGGCGTCTCGCATCGCCGTGAGTTCGTCGGCGAAGATGATGTCGGCCTCGGTGCGGTTGCCGTAGTGCAGGGTGATCGTGGTGTCGGGCGAGGCGGCGAGCACCGTACGCATGATGCTCATGAGCGGCGTGATGCCGCTGCCGGCGCCGATCAGGACATAGTCCGCGCCGGCCGCCGCGGGATCCGTCACGCCGAAGTTGCCGGACGGCCCGAGGACGCGCATCTCGGTGCCGACGCGGGCGTGGTCGTTGAGATAGGTGGAGCAGAGCCCGTTCCGTTTGACGGTCAGCGCGAGCCGATCCGTGCCGGGGACGGAGGTGGCCGAGTAGGCGCGCCGGACGGTACGCCCGTCGATCTCCATGATGAGCGTGTAGAACTGGCCGGGCGCGAACCCCGTGTCGGCCCCGGAGAACACCAGCGTGACCGCGTCGGAAGTCTCCCGGATCACGTCGATCACCCGCACCGGCCGCCCGGGGCGGGAGCCGGTCGCAACGCCGTAGCCTTCCTTCTTGAGCGCGCGGCGGTAGGTGGCGTTGATGATCCGTCGGATCAGCGGGGACAACGCGGCCAGCGACCTGGCCAGCCAGCGCAACGCCGGCTTCCGCACGCCGAGTTGCCGTGTCGTCAACGCCATCAGCTCGGAGAGCGTGGCCGCGTCGACGCGGTTGGCGCGGTCCCAGATGTTCGCGGCGGCGACGGCCTGGTTGTGCCGCACTTCGGCCCGCTCCACGGTGACGATGAGAGCGGCCTGCGGGACGGCGCCGCCCAGCGCCATGTCCGCCAGCAGGTTCGCGTCGTCGGTGACCACGGCGGTACCGCTCAGATGCAGCACGTCCGTACGGCCGGGAACGAGCATCGCCACGGAGATCCGGTCGTCGGCGAGCAGGTTGCGAGAGGTGTCCGCGCGCTTGTTGCCGCGCCGGTCCGGGATGGCCAGCGTGTGCCCGTCGATCACCTGGACGAAGCCGGGCGTGTCACCGCGCGGGCTCGTGTCGCTGCCGCCGTCACGGTCCCAGGAGGACACGACGAAGAACGGCGTGGGCCCCAGGAAGCCGGCGACGCCCGCGCCGGACAGCGGCCCGTCGGCGACGGCGGGAACGGACGCCATCGGAACGACCGGGTCCCACAGCCGGGACCGGAGAATCGCACGCGCACAGTGGACATAGGCCTGGCTGACCTCGACGACGATCCGACCAGGGGATCGCTCGGCGACCGAGCCGTTCACCCGGAGCGTCTCGCCGACGAACGCCTACTGCTTGACAGGTGCATATCGCACATCACTCGAAGAGCGGAGGAATCCGTGAGAGTCAAACGCCTGATCGTCGCCGTCGCGGGCGCGTTGCTGGTGGGGGGTGTTCCCCGCCGCGGCCCAGGTTGTCTTGGGCAAGTTCAGTAGTCAGCCATGTGAGGCAAGTAGGGTTGGCGCGTTCCTGCCTCACCAGTATTCAGGGGTCTTTAGGCATGTCAGGCATGTTAGGTGCGCTGCCTCGGTTCTACCGGCCCGAGCGGGTGGTGGTCGCCGATGAGTCGGTGTCGTGGGTGGTGGTGGATGAGGACCTCGGGTTGCATGTCGAGGCGTGCGCGTACCTGGCGGGGGTGCGCGGGGCGGGCCGGGCGCGCAGCCAGCGGTTGTGCCCGTCGGTCACCTGGTAGGTGAGGTTGGACCGCCCGCCGTGGATGAGGCTCAGCCAGAGCGGCACCCTGGCACGCGGGTGTCGAAGTACCGTTGCAGCGCGGCCATGTCCACCCCCGCGACCTCGTCGCTGATGTCGAACGTGTGGGGCACGGTCGTCTCCTTCCCGGAGCCGAGACGGTCAGAGCTTGTCGAAGACGTCGGGGCCGGCGGCGGCCATGGCCGCGAAGACACCGGCCGACGTCACCAGCGTCATGACCAGGGCGATGGCCGCGACCGTCGGATACGACCCGTTGGACCAGTAGTCGAACAGGATCGTCCCCATCACCTGCGTCGTGGGTGCCCGCACCAGCAGCGACGCGGTGAACTCGTGGGTGAGCAGCACGAAGATGAGCGCCGCCGCGCCCGCCAGCGTGGGCCGCATCAGCGGCAGCACGATCTCGGCGTTCGTCCGCAGCGGGCCGGCCCCGCTGGTGCGGGACGCCTCCTGGTAGGTGTCGCCGAGCGCCACCATCCCGGACAACTGCATCCGGGTGGTGAAGGGCAGCATCAGCGTGACGTACACCAGCACGATCACCTCGTGCGTGCCGTACAGGATGAACGGCTCGCGGCTGTACGTCAGCAGGAATCCCGCCCCGAACACCACGGCCGGGATCCCGAGCGGCATGGCCACGATGAAGTCCACGGCCGTCCGGACGGCCCGGAAGCGTCGCCCCTTGAGCAGCAGCGTCGCGGCGATGAAGCCCACGGGCAGCGCGATGGCGACCGAGATGACGGAGATGGTGAGGCTGTTGACGATGGCGTCGGTGATGCCGGACTCGGCGAAGATGCGCCGGAAATTGTCCAGGGTGAACCCGCTCACGTCGATCGTGCCGCTCCAGAAGGACGACAGCGACACGATCGCGAGGGCGCCCAGCGGCAGCCCCATGGCGATCAGGCCGTACAGGACGATGGCCACGACCGCGAGCCGCGACGGCCGCCCGCCGCCCTTGAACCCCTTGCCGCCGTGGGTGACGAAACGGCTGTGATCGCCGAGCATCACCTTCTGGCACAGGACGACCGCGATGCCGACGAGCAGCAGCGGCGACCCGATCGCCGCGGCCTTGCCGAAGTCCACGGGGCTCTGCGACACCGCGACGTACATGCCGGTGGTCAGCACGTTGATGCCGTTGGTACGGCCGAGCAGCAGCGGCCCGGTGAACTGGCCGAGCCCCAGCAGCAGCGCCACGAACCCGCCGTACACCAGCACCGGCCGCAGCAGCGGCAGCGTCACCCGGAAGAACACCCCGGTGGCCGACGACCCGCTGACCTGCGCCGCTTCGATCAGCTCGGAGTTGATTCCGGCGAAGCCCGAGCTGACGAACAGGTAGACGAACGCCGTCAGCCCGAAACCGGTGATGATCACGATCCAGGGCAGCGTGTAGATGTCGACCGGCCCCTCCTCCAGGTGGCTCCACCAGGGCAGCTGGCGCATCAGCGCGTTCAGGTAGCCCGGCCGGGGCGACAGCAGGAACGCCCAGCCGGTCACCGCCGCCACGGCCGGGACCACGATGGGCAGGATCGGCAGCGCGCGCAGCAGGCGCAGGCGGGGCGGCAGCCGGGTCGCCGCCCACGCGAGCAGCGTCCCGAGGACGAGCGCGATGACCAGCGAGCCCAGCGACAGCCCCACGGTGGTGCGCAGGGTGACGCCGATCTGCGGGTCGTCGAAGGCGGCGGCGTAGCCACGGCCGCCGTCCTCGAACGCCAGCCACTGCAGGCCGATCAGGGGCGCGAGGACGAGGTAGCCGATGACGGCCAGGAAGGTGAGCGCGCCCAGCCACGGCAGCAGCCGCCGCGCGCGGGCCAGGGCCGTGGTGCGCGCCGGTGGCATGGCGGCGGGCGCAGCCGTCTCGACAGGAGGGGCAACGGGTGCGGCCACGTCTCACGCCCCCACGGTGGTGGCGGTCGGGTGCGCCTCGACGCGCACGCCACCGGAGTCGTAGCAGATGGCGGCCTCGGCGGGAAACCAGGCGGTGACCTGCTGGGCGGGCGCCAGGTTCCGGGCCCACTGGCTGCCGGTCAGCGCGGCGCGGGCCTGCAGACGGTTTCCGGCGACCGAGATGGTCACGTCCATGTGCCGACCGCCGAACTGCGCGTCCACGACCTGCGCGGCGAGGCCGACGCCGCCCGCGGGCGGCTTCTGCCCGGCGGGTGCGAGCTGCACATCGTCGGGTCGCAGTCGTACGGCGATCTCGTCGTACGGGCGTGGCACCGGCAGCTCGCCGGCGATGTCCTGGGGCGGCTCGTCCCCCTGCGGGCTCAGGTCCCAGCCGTCGCCGTGGCGGCGCAGCGGGAGCCGGTTCGACATGCCGATGAAACCGGCGACGTACTCGGTGGCCGGGGCCTCGAACACGGTCTGGGGTGTGTCGAGCTGCTCGATCCGGCCGGCCCTCATGATCGCCAGGCGGCTGCCGAGGGCGAGCGCCTCGCTCTGGTCGTGGGTGACGAACACCGCGGTGAAGCCGAGCCGGGTGTGCAGCTCGTGCAGCTGGGCGCGGACCTGGTCGCGCAGCCGGGCGTCGAGGTTGCTGAGCGGCTCGTCGAAGAGCACCAGGTCGGGCCGGGCGACCAGGCCGCGCGCCAGCGCGACCCGTTGCTGCTGGCCGCCGCTGAGCTGGGCCGGGTAGCGGTCGAGCAGCGCCCCGCAGTCGACGAGCTCCGCGGTCTCCTCGATCCACTGCCGCGACTGGTCGCGGGCCACGCGCCGGGCCCGCAGCGGGTAGCCGATGTTGCGGCGCACCGTCATGTGCGGCCACAGCGCGTACGACTGGAACACCATCCCGATCCGCCGTTTGTTCGGCGGCAGGTTGAGCTTCCCGCGCAGGTCCAGGACCGTCTCCTCGCCCAGCGAGATGCGCCCCTCGTCGGGCGTCTCCAGGCCGGCCAGGCAGCGCAGCGTGGTCGTCTTCCCGCAGCCGCTGGGGCCCAGGAGCACCACGAACTCGCCCGGTTCGATCTCCAGTGACAGGTCGTCCACCGCGACGGCGGGCGGCTTGCCGGCGAATCGTTTGGTCAGACCCTCGATGCGCACGTGGGACATGGCGAAAATCCTTATGTGGGGAGATCGGACCAGGCAGGCGCCCGCGTGGCGCGGGTGCCTGCCATGGCATCCATCGCTGGACGGAGCGGGAAGGGGGTTACTGGAAGAGTGACTTCCACTTCGTGTGGTAGGCGGTGACGACCTCGGGCGTCAGCTTGGCCGGGTCCTGCAGCCGCACCTTGTCGTTGGTGATCAGCGTGCCGGGGATGTCCGGCAGCACCGCGCCGGCGGCCGGCGTGATCAGCTCCTGGCCCTTCGCGGTGACCATGAAGTCGGCGAAGAGCTGGGCCGCGTTGGGGTGCGTGCCACTCTTGAGCACCATGCCGTAGTAGCGGGCGCCCCAGGCGCCGGTGGGCGGCATCTTGAAGTCGACCGGCGCGCCCTTGGCCTTGGCGGGGACCAGCGACAGCGGTGCCACGAAGGTGCCGGCGGCGATCTCGCCGGAGGAGAGTGCCTCGGTCATAGGCAGGGCGCTGGGGTAGATGCGCGGCTTCTGGGCGGCCAGCTTCTGCACGAAGTCGGCGCCGTAGGTCTCCTCCAGCCAGAGGTAGAAGTCGACGATGGAGGCCGCGGTGGGCTCGATGACGCCGATCTTCCCGCCGGACAGGGCCGGATCGAGCAGGTCGGTGTAGTCCGTCAGGCCCTTGGTGTAGAGCTTGGTGTTCCAGCCGAAGGTGAGCACCGCGGAGTTGGTCTCGAAGTAGTTGCCCGGGTGGACGTACTTCTTGATGTCGTAGGCGCCCTTGCCGGTCAGCTCCGGACCGGTCGGCGCGAGGAAGCGGCCGTCCTTGGCGTGCTTCTGCACCCAGGGCAGGCTCGCGCTGACGAACATGTCGGCGATGCCCTTGCCGGTCTGGAACTCTGTCTCGATCTTGACGCTGAGGTCGCCGTCGACGCCGCGGACCGGCTCGACGTCGATGCCCGGGTACTTCGCCTCGAAGGCGGAGGCCAGAGCGTTCAGGGCGTCCAGCCCCTGGGCGGAGTAGACGGTGATCTTGGCTTCCTTCTTCGCCGCCTCGATCAGCGCGTCCACGCCCGCCGAGGCGGGCACGGCCTGGACCTGCGTCTCGCCGCCTCCGCCGCACGCGGCCAGGGACAGGCTGGTCATCAGCAGCAGGACGACGGGCAGAGCACTGGGCCGTCGCGGATGTGCGCGCATTCTGGGCTCCTCAGATGAACCGGCTCCCAGCTGAACCGACGTGCCCCCGTGCTGACTTCTTGCTGGTTTGTGGCCGCTGGCTTAGATTTCCTGGAAGTTACCAAACTGAACTCAGTTTTAGCAAGGGAGTAACCCATGGGCGCTCAGCTGGACGGCATGACCTTCGTGATCACCGGCGCGGCACGGGGCATGGGCGCCGCCACGGCGCGGATGGCGGCCTCGCGCGGGGCCGCCGTCGTCGTGGCCGACCTCGACGACGTGGCGGGCGCCCGTACCGTCGAGGAGATCACCGAGGCCGGCGGCAGGGCCTGCTACCAGCACTGCGACGTCACCGACGCGGACCAGGTGCGCGAGCTGATGCGGGCCGCGGCCGAGGCGTTCGGCGGGATCGACGTCCTGCACAACAACGCCGGCATTCACGAGACCATGCTCGGCGTCCCGCTCTCGATCGAGGAGATGCCGCTGGAGGCGTGGGACCGGGTGATGGCGGTCAACCTGCGCGGCTCCTGGCTGTGCGCGAAGTTCGCGGTGCCGTACCTGAAGGGGAGCACGCGCGGGCCGTCGATCATCAATTGCGGCTCCTCCGGCTCGTTGGTCGGCGGGGTGTCGAGCCTGGCGTACGGGGCCAGCAAGGGCGGGGTCGCGCTGCTCACCAAGAACCTGGCGGTCGAGCTGGCCAGGTATGGGATCAGGGTCAACTGCTACTGTCCGAGCGCGACGGAGACCAGGATGGTGAGCGACTACCTGGACGCGGGGGACAACCGGGACGAACGACGGCGCATGCTGACCCGCACCCAGCTCGTGGGGCGCATCGGCACCCCGGACGACATCGCGGCCCTGGTCTGCTTCCTGGCCAGCGGGGAGGCGGCGTACGTCAACGGCGTGGTCTGGCTCGTCGACGGCGGCTCGCTCGCCTGGCGCGGCACGGTCGACACCCTCGGACTGGACACGGTCTGATCATTTCGCGGCATGAACCAACCTCAGTTCGGTAGACTACGATGCGATCGTTCCGAGAGGAGGAGGCGTGGCGGGGAAGCCTATCGCTGACATGGACGCGGGACCGCGGTCCAAGCGCGGCGCCATCCTGGAGGCCGCCGTCGGCTACTTCGGGGAGTTCGGCTACGAGGCCACCAAGTGGTCGGCCGTGGCCGGCCGGGTGGGCATCAGCCAGACGTCGCTCTATCACTATTTCGAGTCGAAGGCGCACTGCCTGCTGACCATCATGCACCACGAGCTGCACCGCTCACATGAGCACTTCCTGGAGGCCGCGGCCGGCGTCGACCCGGCGGAGGGGCTGCGGGCCGCGCTGTCCGGCGCCTTCGACGTCACCCAGCAGGAGGTGCTGCAGATGCGCATCCTGCAGAACCACATCGGCCTGCTGGAGACCCCGCGCAGCTCCAAGCGCGAGGAGGAGGCCCGGCAGGCGTCCCGCGTCCTCGTCCACGACATAGAGGTGGCGTGGACCGGATTGCTGGAACGCGGGATGGAGGCCGGGGTGTTCCCCCGGCGTGACCCGCACACCCTCGCCCAGGCCGTGCTGGGGCTGCTGGTCAGTGTCTGGCGGTGGTACCGCTGGGGCGGACGGCTCACCCTCAACGCGGTGCGCGACTTCTACGTCGGGTGCGCGCTGCGCATGGTCGAGAGCTAGTGGAGAACTAACGGCCGGAGGGCCGCTGCGCTGCGACTGACCGACTGCTACGCCTGTCTGGACGGGCCGGACCCGGAGAGCGGGCTCAAGCTCGTCGCCTCGGACATCCGCTTCCTGATCACGCTGCTGGGCCGGCGCATCGCCGTCATGGGCGCGGGGGCCGAGCTGTTCACGGCTGACCCCGAGCGGTGAGCTCCGGCCAGTGAGACCCAGCCGGTGAGCCCTGACGAGGGCTCACCGGCTGTCGCCGTCTCAGCCGGCGGCGTCGATCCGTACCAGCGTCTTGCCGATGTTGTCGCCGCGCATCAGCCCGGCCAGCGCCACCGGCGCCCGCTCCAGGCCCTCGATGACCGTCTCCCGGTAGCGGAGGCGGCCCTCCCGGATCCATGCCCCCACCTCCCGCGTCATCTCGGGCAGCAGGTGGGCGTTGCTGCTGGCGCGGAAGCCGCGGATCGTCAGGTCGTTGGTCACCGCCAGCATGAGGTTGGACGGCCCTGGCGGCTGCTCAGGGGCGTCGTACTCGGAGATCATGCCGCAGATCGCCACGCGGCCCCCCTTGCGCAGCGCGCCGAGCGCGGCCTGCAGGTGGTCGCCGCCCACGTTGTCGAAGTAGACGTCGATGCCGTCGGGTGCCGCCTCGCGCAGCGACTCCGGGATGGAGCCGGCCCGGTAGTCGAACGCGGCGTCCAGGCCCAGCTCGTCCAGGAGGTAGCGCACCTTCTCGGCGGAGCCTGCGCTGCCGATGACGCGGTGCCCGCGGATCTTCGCCATCTGCGCCACGAGGCCGCCGACGCAGCCCGCCGCCGCAGAGACCCACACGACGTCACCCTCCCGCAGGGCGGCGATGTGGAAGAGCCCGGCGTACGCGGTGAGCCCGTTGGCGCCCAGCACACCGAGGTAGGCCTGCGCGGGCACGCCCTCGACGTCGAGCCTGGTGAGCGTGCCCACGCCGCCCAGAGCCTGGCCGCCCGCCTCGACGAGCGAGTAGTCGCGCCACCCGGAGGCGTGCCAGACGGTGTCACCCGGTGCGAACCCGTCGACGCGCGACGCGATGACCTCGCCGACCGTCATGATGCCGTCCATCGGCGCGCCGAGCGGGAAGGCCGGGAAGTAGCCCGGCGGCGACTTCTCCCTGAGTCGCAGCCGCAGTGCGGCGTCGGCGGAGGTCCACGTGTTGCGGACGAGCACCTCGCCCGGCCGCGGATCCCGCACGGGGACCTCGACGACGCGGAAGTCCGACGGACGGACCTCGCCGCGCGGGTACGCGACCGGCTGAACCTCACGGCCGATCATGGCCGCACGCCTTCGCGTGCCGCCCCGGCTGGCGGCAACTCGGTGGTCCCGCCGCACCTCTGGCCAGAGTTTTTCATGAACTGAATTCGTATCATGCAGTGTTCGGCCCGTCCACCTCTGGTGGTCCGAGTGTGGAGGTAGCTACGGGGCCGCTCTCGGGTGTCGCGGTGCACGTGGCGAGCAAGGCATACGTGCGACCAAAGTTCCAGAATTGAAGTAGGTTTGATTTGCGTATGGACTTCGGATAGCTTCACGGCCGTGAAGGCAACGCCATGGAAGACCAGCGCTACGATCGTCGGCCTCGGGATCACCGAGATGGGCAAGATCTACGGCCGGAGCGCCGCCGACTTCGCCGCCGAGGCGATCGCGCTCGCGCTCGCCGACGCAGGTCTGGACAAGACCGACATCGACGGCCTGCTGGTCAACGGCAACGGCAACGTCGACATGGAGCCGCGCCTGCAGATGACGCTCGGCTTCCAGGACCTCGCGATGCTCAACGTGATGAGCGCGGCGGGTTCGACCTCCGGAGCGATGGTGCAGTACGCCGCGCTCGCCCTCGATGCGGGCATCGTCTCCCACGTGGTGCTCGTCTACGCCGACGCGCCGCTGCGGCAGGACGTGGGCGCCGCCGCGGCCTACGCCCGCCGAGGCGCCTGGAACGGCATGAACGGCCTTCGCGCCGCGTACGGAGAGTTCGGCGGCAATCCGCCGTACGCGCTGGCCGCCCGCAGGCACATGCACGAGTACGGCACGACGAGCCGGCAACTGGGCGCGATCGCCGTCGCGCAGCGCGAGTGGGCGCGGCTGAATCCGCGCGCGCAGATGACCAAGCCGATGACTATCGACGACCACCAGAGCTCCCGGATGGTCGTCGACCCCTTCCACCTGTTCGACTGCTGTCTCGTCTCCAACGGGGCGGTCGCGGTAGTCATGACCACGGCCGACCGCGCGAGGCACCTCCGTCAGCCGCCCGTCCACCTGCTCGCCGCCACGCAGGCCGCGCCCGGAGACAACCAGCGGGCCGGCCGCGATCCGGGGATCGACACGGGCGCCCGGCGGGCCGGTGAGACCGCGTTCGCGATGGCCGGCATCACGCGCGACGACGTCGACGTCCTGCAGCTGTACGACTGCTACACCTACACCGTGCTCGTCACGCTGGAGGACTACGGATTCTGCGCCAAGGGCGAGGGCGGCGCTTTCGTCGAGGACGGCAGGCTCGGCCCCGGCGGCTCCTTGCCCACCAACACCGGCGGCGGGCAGCTGTCCGGTTACTACATGTGGGGCTTCACACCGCTCTCGGAGGCGGTGATCCAGGCGCGGGGCCAGGCGGGCGAGCGGCAGATCGGCAGGAACGACATCGTGCTCGCGAGCGGCAACGGCGGCGTTCTCAACTACCACTCGACGACGATCTGGAGCAAACATGCCGCCTGAAGCCGCCGCACAACGGCCGATACCCGTGCCTGACGAGGCCAGCGCCCCCTTCTTCGAGGGGGCCGCCAGGGGCGAGCTGATGCTCCAGCGCTGTGGCTCGTGCGGAGCTTTCATGTGGCCGGTCAAGCCGCGCTGCGTGGAGTGCTTCTCGGGCGAGGTGCGGTGGGAGCCCGCGAGTGGCCGGGCTTGCCTCTACAGCTTCGTCGTGGTGCACCAGCGCTATCCGGGCTTCGAGGAGCCGTACGTCGTCGCCACCGTGGAAACCCCCGAAGGGGTCCGCTTCAACACCAGCGTCGTCGGCGCCGCTCCCGGCGAGCTGAAGATCGGGATGCCGCTCGAGGTCGTGTTCGAGCCCGTCTCGGCCGACGTCGTCGTGCCGAAGTTCAGGAGGGCAGCATGAGCTACGAGTTCGTACGGTACGAAAAGCGCGGTCGCGTCGCGTACATCACCCTCAACCGCCCCGAGGTGATGAACGCGCTCCACCTGGAGGCGCACCTGGAGCTCAAGGAGATCTGGGAGGACTTCCGCGACGACCCCGAGGTCTGGGTCGCGATCCTGACAGGCGCCGGCGAGCGGGCGTTCTCGGCGGGCAACGATCTCAAGGCGACGGCGCAGCGCACCGCCGCCGGGGGCGAGGTCCAGGGCAACGCGCGACCGCCGTTCGGCCGGATCACGCGCGACTTCGACTGCCCGAAGCCGATGATCGCCGCGGTGAACGGCGCCGCCGTCGGCGGCGGCTTCGAGATGGTCCTCGCCTGCGACATCGTCATCGCGGCCGACCACGCGCGGTTCGGGCTGCCGGAGCCGCGGGTCGGGCTGTTCGCGGGCGCGGGCGGCATCCACCGGCTGGCGCGGCAGGTGCCGTTCAAACACGCGATGGGGCTGCTGATGACCGGCCGCATCATCAAGGCGGAGGAGGCGCACCGGATCGGGGTCGTCAACGAGGTGGTGCCGATCGCGGAGCTGATGGCGACCGCCGAACGCTGGGCCGCCGAGATCCTCCAATGCTCTCCGCTCTCGGTACGGCTGACGAAGGAGGCCGCCTTCGACGGTCTCCTGCACAGCGTCGACGACGCGTTCGAGCGCGATCACACCCGCCGCGAGACCCTCCTGGCATCGGCCGACTATGTCGAGGGCCCCAAGGCGTTCACCGAGAAGAGGAAGCCGCAGTGGACGGGCCAGTAGGGGAGAGCGCGCCCGGCGCCTCGCGTGACGTCTCCGCACGGGATGGTTCCGCGCGGGATGTCTCCGCGCGCCTTCGTGCGCTGCTGTCGCCGAAGAGCGTGGCCCTCGTCGGCGCCTCCGACCGGCTGGGCTGGTCCACCGGCTCGTTCGCCAACTTCGCGCGGCTCGGCTTCGAGGGCTCCCTCCACCTGGTCAACCGCAACGGCGGTGAGGTGCACGGCCGCCCATCCGTCACGAGCTGTACCGAGATCGGCGAGCCCGTCGACCTGGCTCTCATGCTCGTCGGCGCGAACGCGCTGCCGGTGGCGTTGGCCGACGCCGCGGCGGCCGGCATCCGTTCGGTGGTCGTGCTCGCCGCAGGATTCGGTGAGACGGGCCACGAGGGCGTACGCGCCCAGCAGGAGTTGGCCGAGCGCTGCCGCGAGCTCGGCCTCATGTGTGTCGGCCCCAACTGCCTCGGGTTCGTCAACGTCGTGGACCGGGCGCCCGCCTGGTCGGGGCCGATGCCTTCAGTGGCTCCCGGCGGCGTCGCGGTGGTGTCCCAGAGCGGAGCGACGGCCTACACGATCGCGTCGTTCGCCGCCACGCAGAACATCGGGCTCAGCCACGTGATCTCGACCGGCAACGAGGCCATGGTCGACACGGTCGACATGGCCGCGGCCGTGCTCGAGGACGACCGCGTGCGCTCGGTGGCCATGTTCATGGAGTCGATCCGCGACGTCGGGAGCCTCCGGCGCTTGGCCGCGCGGGCGGCAGAGCTCCGCAAGCCGATCGTGGTGATGAAGGTCGGCACGAGCGCCCTCGCCGCCGAGATCGCGCTCACCCACACGGGCGCGCTGGTCGGTGACGACCGGCTCGTGGACGCCGCGCTGCGGCAGTTCGGCGTCGTCCGCGTGGGGTCGCTGGAGCAGCTGGCGATCACGGCGGGGCTGCTCGCGCGTACCGGACCGCTGGCGCCCGGCGGGCTCGGCGTCGTGTCGATCTCCGGGGGCGCCTGCGACATCATCGCCGACCGGGCCGAAATCGTCGGGGTGCCGCTGGAGCCGCTCGCCGAGGAGACGCAGGAGCGCCTGTCGCGGTTGCTCCCTTCCTACGGCGCACTGCGCAATCCGCTCGACATCACGGGCGCCGCGTCCGAGAACCCCCAGCTCTTCGCCGATGCCCTCGCCGTGTTCGCCGACGATCCCTCCGTGGCGCTGCTCGCCGCCGTCTACGTCCTGCCGACGGAGCAGCGCTCCGAACGCATCAGGCACAAGGTCGAGATGATCGCGAAGGGGCTGCGCGCCGCCGGAGGCCGTGGCGTCCTCATGGACCAGACCTTCGACACGATCAGCCCGCACACCGCGGCCGAGCTGGAGCGGATGGGGGTCCCCCACGCCCTCACCGGTCTGCGCGACTCCATCGACGCGATCGGCGCGGCCATGCGCTGGTCGGCCTGGCTACGCCGACGACGCATGGCGACGCAAGCCGAGACCGGCCCGCAGGCCGACGGCCATGACGGCCCGTCACGAGAGGAAATCGGCGGCACGTGGCCATCGGCAGTGGCCGGCCCGTGGCCGGAGACAGAGGACGGCCCGCCCCCGCAGGCGGGCGATGGCCCGTGGTCGGAGGCGCGGGGGCTCGGGCTGCTCGCCGAGCACGGGATCCCCGTCGTCCCGTGGCGGGCGGCGGCCACCCGGGAGGAGGCCGTCGCGGCGGCCCGCGAGCTCGGGTATCCCGTCGTGCTCAAGGTCGTGTCGCCACAGATCCTGCACAAGAGCGACATCGGCGGCGTCGCCCTAGGTCTGCGCACGGACGCGGAGGTGGGCCAGGCGTTCGACCGGGTGACCGCCGCGGGCGCGCGCGTGGCCGGCGCGCACGTCGAAGGGGCTCTGGTCGCGCCGATGCGCGCCGGCGGGCTGGAGCTGATCGTCGGACTGGTCCGCGACGCGCACTGGGGGCCGACGCTGGCGGTCGGGTTCGGTGGCGTGTGGGTGCACGTCGCCGACGACACCAGCCTGCGGCTGCTGCCGGTGGACGAGAGCGACGTACGTGACATGCTGGGCGAGCTTCGTGGCAAGGCGCTGCTCGAAGGCGTTCGCGGGTCCGCGCCCGTCGACCTCGACGGGCTGGTGCGGGTGATCGTCGACTTCGCCCGGATGGCCGGACGGCTCGGGCCCCGGCTGGCGTCGATCGAGATCAACCCGCTCAGGGTCGACGGCGCCGAGATCGAGGCGCTCGACGCCGCCGTCCTCTGGCTATGAGAGACGGCCTACTGGTCGAAGACGAGCACGGGCTTGATCGTTTCGCCGGACTCGGCGTCGCGCACGGCCTGTTCGAAGTCCTCGAAGGGGTACGTACGGATGAGCTTCTCCACGGGGAGCAGGCCGCGCGCGTGCAGGTCCAGGAGCTTGGGGACGAACTCGTGCGGGTCGGCGTCACCCTCGATGCTCCGGCGCAGGGACCTGCCGCCGGAGAGCCGTTCCATGCCGAACGTGAACGGCGGCGTGTCGACGCCGAGCGCGACGCACGTGCCCCGCGTCGCGAGACAGTCGAGCGCCTGGAACAGGACGTCGACGATCGCGGTCGTCTCGATCGAACCCGTCGCCCCGCCGCCGGTGTGGTCGCGAACGGCCTCGACCACGTTCTCGGCCTTCGGATCGATCGTGGTGGAGGCGCCCAGCTCGACCGCCAGCCGACGGCGGCTCTCCACCGGGTCCACCACGATCGTCGAGACGCCGAGCGCCCGCGCCGCCATGACCGCCGAAAGCCCCACCCCTCCGGCTCCGAACACGACGAGCGAGGAGCGCTCGTCGAGGTCGAGCACGTTCATGACGGTGCCCGCCCCCGTCTGCACGCCGCACCCGAACGGCGCGACCACGCTGGGGTCGACGTCCGGGCCAATCACCACCGCATTGTCCTCGTAGGCGAGCGCGTACGTGGCGAAGCTCGACTGTCCGAAGAAGGAGCCGTACACGGCCCGGCCGCCTGCCCGCAGGGTCGTCGAGCCGTCCGGCCGGACCCCGCTCGCGTTCAGCGCGCCGAACCGGCGGCAGTAGTACGGATGGCCGGCGGCGCATTCGGGACACGCGCGGCAGCTCCGGTAGCTCAGCACCACGGTGTCACCCGGCCGGACCCTCGTGACGCCGCAGCCGACCCGCTCGACGATGCCGGCGCCCTCGTGCCCGAAAACCACGGGAGAGCGTTTCTCGTTGCCCGGGATGCGCGGCCAGACCCGTCGCATGCTCAGGTCGGTGTGGCAGACGCCACAGGCGGCCAGCCTTACCAGGATCTCGTCCGCCCGAGGCTCGTCCAGCTCGACGTCCTCGACGGTGAAGCCGAGCTCGCCGGCGTGCGCGATGATGGCTCTGGCGTCGATCACGGCCTCCTGATGACGGGACGAAACCCTAAAAGCCTGCCGATTTTTAGGACATTGTATTAGGAGTCGTACATCGGTGCCGAGCAGGTCGTACGTGATTTTCTTTACGTGGACTGCGAGTGGGTCGAGCCGGAGAAGGGCCGTACCACTGATGTGATCTGTCCCTTCACCGAAGAGCTGATCGGCCGCGCGGCGCTCGCCGGGCCCTCCGACGTCGATCGCGCGGTACGCGTCGCGCGCGCCGCGTTCGACCACGGCCCGTGGCGGCACACCACGCCCCCCGAGTTCCTCGTCCGCGAACGCCCGCGTCGCCAAGCGTGACCTCCCGCTGGCCCCAACAGATCCACAGGTCGGGAGCCTACGAGCCGGAGGTGAGGCCTGCTGATCCGTTACGCCTCACGCCGCCGCACCGCTTCACTCGCGCCTTCACCTGCACCTGCACCTTCACCCGCACCCGACGATCACATCCGCCCCGTGCCCCCGGCCGCCGCCTCAGTCAGGGAAGGGTGAAAACCCGTGCCCAGCCCGCTCTACCTGGCCGCCGCCGTGGCCGTCAGCGCCGCCGTCACCTGGGGTCTGCGCGCCGTGCCTTTCGCCGTCCTGACCCCGCTGCGCCGCTCGGCCGTCCTGCGCTACCTCGCCTGCCAGCTGCCCACCGGCATCATGCTGATCCTCACCTTGTACACCCTGCGCACCGTCCACCCCACCTGGTCGGCCATCGTGTCCGCCGCCTTGGCCCTGGCCGTCGCGATCGGGCTGCACCTGAAAACCCGCAACGCCGTGATCAGCGTCCTGGGCGCGACCGCCTTGCACGTGGTGCTGTCGACCCTGTGGCAGACCTGACGGACTGCCCCAGTCGGAAATCACCCCACATAACACCCCTATAGTTACTTTCGGTAGTCACAGGGTTGTCCTGGAAAGCAGGAGGTCCGTCATGTTCGCAGCCTGGTACGACCGGCAGGGCCCGGCCGCCGAGGTGCTCCAGGCGGGCGAGCTCCCCGATCCGCAGCCCGGACCAGGCGAGGTCCGCGTGCGGGTCCACGTCTCTGGCGTCAATCCCGGCGACACCAAGAAGCGCCGCGGCTGGCTCGGCTCCTCGATGCCCTTCCCGCGGGTGATCCCGCACAGCGACGCGGCCGGCGTCGTCGACGCCGTCGGCGACGGAGTGGACCACCGCCGCGTCGGGCAGCGAGTGTGGACCTACGGCGCGCAGTCCTACCGGCCTTCCGGAACCGCCGCCCAGTACACCGTCGTTCCCGCGCACCTGGCCGTGCCCCTGCCCGGTCACCTCGGCGACGACCTCGGCGCCTGCCTGGGCATCCCCGGGATCACCGCACACCGCGCGGTCTTCGGCGACGGCCCCGTCGACGGCGAGACCGTACTCGTGCACGGCGTGCTCGGCGGCGTCGGCTCGATGGCCGCCCAGCTCGCGGCCTGGGGCGGAGCAACCGTGATCGGGACCGTGACCCGCGGGAGCGACCTGGAGCGCGTCGACCCCGCCGTGATCTCCCACGCCATCGCCCTCGATCAGCACAACCCGGCCGCGGCGATCCGCGAGCACGCGCCGGACGGCGTGGACCGCGTCATCGAGGTCGCCCTGTCGGAGAACGCCGACCTCGACGCCGCGATCGTCGCCAACGACGCGGTCATCGCCGCCTACGCCACCCACGCCGACAGCACCCGGCTGCCGTTCTGGCCGATGCTGTTCGCCAACGTCACCCTGCGCCTGCTCGGCAGCGACGACTTCCCCGTCCAGGCGAAGCGGCAGGCCGCCCGCGACCTCACCGCGGCGGCGGCCGTCGGCGCGCTGAAGGTCGACGTCGGTCACCGCTACCCGCTGCGGGAAATCGCCAAGGCCCACGACCACGTCGACGCCGGCGGCCGCGGTCGCGTGTTGGTCGCCATTCCCCAATGACCGCCGGCTGCCGACCGGGGTGGCCCTGGTGATCGCGCCGGGAACGGCAACGCCGACCGCTTTTCTGCACGGGCATCACGGCACTTGATCATTTCGGTGGTGGCTCGCTAGGGTTGGGCGCCTTTGTCGGATCCTGCCCGAGGGTGTTCCCGTGCGCCGCTACCGTTTCGGCAGAATCGCCATGCTGTTCGCCGCCATCTAAAGGTCACCACCTACCGCAGACCCCCGAAGCGGCGTTGACGAAAGACCAGCCCTTGTTCCGGCTGAGCGGAGACCTCAGCCGCCGGTCCCGTCGCGGCCCACCATCCAGCCTGCCCGAATGGTGTCGGCGAGGCGGCGTGCCGAGGCCGGATCCGCATCATCGGACGGTCACCGGCGTTCTTGCCATCGCCGCACACCACCACGCCGGCGGGCCCGGCCCGGCAGGATCGTCCATCAGAAAATCGCTTTCGAATCCGGGTTGGACCAGGACGTCAGACATCCTCATTCGCCCAGGTGTGAAGCACGTTTCGCGGACGAACGATCAGACTGGCTCACATTCCCGGCGGAAACCAGGCTTGAAGGTTCTGGGGGTTGATCGGCACTGAGATATGTTCGTGCGTGATCAACCACTTGTCATTCGACCGTCGGCAGCAAACGGTCGATCGTATCCATATCGCGGTCTGGAGTCCGTTCTTGCGGGTTCCGCTGTCCAGGTGAAGCATGTGCGCGAACGCGACGTCCGCGCTCGTCACAACGGTGAGGTCGTGCGTTTCCAGGCCGATGGGGCCATCGTATTCATCAAACCACCGCACGAAGTTGCCGCGGACGTCATCGGCTCCCGCGAACTGGAGAGGGGGCACGACATCGTAATAAACGATGTCGGAAGAATAATGTGACATGAGTCGATCGATGTCCTTTTTCTGGCAGGCATCGACTCGACTGTCCAAGAACGCCCTGACCTCGGAATCGTTCGTAGTCATCGCATTCTCCGTTCAAGAATTATGACCGGCTCGCCTGGCGACGGTCCTTGTGGTTTCAGTAATCCGACGACGCGGCCCACGGGAATGTGACCGGCCACGTCGGTGTTCAGGCGGCGCGGCCGGCTTTGAGCGCGGCCGCGGTGTCGACGACGCGGCGGGCCTGGTGACGGGCCGCCTGCAAGATCACCTCGCTGGGTGGGCCGTCGCCGGCCACGTGGGAGGTGCCGTAGGGATTTCCTGACTGGAACTGGATGGGGTCGGTGTAGCCGGGGGGCACGATGATGCCGCCCCAGTGGTAGAAGGTGTTTCCCAGTGCCAGGAGGGTGGATTCCTGTCCGCCGTGGGCGGTGTTGGAGGCGGTGAAAGCCGAGTACACCTTGTCCGCGAGCTTGCCTTGGAACCACAGGGGACCGGTGGTGTCGATGAACTGCCTGAGCTGGTTGGCCGGGTTGCCGAAGCGGGAGGGAGTGCCGAAGAGCACCGCGTCGGCCCACTCCAGGTCGTCGTGGCCGGCCTCGGTGGCGTCGGCGGTGTCCTGGAGGTGTTGGGCCCAGGCCGGATTGGTGCTGATCGCCTCAGGTGGGGCCGTCTCGGCGACCTTGCGCAGTCGCACGTGTGCGCCGGCCTTCTCCGCGCCCTCGGCGAGGGCTTGCGCCAAGGCGTGCACGGTGCCTGTCGCGCTGTAGTAAATGATCGCGACCTTCACGGGTTCCATGATCGGTTTCCTTCCTTCGCGTTCGGTTCATCGGTACGACGACACAGCCCCGCACAATGTGAGGCGACGCGCCGACCAGCTCGAAGATCGATGAGTGCGGCTGGAGCACTAGTCCCGTGGGGGGAGGGCCCGGGCGAAGAGCGGCCGAAATACGGACCGTGGGTGGATGGCGGGGGCGGCGCGATCTTGAACACTGGGCCAGGCCGTTTCCCCGAAAGAAGGTCTGTCCGTGTTCGAACAGCTCTCCGATCGCACTACGTCGATCGTTTTCATCGTCCTGACGCTCACGATCTCCCTGGCCACCGCCAACATCGCCGGAGGGCTCATCCTCGCCGTATCGCCGTTGCTCGTCGTGATGGCGATGCTGCTCGTCATCACGCGAGAGGGCTATTCCAGAGACGGATGGCGCCGGCTCGGCATGGGGCGGCTCGGTCTGTGGACCTGGCCGCTCGCGGTCGCCGCCACCGTCGGCGTCTGCCTGATCGCCACCGCGGGCGCGGTCGCGCTCGGCTTCGGCCGGTTCTCCGCGCCACAGGGCGACTGGCTGCAGTCAGTGATCGCGATGTCCATCACCGGGCCGATCCTGGCGTTCGCCGAGGAGATCGGCTGGCGGGGCTACCTGCAGCCACGGCTCGCGTTCCTGGGCGAGCGCTCGGCGATGCTCGTCGTCGGGCTGGTCTGGATCGCCTGGCACCTGCCCTACATCCTGCTCACGCCGTACTACCACAGCGACGGGAACCGTAGCCTGGTGCTGCTGCTGTTCGGCGGCTCGGTGATCGCGTTCTCGTTCCTCTTCGGCTACCTGCGCGTCATGTCCGGCAGCGTGTGGCCGGTCGTGCTGGCCCATTTCGCGCACAACGCCACTTTCGCCCTGTTGCTGGAGTACGCGGTCTCGACCGAGCAGCCCGTGGTGGTGCGTGAGTACCTGGCTGGTGACACC
The DNA here is from genome assembly GCF_040638335.1 of Nonomuraea sp. NPDC026600. Taxonomy (NCBI): domain Bacteria; kingdom Bacillati; phylum Actinomycetota; class Actinomycetes; order Streptosporangiales; family Streptosporangiaceae; genus Nonomuraea; species Nonomuraea sp. NPDC026600. The sequence continues at coordinate 60,681 of NZ_JBEZYD010000011.1, forward strand.
GGGTTGTTCGTCCTCGCCGGCACGGCGGCCTGCGTCCTCGCGATCGGGATCAGCCGGTCAGCCGCGAGTCGCCGGTCAGTCCCTGTGTCTGCGCGAGGATGACCGCTTGCACCCGGTCACGTAGCTCGAGCTTGCGCAGCACCGAGCCGAGATGCGTCTTGACGGTCGACTCCGCCAACTGCAGTCGCGCGGCGATCTCCGCGTTGGTGAGTCCCAGGCCGACCGAGGCGAGGATCTCGCGTTCGCGGGTGGTGAGACGCTCCAGCCTGGACGCGGCGGCGGGCGAGTGGCCGGCGGATTCGGTCACCGGCGGCGCGAGGACGAACGAGTCGATCAGGCGACGTACGAGCCTCGGCGCGACGGGCGCCTCCCCGGCGGCGGCGGCCCGGATCGCCGCCAGGAGTTCCGCCGCGCCCGCGTCTTTGAGCAGGTAGCCGGCTGCGCCCGCGCGAAGGGCGGCGATGAGGAGCTCGTCGTCGTCGAACGTCGTCAGCATGACGACGCGTGGCGGGTCGGGCGTGGCCAGCAGCCGCCGGGTGGTTTCCACCCCATCGAGACCTGGCATGCGAACGTCCATCAGGACGACGTCCGCACGGTGCTCGGGCCGCCGCAGGGCGTCGAGGGCCGACTGCCCGTCGCCGGCCGATCCGACGACCCGCAGATCCGGGGTGGCGTCGAGGATCATCGCGAATCCGGTCCGTACCAGCTCCTGGTCGTCCACCAAGAAGATGCGGATCAGGTGCTGGGGAGTCATCACACGGCATCCGATGCCGCAGGTCGCGTGGAAGGCGACAGCGCGGCGACGGGGATCGTGGCGTCGACCACGAATCCGCGGCCCTGGCGTGGACCCGCCTCCAGCACTCCGCCCATGGCGCGCAAGCGCTCTCGCATTCCGTCGAGTCCGTAGCCGCGTAGGGGGGAGTGGTCCGCGGTCGCGTCGGCGTGCCGGACGCCGACGCCGTCGTCCTCGGCTCGAACGATGATCCCTCCTGGTGCCCTCGCCACGACCACGTGCGCGACCCAGATCAGCACGAAGAGGATCCCCAGGAACACAGCGTTCTTGACCACGTTCTCCTGGTACGCGGGCGGGGTGCTCCATCGGAGGCCCGCGAGCACGCTGCCGGCGAGCGCGGCACCGAGGGCGAGCAGGCGGATCTGCACAGAGGCGACATGTGCGGCAACGGTGTAGACGACGATCGCCTGCGCGATGTCGGCCGGCAACGGAATCGGCACCACCATGAGCTGGACGGCGAAGACCGCGGCCGACCAGGCGAGAACCGTGGCCGGGAAGCGTCGCCGTACGGCGAGCGGGAGGATGGCCGCGGTGGCGATGAGAAAGGCGGGCAGCCCGGCAAGAGCACTCGACAGGCCGAAAACCAGCCACATCAAGCCGGCCATCATCAGGTCCAGCAGCCTGGGGTGCTCTCGTGACCACTGGTCGATGCGGGCCGCGAGGAACTTCCGCTGTTTCACGAGTCTCCCGATCCTCCGTGACCGTCCGGCCTGAGCGGCACCCCAGGATAAGGGCTGACCGCGCTTCAGGCGGTTCGGCGACCGGCGACCACGTCGTAGGGACGCGCGTTGACGTAGTCGAATCGATTCGACTGAACGATAGGCGCCTCCTGGTCCGATGGTCAAGAGCCGGAGACGTGCGAGTCGTCAGGCGCGTGGCCGGGCGGGCCCGGTCGTGCTGCGGAGCGAGATCGGCGGGGCGGCCAGGAGATGGCGGTGCGGGGTGCCGGGGTCGGCGATGCGCTGGATGAGCAGCTCGACGGCGCGGGCGCCCATCTCGTCGGCGGGTACGTCGGCGGCGGTGAGCGGGGGGTGCAGGCTCTCGGCCCAGTGCTGGGCGGCGACGCCGGCGATGGAGAAGTCCCCGGGCACGGTCAAGCCCGCTTCGGCCAGCGCCCGGTACATCCCGAAGACCGCCGCCTCGTTGATGGTGGCGACGGCGGTCAACGCCGGGTGCTCGGCGAGGAGCTGCCGGAGGCAGGACTGTCCGGCCTGGGCGTCGTCGGCGCAGCAGACCCGCACACCGTTCAGGCCGCGTTCGGCGACGGCCCGGTCGAAGCCGGTCTGCGCGCGGTGGCCGGGGCCGTATCCGGCGGCGACCAGCTCGGCGCTGCGATTGACCAGCGCCACCTGCCGGTGGCCGAGATCGGCCAGGTGGTGGACGCATTTGGCGATGAGCGTCTCGTAGTCGATGTCCACCCAGGACATGGCCTCCGGGTGGCGGGTACGGCCTATGCCGACGAACGGCAGGCCGCTGCGCAGCAGCCGGACGACCCGGTCGTCCTCCAGCCGGATCTCCATGAGGATGACGCCGTCCACGCGCCGGCCGGTGACGACCCGCTCGAAGGAGCGGTCGTGCTCGCCGCCCGAGGGTGACAGCAGGACGTCCAGGTCGGCGTGGGCGGCGGCGTCGACCACGCTGGCCACGAAGCCGAGCTGCATGTCGGTCAGGCGCTGGCCGGCCGGCGGGATGACCAGGCCGATGGTGCGGGTGCGGCCCTCCTTCAGCGCCCTGGCGGAGGCGTTGGGCCGGTAGCCCAGCTCGTCGATGACCGTCTGGATGCGGCGCTTGGTCTCCTCCGACACCGGGCGCTTGCCGGTGAGCGCGTATGAGACGGTGCTGCGCGACACGCCCGCCCGCTTGGCGATCTCTCCGATGTTCACCCGTGCTCCTCGTCCGATCCGCCGGTCGGCGACCATCGTAGGTCGAATCGGTTCATGAAGTGGTACGCCGCTGCTTCCGTGACGAGGATGTGCCGCCTCGTACATCTCCATTGACTCCTGCGGTGGAGCGGGCCTATGTTCGGTCGAACCGATTCGGCGAATCGATTCGACTTCAATCGGAAACAGCCGTGTAACGCCTGTCAGCGGAGGTCAGCTCAATGAGATCAGCGGCAAGGAGCCGGCGTACGGCCGGTGTAGGTCTGGCGGTACTGGCCGCCACGGGCGGGCTGGTCGCCTGCTCGTCATCGTCCGGCGGCGTCGCCAGCGGTGCTTCGGCGAGCGCGAGCCAGGCCGCCGGGGGCGGGACCTACACGATCTGGGACCCGTACCCGCAGTACGACAAGAGCTCGGAGTGGGTGAAGCTGCTGGACACGTGCGGCACCGACGCCGGGGTGAAGGTGGAGCGCACCGGTTACGACACCAGCGACCTGACGAACAAGGCGCTGCTGGCGGCTCAGCAGGGCAACTCGCCGGACGTGCTGATCGTCGACAATCCAGTGGTCTCCACGCTGGCCGAGGCCGGGGTGCTCACCACCACCGAGGAGAACAAGCTCGACGTCACGGCGATCGCGCCGAACCTGCTGGCGGCCGGCCAGAGCGGCGGCAAGACCTACGGCGTACCGATCGGCGCCAACACCCTTGCTCTGTACTACAACAAGGACGTACTGAAGAAGGCCGGGGTGGACATCGCCTCGGTGAAGGACTGGGCCTCGCTGACGACGGCGCTGACGAAGGTGAAAGCGGCCGGGAAGAAGGGCATCACCTTCTCCGCGATCGGCACCGAGGAGGGCAGCTTCCAGTTCCTGCCCTGGTTCTGGGGCTCCGGCGCGAACCTCACCAAGCTCGACTCGCCCGAGGGCGTCTCGGCCGTGGCGCTGTGGGCCGACTGGCTCAAGAAGGGCTACGCCCCCAACTCCGTCATCAACAACACCCAGACGACCAGCTGGCAGGAGTTCGCCACCGGCGACTTCGCCTTCGCCGAGAACGGCACCTGGCAGCTCGCCAACGCCAAGAAGACCGGCTTCGGCTACGGCATCATTCCGGTTCCCGGCAAGGACGGCGCCACAGCGCCCGCCCCCACCGGCGGCGAGTTCGTCAGCATCCCCGTGCAGTCCGACACCGGCCGCTACACCACCGCCCAGAAGCTGGTGGCCTGCCTGACCAGCGCCGGCAACTCGCTCACCACGACGACCACCCTGTCCTACATCGCGCCCACCGAGGAGGTGCAGGCCAAGCAGATGGCGGCCACGCCCGACCTGCAGGTGTGGGTGGAGGCGGTCAAGGCGGCCAAGGGACGCACCAGCGACGATCTCGGCACCAAGTACCCGAAGATCTCCGAGCCCATGTGGGGCGCGGTGCAGGCGGCGCTGAGCGGGTCCAAGTCTGCCCAGGAGGCCATGGCCGCGGCGCAGTCGGCCGCGGCGAGCGCGATCCAGTAGCAGCATGAGCCGAATCACACAGACGCAGGCGCGTCCTGCCGCCCGCGGCTCCGTACCGGCGACGGGACGGAGCCACCGGGGGGCACGCGCGCGCTCCAGCCAGTGGGCGGCATGGGCGTTTCTCGCCCCGGTCGTGCTCTACCTGCTGGTGTTCTACGCCTACCCGCTCTACCGCAACGTCGAGCTGAGCCTGCGCCACTACACCGTGCGCTCCTTCGTGCAGGGCGACGCCCCGTTCGCCGGATTCGCCAACTACGCCAAAGTGTTCGCCGATGCGACCTTCTGGCCCGCGCTGTGGCACACGGTGGTGTTCACCCTGGTCTCGCTGGCCTTCCAGTTCGCCATCGGGCTCGCGCTGGCGCTGTTCTTCCTGAAGAACTTCCGGCTCTCGGCCACGCTCAGGGGATTGTTCCTGGTGCCGTGGCTGCTGCCGCTGATCGTGTCCGCCTCCACCTGGGCGTGGATGCTCAACAGCGACTCCGGCGTGGTCAACGTGGTGCTGTCGTGGGCCGGGATCGGCCCGGTGAACTGGCTGACCTCGCCGGACTGGTCGCTGTGGTCGGTCATCATCGCCAACATCTGGATCGGCATCCCGTTCAACCTCGTCGTGCTGTACTCCGGGCTGCGGGCGATCTCGCCGGCCATCTACGAGGCCGCCGCGCTGGACGGGGCCAACGGCTGGCAGCGGTTCTGGCGGGTCACCTTCCCGCTGCTGCGTCCCGTGTCGGCGATCACGCTGCTGCTCGGCCTGGTCTACACGCTGAAGGTGTTCGACATCATCTGGATCATGACCAAGGGCGGGCCGAGCGGGGCCTCCACCACGTTCGCCACCTGGTCCTACCGGCTCGGGTTCGGCAACCTCGTGCCCTCGTTCGGGCCCGGAGCCGCCGTCGGCAACCTGCTCATCGTGACGGCGCTGGTCTTCGGGCTGATCTACATCCGCGCGCAGCGCAGGCAGGCTCTGGCATGAGGCACCTCAAGACCGCGATCGGCCTGATGCTCACGGCGGTGATGCTGTTCCCGATCTACTGGATGATCAACGTCTCGTTCACCCGCGACCAGGACATGCGCAAGACCCCGCCGAGCTGGTTCCCGGTCAACGGCACCCTGGACGGTTACCGGGCGGTACTGGACCAGCAGCTGCCCTACCTGGGCGTGAGCCTGGTCGTCGGGCTCGGCACGGTGGCGCTGACCCTGCTGCTCGCGGCGCCGGCGGCGTACTCGCTGGCCAAGCTGCGCCCACGGGGCGGCGGGGCACTCAGTTTCGTGCTGCTCATCGCGCAGATGATCCCCGGGATCATCATGGCGATGGGTTTCTACGCCATCTTCCTCACCACCGGCGTGCTCAACACCGTTCCCGGGCTGATCGTGGCCGACTCCACCCTCGCCGTGCCGTTCGCGGTGCTCATTCTGACCACGTTCATGTCCGGCATCCCCGAGGAACTGCTGCAGGCGGCCCGCACCGACGGCGCCGGCGTGGTACGCACGTTCACCTCGATCGTGCTGCCGGTCAGCCGCAACTCGATCATCACGGTGTCGCTGTTCGCCTTCCTGTGGGCGTGGTCGGACTTCATCTTCGCCTCCACCCTCGACCAGGGCGGCGACCACCAGCCGATCACGCTGGGCATCTACCGCTACATCGGCAACAACAACCAGGAGTGGAACGCCATCATGGCCACCGCCGTGATCGCCTCCATCCCGGCCACCATCCTGCTCGTCGTCGCCCAGCGCTACGTCGCCGCGGGCGTCACCGCCGGCGCCGTCAAAGACTGACCTTCGCAGAAGGGACCCTCACTTCATGACCGTCGCCGCTTCAGGCCCGGTGTTCTCCCTGCGGGAAATCCCGTTCAGCTACCACGGATCCTGGTTCGGGTTCTCGCCCGTGATCGCGGAGAAGACCTATGCCGAGGACGTGCATCTGGTCTCGCACCAGACCGGCATGCACGCGGTTCTGCGGCTGATCCCCGCCGCCGAGAGCGCCATCACCGCCACCCCGCACCAGCTCACCTGGAGCCACGACGACGGCCGGATCGACCTGGTCTACGACAACCCCGACACCGTACGCGTCAAAGGCCGCGGCCTCGGGCTCCGCCTGCTGGCCGCCGATCCCGTACTGACGCCCTTCAGCGGCCCGTACTTCTACCAGGACCCGCGCGACGACTCCTACGTCTTCACCGTCTACCAGACCGGCCGCCGCTACCGGATCACCCTCATCAGCGGGCGGGCCGAACCCCTCGGCGCCCAGGCGCTGGGCACCGCCGAGCGCGGCGTCGTCCTGCCGGACGACGAGGCGTGGGAGATCGCCATCGAGGAGTACGAGACCGCTCGCGCCCCCTACGCGAGCACGGATGCCTTCGACCAGGTGGCCAAGGCGGCGCGAGCCGAGTTCGACGCGTTCGCCGCGGCGGTCGCGCCCTGGCGCGGCGACCGTACACCCGCCGCCGAGTTGGCCGCCTACGTGCTGTGGTCGGCCACCGTGCGCCCCGCCGGGTTCGTCACCCGGCCGGCCGTGCTCATGTCCAAGCACTGGATGGACAAGGTGTGGAGCTGGGACCACTGCTTCAATGCCCTCGCCCTCGCCGATGGCCTGCCCGAGCTGGCCTGGGACCAGTTCCGGCTGCCCTTCGACCACCAGGACGCCGCGGGCGCGCTGCCCGACTCCGTCACCCACTCCGAGATCCTCTACAACTTCGTCAAACCGCCCATCCACGGCTGGGCCCTGCGCCACCTCCCTCCCGCGCCCGATCCGGGCGAGACCTATCGGCTGCTGGAAGGCTGGACCACGTTCTGGCTCGAGGCCCGCCGCGCCCCCGGCCGAGAGCTGCCGCACTACCAGCACGGCAACGACAGCGGCTGGGACAACGCCACCACCTTCGACCACGAGCGGATCGTCGAGACCGCAGACCTGGCCTCCTTCCTCGTGCTACAACTGCGCCAGCTGGCCCGCCTGGCCACCGACCCGGACACGTCCGCCCGATGGACCGAGCAGGCCGACCGGATGCGCGACGCCCTGCTCACCGAGCTGTGGGACGGCGAACGGTTCCTCGCACGGGGAGTGCGCTCCGGACGCACCTGGTCCAGCTCCAGCCTGCTCGACCTCATGCCGATCACGCTGGGGGAGGAGCTGCCGCAACCCGTCCGCGCGGCGCTGGCCGCCCGGATCGAGCGGCACCTGACCGCGTTCGGTCCCGCCACCGAGCTGCCCACCTCTGAGTGCTACCAGGACGACGGCTACTGGCGCGGCCCCATCTGGGCGCCCTCGACCGTCCTGATCGAAGACGGCCTGCGCCGCGCCGGATACCCGGACCTGGCCGACGAGATCAGCGCCCGCTTCCGCTCGCTGTGCGAGAAGTCAGGCTTCGCGGAGAACTTCGACGCCCGCACCGGCGAGGGCCTGCGCGACCGCGCCTACACCTGGACGGCCAGCGCCTACCTCATCCTCTCGGCCGCCCACGAGCGGCGAACGCGTGAGCCGCTGACGGCAGCGCGCACTGTGGCCTGCTGATGTGTCGCGGCGGCCTGGCCGTATAGATCGCCGACCCGCCTGGTGAGCTTCAGAACACCAGCGGCGCCGGGCAGGTCGCCGCACCACAGCCGCTTGGGAAATTCGAGTGCGCCAGGAGTGCGGCCGGGTGTTGCATGAATCAGATGATCGACGAGCCGCTGGAACGACTCCGTGCCGCCGCCCGCCGCACCCGTGAGCTGGCCCTGAACCGGGCGGCCACCGGCCTGGGTCACGAGGACGCCGATGACGACGTCGGCACGATCGGCACGGACGATGCCCTCAGGTTCGACCCGTTCCCTCTGCTCGAAGCCCTCCACCGCAACGGCGTCCAGGCTGTAGTGATCGGGCAGGTCGCCGGCATCATGCACGGATCCACCGAACTGACCGGCGATCTGGACCTGCTCTGGGACGGGGCCCCGGCCCACGCCCCGGCCCTGGCCGCCGCCTTCACCTCCGTCAACGCCCAACTCGCCGACGAAAAGGGCATCCCCCTGGCGCCTCACCCGGATTCCTTTCTCCGCCCCAAAGTGCAGTTCACCTCACCCGGAGCCGGCGGCGACTGCTGCACCCCGGCGCTCCCCTGGGGCACCCTTCACGTCCGAGAGTTCCTCGACCGCGCGATCACCGCAGTCGACCCGGGCGGCCTGGAAGTTCACTACGTCTCCCGAAACGACCTGATCCGGATGCGCCGCGCCATAGGCCGCCCCAAGGACCTCCGCCGAGCCGCCGAACTGGACTCGTCCGCCTCGGACCGCCGAGGTTGACGGCCCACCACCAAGCTTCTGGTCAGAGGGACTTCCGCCGGTCAGGGGCCCGCGATCAAGGGCGCGCGGTGGCTTTGCGGTGGTGAGAGGCGCGGGCTTTGGCGCGGTTCCCGCAGAGGTCCATTGAGCACCAGGTGCGGCGCCGATTGCGGGAGTAGTCGTAGTAGGCCCACCGGCAGCTCGGCTCCCGGCAGGCCTTGAGCCGCGTCCACGTGCCGGCCGCCACGGCCTCGGCGACGACGGCGAGCAGCCCGGCCAGCGCCGCATCCACCGGTACCCGGGTGCGGGCCACCAGCCGGGGCGGAAGGACCGTCGCGTCGAGCATCAGCGGGAAGTCGCGGGCGAGTTCGGCGACGGCGGCTGGGTGGTGCTGGCCGACCCCGAGGGCAACCAGTTCTGCGTCGTCGCCGCATAGAGGCGCTCTCGGCGGCGCAACGCGGACGGTGGAGTCCTTCAGCGAACACCGCCGTTAGGTCGGTTGCCGTCGTTGCTGGTCACGGCCCTTCGACGAGGACTGTGACCAGCAGCAGCGTCAGATGCGGGGTTGCGCCCGTCTCGCCACGGACCAGACGCGGTATGCCGGTTACTCCGCGCTCGCGAGTTCGCTCTCAAAGCGCTTGCGCAGAGCGTCCTTCTCGGGCTTGGGCAGCCAGCACGCCTCCACCCCGGCCAGCGCCATCGCACGCAGCCGCTCATCCGGTACGGCGAGCTGATCGGAGAGGATCCGATACTCGTTCGCCAGCGACGTCGGGAACATTCCAGGGTCGTCGGAAGCGGGAATGACGTTGAGCCCGGCCTCGAGCATCGCCGCGATCGACGCCCGCCGCCACGGCCGCCACGAGCGCCGCGAGGTGGTCGAGATGACGGTGAACGGGATCTGCTCGTCCCTGACCCTGGCGACGACCTCATCATCTTCGAGGACGAAGTAGCCGTGGTCGATCCGGTCGCACCCGAGTACGTCGAGGCAGGTCACCGTGTTGACGGCGACGGGCGCGTGCTCGGAGGAGTGAGCGGTACGGCGCAGCCCGGCCTCACCGGCGAGCCGGAAGGCGGCCTCGAACCGCTCGGGCGGCCCGGCGGTCTCCAGGTTGTCCAGCCCGATCCCCGCCACGTAGTCGTGCGGGTTGTCCGCGACCGTACGTATCCAGGAGAGCGCTTCCTCACCCGATTTGCTCCGGTCGACGGCCGCGATGAGCCTGCCCGACATGCCGAAGTCGCGTTCCGCCATCCTGATGCCCTCGGCGTACGCCTCGATCACCGTGGCGTAGCCGAGCTTCTCCTGATGCCCGGTCAGCGCGTCGAAGGAGACCTCGAGATGCCTGGTCGCGCTGGTCCGGTGGGCGTTCTCGAACGCCTCGTAGGTGATCCTGGTGAGATCGTCAGCCTCGCGCAGGACCTGGACAACCCACGAGGACACCTGGAACAGCGAGTAGGAGACCTCGGGCTCGTCCGCGCTCCTGCCCTGCGGAACCGGGATCCGGGTGTTCAGGTAGAGCGCCGGGTCCGGCGGCAGCGAGTTCACATCCGCGTAGATCCGCTCGGGCGTGTCGGGCAGGTCGAGCCCCTCCCGCCTGGCCAGCTCGGCGAAGGTGGCGGCGCGCACGGTGCCGATGAGGTGGCAGTGCAGATCGACCTTGGGCATCAGGTCAAGGTTCACTTGCCGGCCACCTCGCGGGTGAAGCGGTCGACCCAGGTGGTGCGGGTGCTGACGAGCTGGGCGGGGTCGAGGGTCTTGAACCCGGCGGCGATGGGATCCTTCGCCGCCTCGCCCGTCACCTTGGCGATGTCGGCCGGGATCTCGGCCTTCAGGTTCGTGGGCAGGTCACCGACGGCCTTCGCCATGGCGCTCTGCGCCTCGGCCGACAGCATGTAGTCGATGAACTTGGCCGCTCCCGGCTGGTTGCTCGCGCCCTTGGGGATCATCGCCCGGTTGGTGGCCATGTAGCGGCCCTTGGCGGGAGCCGTCCAGGCGATCGGCTCGCCCGAGGTGACGAGCTTGGTGGCGAAGCCGCTCAGCGCGTCGGCAGCGATGATCTCGCCTTGGTTCAGCAGGTTCGTGACCTCGGTCGAGGAGGTGTAGAACTGCAGGACGTTCGGCGCCCAACCGGCCAGGGTCTTCAACGAGGCGTCGATGTCGTAGGGGCCCTTGCCGTACGACTCAGCCACCCCAGAGATCATGAGTTGTCCGGCGGTCACCGAAATATCGGGAAGCGCGACCTTTCCCTTGTTCGCCGCGTTCGCGAACAGCGCCCAGTCGGCGGCCTGCTTCTGACTGAGCTTGCCGGTGTTGTAGATGATCCCGTTGAGCTGGTGCGTGTAGGCCGGCCCCTCGTAGGCGCCCTCGGTCGCGAACGGCGCGAGCTCCTTGATGTTGGGCACGTCGACCTTCTGGAAGAGGCCGTCCTTCTGCCCGAGCGCCGCGAAGTAGTCGGAGATCAGCACCACGTCCGCCTCCGGCTTACCCTTGGTGAGCTTCAGCTTCGACAGCCGGTCGGAGTTGGACCCGGTGTCCAGCTCGACCTTGATGCCCGTCTGCTTGGTGAACGGAGCGACGACCGCCTGCTCGAACTCCTTCACCCCGAAGGGGAAGGTGCTGACGACGATGGTCTGCTGCTCGGCCTGCTTCTCCCCGGAGCCGGAGCCGGAGCATCCGGCTGCGGCGAGCACTGTCAGGGCAGCGGCCAGTACGGCACGGCGCGTGGGCATGGGGTTCCTTCTTTCAACGGAATTCAGCGGAATTCAGCGGGGGAGTGAGACCAGATGGTCGTCTGGCGCGATCACCGTGACGTTCGATCCGGGTGTCAGGGTCGCGCCGCCGCGTACGTCGGCGAGCAGCCTGACGGTCGCGCCCGACGGGTCGACCACGTTGAGCGAGACCAGCAGGTCGACGCCGCGGAAGGCCACGTCGACCACCGTCGCGTCAAGGCCGGGACCTTCCTCGACGAGGCGCAGATGCTCGGGCCGGATGGTCAGAAGGGTGCCGTCGGCCGCGGTGAGGAAGTTCTCGTAGCCGAGGAACTCGGCGACGAAGCGGTCAGCCGGGCGGGGGAAGATCTGCTGAGGAGAGCCCTGCTGCACGATCCTGCCCTCGTTCATGATGACCATCTCGTCGGACATCTCCAGCGCCTCGTCCTGGTCATGGGTGACGAGGATGACGGTCAGCTTGGTCTCCGCCTGGATGCGCCTGATCTCGGCCCGCATCTGGACACGCAGGCGGGCGTCGAGGTTGGACAGCGGCTCGTCGAGCAGCAGGAGCTTGGGCCTGATCGCGATCGCCCTGGCCAGTGCCACCCGCTGCTGCTGCCCGCCGGAGAGCTTTTTCGGCTTGCGGTCGGCCAGGTGCGCGAGCCCGACGAGCTCGAGCGTCTCCATGACCCGCGACCGTCTTTCCGCGGCCGGCACCTTGCGCAGCTTGAGCCCGTAACCGACGTTGTCGGCCACCGTCATGTGCGGGAACAGCGCGTACGACTGGAAGACCATCCCCAGGTTCCGCTTCTCCGGCGGCGTGCGCGTGCTGTCGATCCCGTCGATGCGGATCGTCCCCGACGTCGGCGCCGAGTAGCCCGCGATCATCCTGAGCGTGGTGGTCTTGCCGCAGCCGCTGGGGCCCAGCAGCGTCGTCAGCTTCCCCGACGGCACGGCGAGGTCGATCTCATCGACGGCGGTGAAGGAGCCGAACCTCTGGGTGACTCCGATCAGCTCGGCGGCGGCGGTCATTGGTTGATCCCTCCGAAGATCTTGGCGAATCCGACCGTGCGCTCGGCGATCACCGCGATGACCACGGTGGCGGCCAGGATGAGGGTGGAAGCGGCGGCGACCATCGGGTCATAGGACTGCTGTACGTAGTCGAGCATCGTCACCGGCAGCGTCCGGAAGTCGCGTCCCTGCAGCAGCAGCGACAGCGGCACGTTGTTGACCGACGTGACCATGCTGAGCAGCCCGGCGGAGAAGATCCCCGGCCGCAGGACGGGCAACGTCACGTTGAAGAACGCGCGCAGCGGCGAGGCACCGAGACCCCGGGCGGCCTCCTCCAGCACGGGATCGGCCAGCGCGAGCGAGGCGCCGGTCACGCGTACCGCATAAGGCAGCATCAGCGCCGTGTGCCCGACCAGCAGGGTGCTGAAGTTGTCCAGGCCCAGGCCGACCATCAGCTGCTGGAACAGCGCGAGGCCGACGACCAGCTCAGGGACGATGAGCGGCGACAGGAACAACCCCTCGACCAGCCCCTTGCCAGGCAGCTTGCCGCGGTGGACGGCGAGCGTGACGGGCACGCCGAGCAGCAGCGCGAGCGCGGTGGCGAGCACGGCGAGCTCCAGGCTGGAGATCGCGGCCTCGATGAACGGCTCGTAGCCGAGCGCCTCGTCGAACCAGCGCAGGGAGATCCCGTCGGGCGGGAACCTCAGGGTGCTGCCCGCCGTGAAGGCGGTGGCGACCACGAAGATGATCGGCACGATCATGATGACGTAGCCGATGACCGCGAGCGCCGCTGTGATCGGCCGCTTCATGAGGTGGCCCCCTTCCGTCCGATCAGCGAGGACAGCCCGGAGACCAGGAAGACCAGGACCGTCATGATGAGCGCCGTCGCCGAGGCGGAGGCCCAGTCGACCGTGGTGCTGGCGTAGTTGAAGAGCTGCGTGGACAGCATCCGCTGGCTGGACCCGCCGAGCAGATAGGGCGTGGTGTAGGCGGTGACGGACCCCGCGAAGACCAGGGTGGCGGCCACCACGATGCCCGGCATGGTCAGCGGGATGACGATGTTCCACATCGTGCGGATCCTGCTCCCGCCGAGCCCGCGCGAGGCGTCGTCCAGGCCGGGATCGACCTGGGCGACGGCCGAGTAGCAGGAGATGATCGCCAGCGGCAGGAACAGCTGCGTGAGGCCCAGGACGATCGCCAGCTTGGTGTAGAGGAGCTGCGGTGCCACGTCGACGATGCCGAGCTGGACGAGCAACCGGCCGAGCGCCCCCTTGGAGCCGAGAATCACCAGCCAGCCGAACGTCCGCACCACGTTGCTCAGCATCAATGGGAAGATCGCCACTGCCAGGAAGACTCCGCTCCAGCGTGACGGCGAGCGGGCGAGCCAGTAGGCGATGGGAAAGCCGAGGACGACGCAGATGATCGTGACAGCCAGGGCCAGCCCGACCGTGCGCCCGATCACCTCCAGGTCGTAGGGGTCCGTGAGCATCTCGCCCAGGCGTGCGAAGATCTTGCCGGTCGGCACGTCCGGCGGCGCGAAGAGCATCGCGGCGGAGGGGATGAGGAAACCTGCCACGAGAAGGACGAGACCGGGCACTAGCAGAAAGGCCGATGTGCGGGAGATGTCGGCGTCCTTTCTCAGTGGCGTACGCTGAGGATGGAACCGGTTGCGGAACCGGTTCCATGAGCCTGACCATAGATTATGAGCGGCCCCGCGCACAAACCCCTGTGTGAATTCCGGGTAACGACGACTCAAGGAGGATCAGTGCCGACACTCGCGGACGTCGCCGCGCTGGCCGGGGTCTCCAAGGCGACGGCCTCCCGCGCCCTGGGCCGGCCGGACCTGGCCGCCCCGGAAACGGTGGCTCGCGTCCGCGCAGCCGCTGAGCAGCTCGGATTCGTCCCCAACCGGGCGGCCACCCAGCTGGCCCGCGGGAAGACCGGGGTGGTCGCGGTCGTGGTGCCCACGCTCGACAACACCTTCTTCACCCCGATCATCGGCGGTGCCCAGGCGCGCGCGGCCGACTCGGGCATGCAGCTCACCATCGCGGTGCACTCTCTGGAGCACGCGGTCCAGCTCGCCGCGGTCGAGCATCTCGCGCACCAGGTGGACGGCTTCCTGCTGACCGCGCCCCGAGGTTCGGACGAGATCGTCCGCGCCGCCGCGTCGTACAAGCCGACCGTGCTCATCGACCGCGAGATCGAGGGCATGACCTCGGCGGTCGCCGACACGGCCACCGCCTTCGGCGCGCTCGTCACCTGGTACGTCGAGAAGGGCCACGAGCGCATCGTCTACATCGGCGGCCCGGCGGGCTCCTGGCAGGATCGCCAGCGCCAGGCGGCCATCCGCGCCGCGGCCGAGCTGAGCGGCGCGACGCTGACCATGCTCGGCCCCTACCCCTCGACGTTCGCCGCCGGAGTGGGGACGGCGGAGGCCGTGGTGGCCGCCCGCGCCACCGCCGTGGTCCCGTACGCGACCTCGATCGGCCTCGGCCTCATGTTCGCCCTGCTCAGCCGCGGCATCCGCGATGTCGTGGTCAGCTCCGAGCGCATGGTCGTCGAGAGCCTCGGCCTGGGCGACGTCCCCTCGATCGACGTGGACGGCGAGAAGCTCGGGGAGGTGGCCATGGACCAGCTCATGACCCTCCTCGGCGAGCGCAAGGAGGCACCACCCACCAGACGCCGCCTCACCGTCCCGATCAGCTAGGAGCTTTCCTAACTTCGGCCGGGCCGGGTCTCGGTGCCGCACGGACGTGGACGCGTTCGCCTTGTTTCCCGATGAGACTCAGGAACTCGACGGGACCGGCGCTGGTGGCCCCGAACCAGTGCGGGCCGCAGGCCGGTGCTGCCGGCGGTCCTGTTCGTCTACGTTCTCGCGCGGGGTGCGCGGCCACGGACCCCGATTCCGACAGTCGTGAATCCAACGATGTAGTCGCCGACCTGCGCGGACTCACCGAGAGGAGCGGTTGAGACGCCCGATCCGCTCCCGGGCCTGGTCACGGGGTCAACACACAGAACTCATTGCCATCGGGATCGACCATCACTACCTGACCGGCCCCGTGCTGGCCGGTGTCGATTCGAGTCGCTCCGAGGGAGACGAGACGGTCGACCTCCGCTCGCTGATCGCCGTGCGCAGGAGGAGCGAGGTCGAAGTGCAGCCGGTTCTTCCCGGTCTTCAGACTCACAGGCGGACCGCCCCACGTGATCTTCGGACCGCCGTGCGGCGAACGGATCGCGGTCTCTTGGTCCTGGTCCCAGACCAAGGGCCAGCCCAGTGCTTCGCTCCAGAAGTAGCCGACCTCCTGCGAACCGTCGGACGCGAGCGCTCCGATGAATCCGCAGTCGGCGAGGAAGTTGTTGCCCGGCGGGATGACGCAGAACTCGTTGCCTTCGGGGTCGGCGAGCACCACATGACCCTCTTCCGGGAGTTGCCCGACGTCGATGTGCTGGGCGCCGTGTTCGAGCGCCCTCGCCACCGTCCGCTCCTGGTCCTCGAGTGACGTGCTCGTCAGATCGAAGTGCATCTGGTTCGGGTCGGTCTTCTTCTCCTGGGTCGCCAGAAATCGGATCCGGAACCCGGTGTCATCGCTAGGCAGGAGCGTGATGCCATCGTGGGAGTCCTCGGCCGTCTCCCAGCCCAGGAATCCGGCCCAGAAGCGCGCGAGACGGATGGGGTCGTTCGCATCGAAGCAGAGCGCGACGAGCTGAGAAGTCATAACGCATCTCCAAGCTGCTGACTCACAAGCGCAGACAGGACACGTAACGCTAGCCCGCTCAAGAACGGCGATGCCAACGATTTTGCGGCAGAAGACGACGCTTCCGGCCCAAAACCACAGGCAGGCCGAGGACTACGACGACGGGCCGGGCGACTGAAGCTTGCGGCGCAGGTCGCCCGTCTGGGGGTGGCCGAGCTCGCGGAGGATCTCGTACGCCTCCAACCAGCGTTCGCGGGCCGTCTGCCAGTCGCCGATGGCCTCGCTCACGTCGCCGAGATGCCCGAGCAACTGGGCGCGCAACCCCGGGCTCTCCATCGTGCCGATCCGGCGCAGGCCGCTCTCGTAGTGCCTGATCGCCGACTCCGGGTCGCCCAGCCGCTGGTGGAGCACGCCCAGCGTGTCCCAGGTGACCACTTCGTTGGCCAGGTCGCCCGCTCGCTGTTGCAGTTCGAGCGCTTGTTCGTGGTACGACAGAGCCTCCTGGCAGGCGCCGATCTCGGAGAGATACCAGCCCACGGCGAGGCTGGCCTTGCCCGCCCAGAGCGGATCGTCGAGCTCGATGAAGAGTGACAACGCCTGCTCGGCCTGGTCGAGCGCCTGCTCACGGTCACCCTGCAGCCAATAGACGTAGGACAGCACGAAACGGCTCTCCGCCTCGCCTGCCCGGTGTCCGGCGGCGAGGCTCAGGTCGAGCGCCTGCCGCATGTGGTCGTGCGCGTCGTCGAACCGGTCGAGGCGACCGTGCACCGCGCTCAGGAAGCGGTGCGCGTGCGCCGCCGCAGGCCGGTCGGTCAGGGCGGTCGCCGCGCGCAGCGCCACCGCCCACGCCGCGCCCTCGTCCTGCCAGCGCCGCTGGTCGTTCAGGAACGTGTCCAGCGCCCAGCTCAACTGCCAGGCGTGCCGGTGCATGCCCTCCTCCTCGGCCTGCCGCAGCGCGGTAAGCAGGACCGCCTGCTCGGTTCTCAGCCAGTCCAGGGCGGCGGGGAGGTCGAACGCGCGTTTCGGCTCGGCGCCGTCCGTGGGCGCGGCGAGGGTCATCGGGATGGGCGCGCGCACCGGGTTCAGCACCAGTTCGGCGTGATAGGCGGTGTGCGTGTAGTGGTCGAGCAGCCGGGTCAGCGCTGCCTGCCGCGCGGCCTCGGACTCCTCGGCCATGGCACGTTCACGAGCGTAGGCGTGCAGCAGGTCGTGCGTCCGGTAGCGGCCGGGCGCGTGCTCGGTGACCAGGCTGGCGTGGGTCAGTTCGGCCAGCGTCCGCCGGACCTCGGACAGCGCCCGTCCGGCCAGCGCGGCCAGCGCCGCCACCGCGATGTCGGCGCTGGTGGCGAGCCCGAGCAGCCGGAACAGCCGGCCGGCGGCCGGGCTCAGCGCGTCGTAGGACCAGGAGAACACGGCGTCGATCTCCAGGGCCGCGAGGCGGCCGCCCGGGTGGCGCAGCTCGGCGGCGATCGCCGAGGGCGGGAAGCCGGTCAGCCGTGCCCGCGCGCCGACCAGCGCCAGCGCCAGCGGGAGCCGTCCGCACGCGGCCACGATCGCCGTCACGCCGGCGGGATCGGTGGCCGTGCCCAGCCGGTGGCTGAGCAGTTCGACCGCCTCTTCGACCTTCGGTACGTCCAGGCTCAGCGTGGCGGCGCCGGTCTCGGCGACCAGGTCGGTGAGCTGACGGCGGCTGGTGACGATCGTACGGGCGGCCGCGCCCCCGGGCAGCAGCGGCCGGATCTGGTCGGCGTCGCGGGCGTTGTCGAGTACGACCAGCAGACGGCGGCCGGCGGACCGGCTGCGGTAGAGCGCCGTCTGAGCGTCGAAGCCGGAGGGGATGCGGTCGGGCGGCACCCCGAGCGCGTCCAGGAATCCGCGGATCACCTCGGCGGGATCGACCGTCGTGTGGTGCGAGAAGCCGCGCAGGTCCACGTAGAGCTGGCCGTCGGGAAAACGCGGCGCCGCCAGGCGAGACCAGTGCACCGCGAGCGAGGTCTTACCCACGCCCGCCGGGCCGGAGACGGTGACCACCGCGGTCGTGGCCGCGTCGAGGGCACGCAGCGCCGCGGAACGGCCGGTAAAACCGTCGACGTCGCCGGGTAACTGCGCGGGCGCCGGCGGATGGCCGGCGTCCGGTTGCGCGGCGAGCTGGAAGGCGGCGCGGTCCGCCAGGGACAGCTTCAGCGTGTCGGCCAGCACCCGGACGGTGCTGGCCCGGGGAACCGTGACGCGGCCGGACTCGATCTCACGAATCTGCCGCTCGCTGACGCCGGACATCGCGGCCAGATCCTCCTGTGTGAGCAGTGCCCGAACCCGGAACTCACGCAGCGCGTCGCCGAACATCGATCCCCTTCCGGCCGGTCCACAGGACGTGATCACGTCCGCGCGCCCGCAGCCTAACCGCCGGTCGAGCGCCTGCCGTCCGGACTGCCGCGACTGGTTCCCTGAGAGGGTCTCACCCACCGGCCTGACGGGATGCCATGGGCACTATTCGGATGAGAACCATCACGCTGCTGCTCCTGTTCATGTGCGCTCTGCTCGCGGCGCCAGCCGCCGACGCGTACGCCACCACCCCGACGAAGACGGACAACAGCTGCGACCGCATCAGGGACCGATTACCGTCACTCGCCCGCCAGGGCAGGAAGAAGGTCCTGTGCGTCGGGCCGGTGACCGAATCGCCCCCCAAGTCGGCTCTGACCACCGCGAGCGCCGCCGCCCCGCCGCCCCTGCCCGCCTGGTGCCTCGACGCCCCTGACGACCAGACGAAGAGCGCGTGGAAGACCAGGCGATTCGCCTCCTGCCTGATCAACTACGCGACGGTCAGCCTCTACGACACCGTGACAGGGGCCCTGCTCGGCCGCACCACCTTGAACTACATCCATTACATCGCCATGTTCTACGACAGCCTCGAACTCACCGACGTCTTCGCGATCGTGCGCTTCAACTCCGAAGGCGCGCTGACCTCGGATGACGCCATCAGTTTCCGTCTGGCGGTCAGTTGTTCCTACGGCTGCACGGCGGGCGACTTCGGCCCGGCGATCACGCTGCCGGAGAACTCCCCCCAATACCTGACCCCGCCCGTACCCCATCTGGTGAACGTGCCCGCGAACGGCAAACGCACGGTTAACACCACCTACGACCCGCAGGTGACGCATCCGGGCGGCGACCCGGAAGTCGTCAACGTCTTCCCGCCCGAGAAGGGCCCCTACCTCTCGCCGGACATTCGCTGCGACAGGATTCTCAGCGGCGCCGGCTGCGTCATACCGACCTTCTTCCCCACGCTCAACGGGCTGACCGACTATCCGCAGGTCAGGGCGCACATCAGGACGGCGCAGGCCGGCGGGCTCCCCGGGGCCCCCGGAACCACCCCGCTCCACCGGCTGGCCGACGAGGCCAAGGCCGTGAAGAACCGGGACATCGCCTGCCCCGACTGGCGGCCCCGTCCCACGGGCTACACCTGCGACGAATATCCCATGGCGCGTACGTGGGAGGGCGCCTGGACGAGCGGCGGCGCGTTCAGCTGGGCCATGGTCCCCAAGGACGAGAACGAGGGCGCCGGAGGGAAATACGGAGCGCTCGTCCGCTATCAGCGGCTGCTGGACCGGGACGGCTTCTGGGTCGATCCCAACTGATCATGCACATTCGCCAGTGAAAGGACAGTCATGAGTGCTGGAAAGTCGATGACCTCGAACCGGTTCGTGAAGATCCTCCTAGCCGTGATCATCGGCGCGGCGGCTGGGGCCGTCGTTCCGGTCTCGGCCGCGAGCGCCACCCCGTCCGAGTGCGACCAGTCAGGCATTCCCGACTACTACCAGGTCGTCGTCGGCTCGAGCCCTGATCTGGGCGACCGTCGCCTCCAGTTGTGGAACGGCGGCGCCTTCAACTACAGCTACGCCAGGCTCTCACCCCGCTATTCGGGCGAGCAGGTCTGGGTGGACCGCAGCCTGCAGGGAATGCCCAGCAGTCTGCCCATGTATCCCACCACCGAACAAGTCAACGCGAACGGCGGCTGGAAGCAGTGCGGCCCGTTCTCCAGTTCGGAGAGCAGCCTCGTCCTGAACTGGAACACCAGCCAGCAACGGCACTACGCGGCCCGGGCCTGCGCGCGCACCGCGATACTCGGTAGCTTCTGCGGCAACTGGTACATCGACCGGAGCTGACCGGCCGGCCACGGTCGCCTGGGTGCCGCCGCCTCAGCCGACGGCAGCGCCGAACCACTTGGGCAGTCGGCTGAGCAGCCCCTGCTGATCTCCACCGACCCACGCCACGTGACCGTCCGGCCGCAGCAGCACCGCGGGCACGTCCAGCTCCTCACTGACGTCGACGACGTGATCGACCCGGTCCGCCCAGCCCGCCACCGAGAGCCGGGCGGTCTGGTCGAGCAGCAGCCCGCGGCCGCCGTGCATCAACTCGTAGAGGCGCCCGCGCTTCAGCTTCACGTCCCGCATCCGCCGGCCGAGCAGTTCGTGCCCCTCGCCGAAGTCGTAGCGCACCCCGATCCCCGTGATCTTCTCGATCAGGTACCGGTTCACCTCCTCGAAGTCCATCAGTTCCGACAGCAGCCGGCGCACCGACCGAGGGCCCGGCTCAAGGGACAGCAGCTCCATCTGCGCGCGGGTGTTGTCCAGCACGTCGACGGCCACCGGGTGCCGTTCGGTGTGATAGCTGTCCAGCAGCCCGCGCGGCGCCCAGCCGCCCACCTCGGCGGCCAGTTTCCAGCCGAGGTTGAACGCGTCCTGGATGCCGAGGTTGAGCCCCTGCCCGCCGGTCGGCGGGTGGATGTGCGCCGCGTCGCCGGCCAGCAGCACCCGGCCGGTCCGGTACCGCTCGGCCAGCCGGGTGGCGTCGCCGAAACGGGAGAGCCAGCGCGGTGAGTGCACGCCGAAGTCGGTGCCCGCGTAGGCCCGCAGCTGCTGCTTGAACTCCTCGAAGGTCGGCGGAACCGTGCGGTCCTCGGCCACCCCTTCGGCGGGCGCGACGACGCGGTACACCCCATCCCCGAGGGGGATGGCGCCGAACCGCAGTTGGGTCTTGCGGACCTCCGTGACGACGGCGGCGACCGTCGCCGGATCCTCGGTCGCCTCCATCTCGCCCAGCAGCGTCTCGACCTTGGCGGGCTCGCCGGGGAAGCCGACGCCGAGCAGCTTGCGCACCGTGCTGTGGCCGCCGTCGCAACCGACGAGGTAGCGCGAGCGCACCTGCGTGCCGTCGGCCAGCTCGACGGTCACCCCGTGCTCGTCCTGGCTCAGCCCGACCAGCTCGCGGCCGCGCCGGATCTCGACGCCGACCTCGGTGGCGTGCTCGGCCAGCAGGCGCTCGGTGGTGGTCTGCGGGATGCCGAGCGTGTACGGATGCGCGGTGTCCAACCGGTCGGGCCACGGCTTGGTGATGCCGGCGAAGAAACCGCCGGCCGCGTACTGCTGGCCGAGCGCGAGGAACCGCGCCAGCAGACCGCGCTGGTCCATCACCTCGACGCTGCGCATGTGCAGACCGAGCGCGCGGACGTACGCGGTCGGCTCCGTCTCCTTCTCCAGTACGAGCGCGTGCACGCCGTGCAGCCGCAACTCGCCGGCCAGCATCAAGCCGGTCGGTCCGCCGCCGGCGACGATCACGTCGATCATGAACCCCCCCATTCAGCAAGGTTTCGTTTCGGCCAGTTGCTCCGCGTAGTCCGGCGGCGCGCACACCCGTACCTCCGCGCCGAGTGTCCGCGACCGCACCGTGAGTCCCGTCGGCGGTTCGACATCCCGCGAAGGTCACACGTGCTTCGCGAACTTCTGATTTCCGCAGGATCTGGCCTCGGCCGACGATTCTGCGGCACGACCCGGGTCTTGCCGCAAGCCCCCCGGTGCGCTATATGTTGAGAGTGGCAGGGAGTTGCGAAATCTCCTTGCCTTTGTTTTTTGTCGTCCGTTGTGGACGGACAAGCTCCTCCCGAAGCTGTGACGCGGCCGGCCGGCGTGGAGACGCGGAAGCGGTAACTCGATCTTTTGTCCGGTCAATGTCCGGTTACTGGCCTGGCTATGTCCATTTCCGGCGGGCGAGAATCGGCATACGCACGATAGACGTCCCCGGAGGAAGGAATGTCAGTCAGCACAGACTCGGCCAATGGAGTCGGACACGATTCCGCCTCGTAAGAACGGAAGACGGAGAAGACCATGTGTACGAAGAACATGTGGATGGCGCCAGCGGTCATCGCTGCAACCGTTTTGGCATTAACCATGACCGCCTCCCCTGCACAAGCGCACGACTTCAGGTTGGGCGATGAGGTGGGTTTCCTGAACCTCAAGAACAACCACACTTACCTGGAGGTCTGTAGGCAGCTTGGGCCTGGTCCTCGTATAGGAGCCTGGGCCACGGTGAGGTACCGCAACCCGTCCGGTCCCGGTGAGGAGCTCGTACGTTATGACGCTCCCAATACGGCCGGCGTTTGTCGGGCCGGGGGATTAGGCGCCAATGTCAACGCTGTTAGGTGGTGCCATTCGTACTCAGCAGGGAACAACGTCTGTACGGCATGGAAGTCGGCCTGAACCTCTACCGGGTCCCGCCGAGATGCGGGCAAAACCGGCCATGAGTCGATCTTGAGAACGTCAGGGCATGCCTGCCGCGGGTCCTGGTTGCGCACTCCGTACCTGGCGCCGACCTCCCGCGACGGTTGGCACGTAATCTCGGAAGTCACCTCTCGGGACGCGGAGGAGTGCCGGCTCTAGATTCCGCGTTCCGCCTCGCGCATTGTGTTCGGTCGGCTACAGTGTGACCCATTCTGTGGTGATCGGGGCTGCTGGGGAAGGCTGTGCCTGATGGCCTCGATCGACAAGACCGCCTACCCGCGGTTCAAGTGTCCGTGGCCATGTAAAAGCACTTGGCCGTTGACATTCAAGCGGACCATCTCCGAGCGCGAACTGCGCGCGGCGTACTCGCCAAGCCTGGCGGAGATGGACTGGGCGCGGGAGATGACCGACAGCGATGAGACCCGGCTGTCGCTGATGGTGTGGCTGAAGTGCTGTCAGCGGCTGGGACGGTTCCCGCGGCTGGCCGAGATCCCGGCCCAGGTGATCGAGCACGTACGGAACGAGCCGGGCCTGCCGGAGCAGGTCGGCATGACGGACGTGGCCGAGCGGACGGGACGCAACCACAAGACGCTGGTGCGCTCCCGGCTGGGGCTGGACGGCGATCAGGCCGCTGCGCGCAAGCTGGCCGAGCAGGCGATCCGGCAGGCGGCCAAAACCAAGGATCACCCAGCCGATCTGATCAACGTGGCGTTGGGGGATCTAGCCACGAACAGCTGCGAGTTCCCGGCCTTCTCCACCCTGGATGACCTGGCCTCTCAGATGCGCGCGGAGGCCAACGGCGCCATCTTCACCCTGGCCTACGGCCGGATGAGCTTCGATGACCACGCGCGCCTGCTGGCGATGCTGAAAGTAGACCCGGCCACCGGCCGCAGCGGACATGACCGGGCGAAGAAGAGCGCGCCGCGGGCTACGGTGACCAAGCTGCGCCTGCATCCACGGCCGTCAAGGACCGTCTGCCGGAACGCTCCCTGCTGGAGATCCTGACCCGGACCACCCGGCACCTGCGCTGGTTCCGGCACTTCGGGCCACTGTCGGGATCGGAGGCCAAGCTGGCCGACCCTCTGGAGCGCTACCTGCTGGTCGCCTTCACCTACGGCTGCAACCTGGGCGCCGCCCAAGCCGCCCGGCACCTGGGCGGCCGCATCAGCGCACACGAACTGTCCTACACCATGCGCAAACACGTCACGCTGGCCGGCTTGAACAAGGCGATCGCCGACGTGGTCAACGCCGACCTGCGGCTGGACCTGCCCAAGGTGTGGGGGGAGGGCAACGCGGTGGCCGCCGACGGCACCAAGTACGACATCTACGTGGACAACCTCATCGCCGAGTTCCATCCGGTACGGAGGCTACGGAGGCGTCGCTTACCACCACATCGCCGATAACTACATCGCGCTCTTTTCCAGATTTGTGCCGTGCGGGGTGTGGGAGGCGGTCTACATCATCGAAGGGCTGCTTGAGCAGGAGAGCGAGGCGGCCCCCAAGGAGATCCATGCCGACACACAAGGCCAGTCGTTCCCGGTCTTCGGGCTGGCGCACCTGTTCGGGTTCGAGCTGCTGCCGCGTATCCGCAACTTCCGGGACCTGACCTTCCACCGGCCCGAGCCCGGCGTCCGCTCTCGGCATATCGACGCGCTGTTCGGCGAGCCGATCAACTGGCAGCTGATCGAGAATCACTGGCAGGATCTGATGAAGGTGGCCATCTCCATCCGCGAAGGCGAGCTGTCGTCCATCACGCTGCTGCGGCGGCTGCGGCACGACTCCAAGCGCAACAGGATCTACCGCGCCTTCCGCGAGCTGGGCCGCGTGATCCGCACCATGGTGCTGCTTCGGTACGTCTCCGACGCCACGCTGCGGGAGAACATCACCCGGGCCACCAACATGGTCGAGTCCTACAACAACTTCTCCAAGTGGATCGGGTTCGGCAACAACGGGGTGATCGCCGAGAACGACCCGGAGGAACAGGAGAAGGCGATCAAGTTCAACACCCTGGTCGCCGACCTGGTCATGTACCAGACCACGCTGGACATGTCCCTGGTGCTCAACCAGCTGCGCGGCGAGGGTGAGACGGTGCATCGCGCCGAGGTGGCCATCATGTCTCCCTACCAGGAGGACAACGTACGCCGCTTCGGCGACTACGTCTACGACCTGGACTCGCCGCTGGAGAATATGGAGGTCCATCTCGATCTCGACGACCCTGTAGCAGGGTGACACCGTGCACCGTGCACCGTGCACCGTGCACCGTGCAGCGAGCCGCGGTCACGGGAGGTGAGTCGACATCGCGGGGTTGTGAACGGGGTTCAAGGATGTCCGTTCAGGAAACTTCAACCGGGCAGCCGAGGTCGCTCGCAGCCGTTGTCTCGAGGCAGATCGCCTGGTGACCCGGAACCGTGCACCGCTCCGCCCTGCGGCCGAAGTGCAGTTCCTCGGCATGTGCCACGAAGGTCTCGACGGCGCGGATCTTCATCACAACTCCAGCGAGCCCACATCGGGACCAATCGGGCAACTCCACCTTCTCGACCGGCAGGCTGACCTGGATCCTCCTCAAGTCGCACACGGGGGCGGACTGAGATCAGTCGTCAGAGCGTCGTCTCGCGAGCATGATCTTCCGTACCGTCGCGGTCATGACCCAAACCTTGAGGCGCGCGGCCGTGTGGCCCGTGCTGTCACTGATGGTGATCTCCCCGGTCTTGGCCGAGGTGATCAGTTCCGCCACCCCTGTCGTGGCCTTACTCAACCCGGCGCTGCTGCTGTCCTACGTCCTGATTCTGTACGGCTTGCCGGTCCTGATCATCAGGGAAGTCGCGGTGCGCAGGAGGGTGGGGCCGCTCGGTCTGTGGTGCCTCGGCCTGATCTACGGCCTCTACAACGAGGGGCTGCTCTCGCTGGACCTGTTCCACCCCT
This sequence comes from Nonomuraea sp. NPDC026600, assembly GCF_040638335.1. Taxonomy (NCBI): domain Bacteria; kingdom Bacillati; phylum Actinomycetota; class Actinomycetes; order Streptosporangiales; family Streptosporangiaceae; genus Nonomuraea; species Nonomuraea sp. NPDC026600. The sequence goes on from NZ_JBEZYD010000011.1 coordinate 85,989, forward strand.
TCGGCCACTCCGGCGATGGTTACGCCGGATACGGGGTGGTGGGCGGGCTCCTGGTCCCGTTCACCATATTCATCGCCTTCTGGCATGGACTGTTCTCCGTTGCGCTTCCCGTCCTGCTCGTCGAGCGGTTGTTTCCGAAACAGGCAGGACGCGCTTGGCTCCCCACGTGGCTAGTGGTGACCATCGCGGCGCTCTGCCTGGTCATGGCCGTACTGGCGTATTTCGGCGTGGGCCGGGATACCCCGCAGCCAGTGAGCGACGCTCACCTCGCCGTCGTGATGATCGTCGGGCTGGCGCTCTGGTTCTGCGCGGGATGGCTCCCTCGCACGCCGGTGCTCGGCCCCGGCCGCCCCAAGGCCCCGGTCCGATCCTTCGTGGTGGGCGCGCTGCTGTTCGCGGCGATCCTGACGCCCTCCATCCTCGCCGATGAGGGCGTGGCCTGGGGTTGGCAGCCGTCCTACTTCGCGATCGTGGCGATTGCGGCGGCCTGGGCCATCGGCAGGGTGCCGGTGACATCCCATGCCACGGCCGTGATCTGCGTCATGGGCGCGGGCGCCGCCCACGCCGTGGCGACCGCCTCCTTCGGCGTCATGGGCGGAGATCCGTTGCTGGTGGCGTCGGCGGCGGTCTTGGGCGCGGCATTCGTGGTCGTGGCCGTGCGAAGCCGTACCGGATATGGACAGTAGGGTCATACGCATGAAGGACCGGTTCTGGTCGGCGGCCGAGAGGCATCCTCGCGCCGCCGACGCCGGTCTGGCCGCCGTCGTGGGGCTGGCCTGCCTGGTCACGAGCGGCTACGACGGCTGGGGCTGGATCATCCCGCTCTGCCTACCGCTGGTCTTACGGCGCGCGGCACCCCCGGTGATCTTCTGGGCGGTGTACGCCCTCATGATGGCCGCCTTCCTGACCGGCGTCTCCGGGCTGTTCCCGTTGATTGCCGCCCTTGTTGCGCTTTACACCCTGGTCCGGTACGGCACGCCGACGCAGTCGTGGTTCGCCGCGGGAGCGATCGAACTCCTGCTGGTCACGGCGGCGTTCCAAGGTGAGCTCACCACCAGTGACCTGGCTGCGCTGACCACTGCCTTGATCGCGACCTCGCTCCTGGCCGGATACGTCCGCACTCGCCGGGCCTACCTCTCAGAGCTGCGGGAACGCGCCCACCGCCTGGAAGGCGAGCGCGATCAGCAGGCGGCACTGGCCACGGCCGCGGAACGGGCCCGCATCGCCCGTGAGATCCACGACATCGTCGCGCATAATCTGGCCGTCATGGTGGCCCTGTCCGACGGCGCCGCCTACACAGCCACCCTCAACCCCGCCCGCTCGGCTGAGACCATGACCCACGTCGCCGAGACCGGGCGCGAGGCCCTGGCCGAGATGCGCCGCGTGCTCGCCCTCACCCATGACGGCGACCTGTCGCCACAGCCGGGACTGGCCGACCTCGACCGCCTGTTCGGCCAGACCCGGACGGCAGGCATCGAGCTCACCCTCACCACCGAGGGCACCCCGGGCAGCTGGCCTCCCGACGCGGGCCTGGCCGTCTTCCGTATCGTCCAGGAGGCGCTGACCAACACGATCAAGCACGGCGGCCCCGCCGTACAGGTGCGGCTGTCTTACAGCGACACCCACGCCGAGATCGAGGTCATCGACAACGGGCCTGGCGCCGCGCCCGCGTCGGACGGACACGGGCTCACCGGCATGCGTGAACGGGCCGCCGCCTACGGTGGCCAACTCCAGGCGGGCCCGCACCCCGGCGGTGGCTGGCGCGTCCACACGCTCCTGCACGTGGAGGCGGGGTGATCCGGCTGTTGCTGGCCGACGACCAGCCGATGCTCAGGCTCGGCTTCCGCATGGTGTTCGAGACCCAGCCAGACTTGGAAGTGGTCGGCGAGGTCGGCGATGGCGCCCAGGCCGTGACGATGACCCGCGCCGTAACACCGGACGTGGTCCTCATGGACGTGCGGATGCCCGTGATGGACGGAATCGAGGCCACCCGCCAGATCGTCGCCTCCGCCGCTCCAGCCAGGATCCTACTGCTGACCACTTTCAACCTCGACGAGTACGTCTTCGCTGGACTCAAGGCTGGCGCCAGTGGCTTCCTGCTCAAGGAGGTGCCGCCGCCCGACCTGCTCACCGGCATCAGAGCGGTGGCCGCGGGTGACGCCGTCGTTTCGCCCAACGTGACCCGCCGACTGATCGACGCCTTCGCCCGCCACCTGCCAGACCCTTCCACCGACGTGGCTGGGGAGCAGGATCGCCTGACCGAACGTGAACTCCAAGTCCTGGCCCAGGTGGCCAGAGGGCACACCAACAGCGAGATCGCCGCCGCACTCAACGTCACGGAGGCCACGGTGAAGACGCATGTCAGCCACATCCTGGCCAAGCTCGGGCTACGCGACCGCGTCCAGATCGTCATCCACGCCTACGAAACCGGCCTGATCCGGCCGGGCGAGGCCTGACACCCTACCGGGGAGCGGCCGAGCGGTTCACCGACGGACGTCAGCCGTACCGGATCGATGGTGAAAGCGGCGATGATGGCGGCGGCCAGACTGGCGGCCACCTCGGCGCGGTCGACCTCCGGGTGGTCGAGCCGCCGGCCTGCGCTATACCGGCGAAAGGCGTGGCCGAGGATCTGCGCGCGCACCGGATCGCTCACCACGCTGTAGTTGCTGAGTGGCGTCTACGCTCGCGGTGGGCCGTTCCAGCCAAGGGCGCCGACGACACGATCAGAGCCTGCCTGGGCGCGAGGGTCATTCCTCGACGGTGATGGCCAGGGCAGGGCAGAGCATGGCGGCCCGCTCGACGTCCGCCAGCCGCTCGGCCGACGGGTTGGCGTTCAGCAGCACCACGATCCCGTCCTCGTCGCGCGCGTTGCGCTGGAGGTCCGGCAGGTCCAGGTCGGGGAAGATGGACGGGTCGCGGTTGGCGGTCTCGTTGACGATAATGATCCCCTCGCCGGCCCGGATGACCTGGCCGGCGATCTCGATGTCTGCCAGTGCCACCCGCCGCAACCCGCCGTGGGCGATCGTCAGGTAAACGCAGCAGTTCCTCGACCGCTAGGCGACCAGCTTCGGATTGTCGCCGTCACGGAGGAGGGCCAGCTGCTCGGGGTGCTGGAGCAGGGCCAGCGTGCCTAGCGTGATCATGTTCGCCGTGGTTTCGTGCCCGGCGAACAGCATCAGCACGCCCATGCGGGCGGCCTCCGGCCGGGACGGCTCACCGGCCTTGACCCGCTCGACCAGCCCCGAGAGCAGATCGTCGCCAGGGCGGGCGAGCTTCTCGCCGAGCAGCCCGTCCAGGTACCCGGCCAGCCGCTGCTGGGCTTGTCCGCGTTGCTCCGGAGTCGAGTTGCGGTTGATGAGGGTCCTGCTGTTGGCCTGTCCCTGTCGGTGCCGGCGGGGTTGTTCGGGCATGTTCCAGCCGAGTGCGCCGGTGACCCGGCCGTCGCGGCGCGCCCAGCCCCGCCGAGATCCAGAACAGCACGGTCCCGGCGAAGGCCGGGACCGCCACGATCGCGGCGGGGCGGATGTCCTGGGATCAGCGGGTCTGGCAAGGACCTGGCGCGTGGGGAAGCCTCTATCTGGACGGTTATGCAGGCAGCAAAGTAAGCCAAGCGACCGATTCAATTAAACCGTATGATTGATTTTGACGAGTGTGACCTGCGATGCGGTGACGGTCGAGATCGAGGAGACGGTGATGGCGGGTAGGACGGCGCGGCCCGAGCGGGGCGGCGCGACCCGGGAGTTGATCCTGGCCACGGCGGAGCGGCTGTTCGCCGAACATGGTGTGCACGCGGTGTCGAACCGTCAGATCAGTGAGGCGGCGGGGCAGGGCAACAGCGCGGCGGTGGGCTATCACTTCGGTACGAAGGCCGATCTGGTGCGCGCGATCGCCCGCAAACACGCCGATCAGATGGAGAAGCTGCGGGTGTGGATGGTGGCCGATGCCGCCGGTTCCACGGATGTCCGCGATTGGGTGGCTTGTCTGGTGCGCCCGTTCATCCGGCATTTGGCGGCCCAGGGCAGTCCCACCTGGTACGCGCGGTTCCGTGCCCAGGTGATGACCGATCCGGCGCTCTATCAGATCACGATCGAGGAGTCGCTCCCGTCGCCCTCGCTGCGGTTGCTCGTGGACGGCTTGAATCGGTGTATTTCCGATCTGCAGCCCGAGGTGCGTGAGGTGCGTTGGGCCATGGCACGTCATGTGATCGTGCACATGTGCGTCGAGCGGGAACGCGCCCTCGCCGCGGGCACGCCCACCCTCCAGCCGAGCTGGGACGACCTCGCCGCCAGCCTGATCGACGCGATCGTCGGACTGTGGCAGGCCCCGGTGACACATCGTTCGTGAACGGCCTGCCGCCCCGCCGCCTACGGCACCCCGGCCGGCGCTGACTGCTTGTAGGAATGCGAGTCAATGCCCAGGCGCCTGGCCGCCTAGCATGGAGACATGGTCGCTGGCCTGGTGACCCTGTTTCTCGGTGGCGACGTCATGCTCGGGCGTGGTGTGGACCAGGTCCTGCCGCATCCTGGTGATCCCGCCCTGTGTGAGCCGTACATCGACGACGCGCGCACCTATGTCGAGCTCGCCGAGGCGGTCAACGGGCCGATTCCGCGCCCTGTCGACTTCTCCTGGCCTTGGGGCGACGCGCTGTCGGTCCTGGATGCGTACTCGCTGGATGCCCGGGTGGTGAACCTGGAGACGAGCGTGACCAGGAGCGATGCGTTCGCTCCGGACAAGGCGATCCACTACCGCATGAACCCCGACAACCTTCCGTGCCTGGCCGTGGTGCGGCCCGACGCCTGCGTGCTGGCGAACAATCACCTGCTGGACTTCGGGCGCGCCGGGCTCGCCGAGACGCTCAGCGCGCTGGCCTCCGCCGGGCTCACGGCCGCCGGGGCGGGACGAGACCTGGACGAGGCGCGCCGCCCGGCGACCGTGCCCTTGCCGGGGGGCCGGCGCGTGCTGGTGTTCGCGTTCGGCATGCCCTCCAGCGGGGTGCCACCGGAGTGGGCGGCGGCCCCGGACCGTTCCGGCGTCGACTTCGTGCCGGAGCCGTCGCCGGCCGCCGCGGCCGCGATCGTCGAGCGGGTACGGGGGGAGAAGCGGCCGGGGGATATCGCGGTGGCCTCCGTCCACTGGGGCTCCAACTGGGGGTATCCGGTCTCCCGGGAACAGGTCCGCTTCGCGCACGCGCTCATCGACGGCGGCGTCGACGTGGTGCACGGGCACTCCTCGCACCATCCGCGCCCGATCGAGGTGTACCGCGGCCGACTGGTTCTGTACGGCTGCGGCGACCTGATCGACGACTACGAGGGGATCAGCGGGTACGAGGAGTACCGCGACGACCTGCGGCTGCTCTACCTCGCCTCGCTCGATCCGGACTCCGGACGGCTCGCCGCCCTGCGCATGGCGCCCGTGCGGGCCCGGCGCATGCGGCTCTGCCACGCCGAACCCGGCGACGCCGAGTGGCTGCGCGCGACCCTCGACAAGGCCGGACGCGGTTTCGGCGGGCGGATCTGCAGCGAGCCCGGCGGCATGCTCGTCCTGGCGGAGGCCTAAGCGTGGCGGGCTCTCCGCAGACACTGGCGCGCGACCTCCGGGCGGCGGGCGTCCGCGACGAGCGCCTGCTTGAGGCGGTGCGGACGACGCCGAGGGCGGACTTCGTGCCCGCCGACGCGATCGGTGCGGCCTACCAGGACGCCCCGCTGCCGATCGGGCATGGCCAGGTGACCACCCAGCCCTCGCTAACGGCCAGGATGATCGAGGGACTGGCGCTGTCCGGTGACAAGCACGTGCTGGAGATCGGCACGGGGCTCGGCTTCCAGACGGCGCTGCTCGCGCGCCTGGCCGCCGACGTCGTGACCGTCGAGCTATGGCGCTGCTTCTCCGAGCGGGCCCGGCAAAACCTCGCCCGCCACGGCATCGGCAACGTGGAGTTGCTCGTCGGAGACGGCAGCGGCGGCGTGCCCCAGCGTGCCCCGTACGACGCCGTCCTCGTGTCGGCCGCCTTTCCCCAGGTCCCGGCGCCGCTGGTCGAGCAGCTCGGGGTCGGCGGGCGCCTGGTGCAGCCGATCGGCACCGGTGGCCGGGAGGAGGTCGTGCTGTTCAAGCGAGGGCTCGCCGGGCTGGAGCGCCGCGAGGTCCTCACCCTGGCCTGCTTCGTCCGCCTCCGCGGCTGGTACGGCTATCCGGACTCCTCCGCGTAAGGGCACTAATCTACAATGTAAAGGCGGCGGGTCGTCGCAATCCTTGGAATCATCAACTCTCCAGCAAACCATCGACCGAAGTGTCAGATGATCTCGAGGTTGGCCATCATGCCCATGTCCTCGTGCTCGGCGTTGTGACAGTGGAAGAGGTAACGGCCTCGGTAACCGTCGAAACGGGTGATGATCTCCACCGACTCGCCCGGCCGCAAGGAGACGGTGTCCTTGAGACCCGCATCGTGGGGCAGCGGCGGCCGGCCGCCGCGCGAGAGCACGCGGAAGCCAACCAGGTGCAGGTGGACGGGATGATGAACGTCGGCGACCAGCCGCCACACCTCGACATCACCCAGACCGGCGGTGACATCGGAGCGGCCGGGGTCGAACGGCAGCCCGCCCATCAGCCACCCGTGACCACCGCGCATCCGCCCGGTGCGGAAGGAGAACTCGCGCACCCTGACGGCGTCCGACCTGCGCCAGGCCGGCAGATCGTCCGAGAGCGTGCGCGGGATGCGGCTGCCGTCGGTGGCGTTGCGCGCGATGCGGAAGGCCATCACGTCGCGGGTACGGCCAGAGCCGAGCCGGTTGACGACTCTGACCCGGCTGCCGATCGCGACGCCGGAGAAGTCGATGATCACGTCATAACGTTCGGCCGGCGCGATCGGCAGGGCGCGGTGGGTGACCGGCGCCGCGAGCAGTCCCTGGTCGGCGCCGATCTGGACGAGGTCGAGCCGATGTCCGTCGTCGGTGACCGCTTCGAGTTCGTAGTGCCGGGCGTTGGAGGCGTTCACGATGCGCAGCCGGTAGCGGGCCGCGTCAGCCTCGTGCACGGGCCAGGGGGCGCCGTTGACCAAGATCACGTCGCCGAGGACGCCGGCGAGATACGGGTCGGTCACGCCCGGCCGCTCCCGCAGGGTGGGGTCGAGGGCTGGGTAGGCGAGGCCGCCGTCGGCGGCGAACGCCCGGTCGGTGATCATCAGAGGCAGTTCGCGTGGCCCCGCGGGCAGGCCGAGCGCGTCCTCGGCGTCGTCGCGGACGAAGTGCAGCCCGGCCAGGCCGCGCCAGATCGCGGGGGCGGTGAAGTCCATCCGGTGGTCGTGGTACCACAGCATCGTCGGCCGCTGGTCCAGGGGAAAGGTGTAGTCCCGTGTCAGCTTGGTCACCACCGCACGTGGATCGTGCATGCCGTGTCCCGCGTGCAGGGCGGCCTCCGGCCAGCCCTCGGGCAGGACGAGGTCGGTCGGGTACCCGTCGGAAGCCGCTGGGGTCCGTCCGCCGTGCAGGTGTACGACGGTCGGCACGGGCAGCTCGTTGCGGTGCGTCACGGTGACCGGCCGGCCGCGGCGCGACTCGATCGTCGGCCCTGGGAAGGTGCCGTCATAGGTCCATAGCGGCGTCCTGACACCGGGCAGGATCTCCACGCTCGCTTCGCGCTGGGTGATCGTGTAACGGTCGGCGCCGCCCGAGGTGCTGACCGGCGCCAGCACGGAGGGGATCGGCAGCGGCACCTGGAAAGGCAGCGGTAGCGGTACGGCGCTGCGTGACTCGGCACCGGTGATCGACGGCCTGCGCGCCAGCGCCGCCGACGCCGACAGCCCGGTGGCCGCCATCAGCCCGAGCGCCCCGCCGATGCCCAGCACCCGCCGCCTGGTCATGCCACGCTCAAGCATCGCGGGCCTCCCGCGGCCGCCGCGGCAAGGGTTGGCGCCAGACGGCGATGAACAGCACGACGAGCGCGGCGACGGTCATCACACCCAACGGGATGTGCAACCACAGCGCGCCGTCCAACCCGGCGAAGTACTGCACGGTCTCGGCCGCCACCACCGCCGACGTGGCGAGGAACGGCCAGACCTGACGCAGCCGAATCCACACCACGATCGCCACGATCACCTGCAGATAGCCGATGGAGGTGACCACGTCGGCGCCGACCGCGTGCCGGCGCAGACTGTCGAAGTCACCGGTCAGGTATGACCCGGCGAACACCGGCTGGCCGACGATCGCCACCACGTGCGCGCTGACGATGGCCCGTAGTGTCCACCCCGCGGGTGTCGTCCTGGATCCCAGGCGGTTGGCCATGAGGGATCCTCCTCACCTTGTCCCATGTGCGAACCAGTCGAGACTATGGCTTGTGAGTTATCTTGCCTAAGATCAATATTGCTATGGTGTTATGCACGGGAGGGCATGATGGACCTGAACACGCTCAGGCAGTTCCTGGTGGTGGCGCGGTTGGAACACCTCAGCCGCGCGGCCGACGAGCTGCGCGTCGCCCAGCCTTCGCTGAGCCGTACCATCGCCCGCTTGGAGAGTGAGCTGGGCACGGCGCTGTTCGACCGGAGCGGCCGGCTCCGGCTGAACGACACGGGCAAGCTCTTCCGCGGCTATGTCGAACGCTCCCTCGGTGAGCTCGACGCGGGGCGGCGAGCCGTCGCCGAGGCCACCAGCGAGGGTGTGGGCACCGTGAGGCTGGCGTCGGAGACCTTCCTCACCCTCACCGGACCGCTGGCGGCCTACAAGCGAGCTCATCCCACCATCGAGGTCGGACTCCACTGGATGCCGGCCGAGGACATGGCCCGCCGCCTGCGGGCCCAGGACGTCGATCTGTGTGTCGCCTCACAGCCGATCCACGCCGAGGGCTTGGCGGCGACGCAGTTGCTCGATGAGCCGGTGGGGGTGGCCACGCCACTGGATCATCCGCTGGCGGGCCGTACCTCAGTGGGCATCGACGAACTCGCCGATCAGCCCTTCATCACCGCACGCCAGGGGCATTGGCAACGCCGGCTCCTCGATCGGCTCTTCGCCGCCCGAGGCTTGACACCGAAGATCGTCTGCGAGAGTGATGAGCACAGCGCCATAGCCGACCTCATCAGCGCGGGACTCGGCATCGGTCTCATCCCCGCCATCGCGCGGCGGGCCACCACCCGTGCCCCCCTCGCCTGGATCGCCGTCGACAGCCCCGACTGCCGTCGCGCACTCACCCTGTTCTGGGGCGCCGACAGTCACCTGTCAACCGCCGCCCGTCTGATGCGTACTACGATCACCGGCTGGAACTGGATCACCGGCGAACCACAGGAAAGACTCGGATGATCGTCAGCCTGCCGTCCACGGGCGGAGCTTGTCGGCCTGCTGGGCCGTCGGAGTCGCGGGAGCCCGCGACGCGGCGGCGCGCCGAGGTGGCCAGCTACGGTGGCGCCACCCGGCCACTCCATAGGTTCGGGCAGCGGCTCGGGAATCCATTCGCCCACGTAGCTCTCGCGTCGGGCACCCGTTCGACAAGACAGCCTCGTCGAATGTGAGGTGGGCGCCGCATCACAATCCGAGGGGCTATCTCGTCTTTAACTACCGAGACGAATGAGCGCACCATCTCGGTCCAAGGAGAGACGACATGTCAGCAGCCCAGGAAGTACGCAACAAGGAGACGTACCACCGCTTCCACGACGCCATCAACAGCGGCGATCTGGAGGTCATCTCGAAGGCGATCGACGAGTTCATTCACCCGGACGCGCGGTTCCACACGGCGGAGCCGATCGACGTGACCGCGCCGCAGGCACAGAGGCGCATATGGGACATCCTCCTGCGCGCGTTCCCCGACATTCACGTGACGGTCGAGGACCTGCTCGCCGAGGGAGACAAGATCGTCGCTCGGCAGACGGTCACCGGGACCAACTCCGGTGAGTACCGGGGCATGCCCCCGACCGGCAAGTCCGTCACCTACCACGAGATCTTCATCGCCCGCTTTGCCGACGGCCAGATCACCGACATCTGGGGCGTCGTCGACATCTACTCACAGCTGCGGCAACTCGGCTTCATCCAGGTGTAGTACATCGTCATGGCCTGACCGCGCAGGCGGCGTGGCCGGTGAGCCCGCCACCCAGGCGAGCATGGCTTTCGTGAGGAGACCGGGCCGTAGCTGCTCCGCGCGGCCCGGACGGCTTCTGTCGGGGACGATCTCTATGGTCTGGGTCATGACCGCTGCCGTGCCGGCGCCTGGCGGCGCCCGCTTCCTCACCCTGCACCCCCGCGCCCCTCGGCGCGACGGCCTCGCGGGGGTGGGCGCGTGAGCGGGTGGGAGCGCGTGGCGGAGGCCGTCGGCGCGGGTGACGCGTCCAGGTCGGCAGACGAGGTGTTACGCCTGGATACGGCCGGATGCCGCGAGGTGGCCCGCCGGCTGCCCCGCCACATCGGCTCTGCCCGGCAGGCCACGCACGAGCGCTTCGACCGTCTACGGGAACAGGCCACAGCCGAGGAACAGCAGGGTCGCAAGACGTTCATCGCGGCTGAGGTGGCCCGTGGCCTGTCCGAGGAGGAGGCGTTCCACCGATGGTGGTCGACGGGCTCCTACCACGCCCACCACCGCGACGTCGACTGGACGATGCGCGACGACTGGATCGCCCCCATGATGGTCGCGGGCGCGGGCACGCTGGGCGGCGCGGCCGCGGTCGCCACCTGGATCTTCCGCCGCGACTTCGCCGGCCGGAACGGGGGCCTCCCCGTGGAGCCGCTGTTGCGGGTCATCGCCGCGCGCCCACCTGAGTGGCAGGCCGACCTTGCCGTACGCGTGGCAGGACGCCTGCGCGGCACCCCCCGAGGGTGGGGGGACGGGACCGTCGCGCTGGCGCTGGAACTGCTGCGCCGCACCGGAGCCCCGCTTCCCGACCACGAGCCGCTGGTGGCCGCCTGGGTGTCCACAACGCCCGACCTCGAAGGCGATCCGCTGGCCGAGCACCTGATCCCGCGGCTGTTCGAAGCCGAGGGCGTGGGCCGGGTGCTGCGCGACGACCGAGGCGAAGAGGGGCAGGGCGGCCGCCGGTCCTGGCTGCACGCGCTGCGCGACCTGGCCGACGCCGGGCGTGTCGAGCGGGAGGCGCTGGTCGAGGGGTGCGTGCGCCGGTTCCTGCGCGGCGGCAGCGCGACGGACCTGCGGTTCTTCGTCCGCCTGCACGAGCTGCTGGAGCCCGGGCACGGCCCGGAACGTGTGCGCGACTACCTGCGGCTGCTGCCCGCCGCTCCGGGTCCGGTCGCCGAGCTGGCCCTGCGGCAGTTGAGCGGCGCGGGCGGGCTGAGCGGCGAGGACGTCAACGACGCGGTGGCGGCGCTCCTGTTCCGCCCCGAAGGCAAGCTCGTGCGCGCCGGGCTCACCCTGCTCGACCAGGCAGCCCGTGCGGCCGGCGATGACCTCGACCAGCTTGCGCCCGCGCTGGCCTCGGCGTTCCTGTGTGAGTCCTACGAGGTCAGGGAGCGGTCGGTCCGGCTGGCGGTCAAGCACGCGGGACGGTTCACACCGGCCGGAGCCGAAGCGGTGCGTGAGGCGGCGGGCGTGCTGCCCCCGGATCTGGCGGCCTGCCTGGCCGAGGCGTACGGCGCCGCCGCCGTGACACCGCCCAGCTCTGCCGATGTCGGCGGCTTCGAGGCCGTCGGGTTGCCGGCGTTCAGCGCGCCGAGCCGCCGGACCTTCCCCGGCCCGATCGAAGACCTCGCCGGCGATTTCGACCAGTTCCATCATGAATACGCGCTCGATCGGTGGCTCGACGGCTTCGTCCGCAACCCCCACAACAGGAAGCATCCGCGCCGCTCGACCGACCTGTACACCCGACAGGAGTGGTCGAACCTGGCCGACTGGACCGAGGCGCTGCTGCGTGAGGCCACCGACCCCGGACGGGAACCGCGTCTCCCCGCTCGGGGGACCACGGTGCGCGAACGCGAGCCGAGTGCGCGGGAGGCCAAGCCGCACGAACGGCTGCCCCACAGGGAGCTGGTATCACCGTCGCACTGGGCCATGCTCCTGCGCTGCGCCGAGATCCACAGCGCGCTGAAGGAAGAGACGCTGCCGCCGTACCTCCTGGCCACTCCGACGCGCATCTCCGGCCACATCGACCCCGCCGAGCTGGCCGATCGTATCGAGGGCTACCAGAACGCGGGTGTGCGGCCCCTGCCCGCCGACCTGCAGCAGGCGCTGCTGCGGCTGCCACGCGAGGTGGATCCCGAGGTGAGCGCCCGCGCCGGCCGGCTGGCCCGCCACTCCGAGGCGGGCGCCGCGCTGGAGCGCTGGCTGAGGCAGCGGCCCGAACCCGAGACGCGGCTGGAATGGCCGCGGGCTGATGCGCCTCTCGGGGCTCGGGGGTGGCCGGCGCCTTTCCCGCGCGCCGTCGTCCGGCTGGAGCCGACGGGGATGGCGCTGGTGGACGCGCTGCTGTCCGACCCGCCCCTCATGACGTGGAGCGTGCCCGGCGGCAATCTGGCTTCGGGGCCGCTGGTGCTGCCCTCCGACCGGGAGGCGGTGGCCATGCAGCTCGTCCCGCACATGGTCCGCAGCTGGCAGCACCCGGGCTACTTGCACACGTACGTGACCGCGCTGTGCTACCAGGACGGCCCCGCGGGGGAGGGGATGGCGTTCCTGTTCGGCATGCTGCTGGCTGAGCGCGGCTGGCACGCCGAACGCTGCCGGGAACTGCTGCTGCGGGCGGCCGCCGCCAAGTGTCTGCCCGCCGAGGAGTGCGGCCGGCAGCTCGGCCTGTGCCTGCGCAGGATCGGGATCCCCATGAGCCAGGTCTGCGCGGGCCTGGAGGACATAGCGCGCAAGGGAGCACACCGGGAGGCCTGGGCGATCATGCGTGGGCTGCTGCCGGTGTTCCTGCCGGGGCCGGGGGAGCGGGGCAACGCCGCCCACACCCGGGCGTTGGAGCTCGCCGTCTGTCTCGCCCGCTGGGCCGAGGCGCGCGGCACGATCCCCGAGGTCGCCGGCATCGCCACCCGCAAGGGGTCGAGCGGGCTCGTCCGCGCGGCCCGCCGGTTGGACGAGCACCTCGACCGGGCGGATCAGTGATGGGCCGTCGCGATGAGGCGTCGCAGGGCGGCCCGGGCGGGTGGGCCCCATGTGGCCTTGCCGCCTGGCCGGCCGTGGACACCGGCCTCGCCGACGTGGATGCCGCCGAGGGCGCGGCGTACCGCCCATCCGCGTGCGCGGCGCAGGGTCGCGGCGTCTGGGGCCGGCTGGTAGGCGTCATGAAAGCGGTCGGCGGCGCCGTCCGGCAGCAGGTTCCAGGCGGCGGCGAGGTCGCCGGCCGGATCGCCGGCGAAGAGGTCGCCGAAGTCGATCACGCCGCAGATGGTGCCGTCCGCGGTGAGGACGTTGGCCGGATGCAGGTCGCCGTGGAGCCATAGCGCCGGCCCTGTCCAGTCGGGCGCGGCGACGGCGTCGTCCCAGACAGCGCGGACGGCGTCCGGGTCGGGGATCAGCCCCATCTCGGTGGCCGAGGCGAGCCCCTTGACGAACCCCTCGGAGTAGTCGGCCAGCGACCCTCCGCGGTCCCGGCCGGCGGGTGCCTGTTCGGGGGCGGGTTGGTGCAGTGCCGTCAGGAAGGCGGCCAAGGCGTCGGCCGCCTCCGCACCGCGCGTGACGGGGGCGCGGTCGGCGGGCTCGCCCGGCACCCAGGTGGTGACGATCCAGGGGCGCGGAAACTGCGGCGAGGGCTCGCCGAGGCGTTGCGGAACGGGAACCGGCAAGGGAAGGCGCGGGGCGAGGGCGGGCAGCCAGGTGTGCTCCTTGAGCAGCATCTCATCCGCGGATTCCGTTGCCCAAGGCAACCGGACGGCGAGGTCGTCGCCGAGCCGCCACAGTTGGTTGTCCCAGCCACGCGCGCCGAGCCTCACAGGGTAATCGGCCAGGTCGGGGTGCTGGTCGCGCAGCAGATCCCGTACTAAGTCCGCGGTGATCTCGATCTCGGTGTGGGTCATGCGGAGCAACAGTAGCCGGATGGCGGCCCGCCCATCGCCGACCCGGGCACGGCGATCAGGATCACGGACGACAGCTCATCTGGCTGTCAGTGGCGGGTGAACCGGTAGCCGGCGTGGTGCAGTTCGCCGTCCCGGAATTCTCCATAGGCCCAGAAACCCAGGTCGTCGAGATAGTCGATGCGGGTTCCGTTGATCCAGTACCGTCCCCGGTAGGCGCTGGGGCGGTCGCCGCGGGCCTCGTCGTAGCGGCCGTCGGGCAGGAGCCGCTGGCGGACGAAGTCGTTCTCATCCACCCACAGGCCGAGGCAGGAGTGGTCGGCGCCGGCCTCAGGTGGCGCGGTCTCGGAGACGGGCTGGGGGTCGCCGGCCGGGCGTCCGTCCCATACGGTCACGCGGCCGTCGTGCAGGAGAACGTCCAGATGGCCGTCGCGGGCGATGGCCGGGCCGTCCGGGGTGCCCTCGGGGTCGGCGATGCTGATCACCGCGATGTCGGCGCGGTTGCCTGGGGTCAGCGTGCCGGTGGTGCCGGTGCCGGTGAAGTCGGCGCGGGAAGGGAGTACGAGACGGCCGGCGCAATCGATGATGATCATCCCGTCGTCCTCGGCGGCGGTGAGCAGGCCGGGGCCGACACCGACGATCGTGGGACCGCCGATCAGGATGTCGGCTCGTTCCCAGTCACCCAGCATCGGGTTCATGCTGATGACCGTGCCGCCGGTCAGCAGGAGGGGGCGGACGTTGTCGTCGGTGATGACTTTGAGCTGTTCCGGAGTACGCATGTCAGGACACTTTCCTTCAGTGATCGAGTAGGTGAGTGGTGCTCTGGCGCAGGACGCGGTCGCGGGACTCGCGCACGTCCTGACCCAGCTCGGCCAGATCGACACCGAGGACGGTGCCGGCCCACTTGCGCACCCGGCCCGCGATGAAGACGGCCTGGATGTTGCGCGGGTCTGAGCCGAGAACGAGAGTGCCGATCGGGTCGTTGAGCGGCATGTTGTTGAGGTCCTCGGCGCCGACGATGAGGAAGTCGGCCTGCTTGCCGGGGGTGAGCGAGCCGGTGACGTCGCCGAGGCCGACGGTTCTGGCACCCTGCAGGGTCGCGAAGTCCAAGACGTCGGCCACGCCGATCCGAACGGGGGTGGCGCCGGTGCCGTAGGCGGCATGGACCGCGCGCATCCGCTGGATCGCGTGCAAGGCGCGCATCTGCGTGAACATGTCGCTGGCCAGAGCCACTTCGACGTCGATGCTCAGACCGGGGCGGATGCCGGACGCGAGCGCCTCGTCGACGGCCGGGACCGCGGTCTCCAGGCCGATCTGCGCCTCGGAGGTGGGGGCGAGCGACACCGTGGTGCCCGAGTCGCCCATGGCCCGCCAGGCGTCGGCGGTCAAGCCGGTGCTGTGGATGAGCGTCACGTCCGGGCCGAGCAGCCCATCGGCCGACCAGCGCAGAATGGCCTGGGAGGAGGGGATGCCGAAGACGGCGTCAACGCTGACGCCGATGCCGAGCTCGCGGGCGACGCGGGCGAGCGCGGGCCCGTAGGCGAGATCGGGGCCGGCGATCTCATCGGTGGCCAGGGTGGCCAGGCGCAGCGTGAGCAACTGGTCGCCGGAGGCGAAGTACTTGTCCCGCAGCCGGGTCAGGTCAGCCGGCCACTGGCCGTCCCAGTCTCCGAAGTGCGGCCGCATGGAGGCATGCACACCTCGGATGCCGGTGTCGATCAGGGCCTCGATGGCGCTGTCGGAGTGGGCGGCGGTGCGCGAGTTGTGGGAGAAGTCGAGCATGGTGGTGATGCCGCTGTCGATGGCGGTCAGGGCGGCGAGCTTCGTCCCGATGTACATGTCCTGCGGCTGATAGGCGGGAGCGATGCCGGACAGGGTGGACATGACGTACTCGCCGAGGTCGTTCACGTCGGGCATGATCCGGCGCAGTTGCGCCTCCCAGGCATGCCGGTGGGTGTCGACGAAGCCGGGGGCCAGGATGGAGCCGGTGGCGTCGATGACGACCGCGCCCGCGGCAGCGCCGGCGGTGCGCAGGTCAGGGGCGACGGCGGCGATGGTGCTGCCCTGGATGAGCAGATCGCCCTTGGGCAGAACGCCGAGATCTGGATCCATGGTGACGATCGTGGCGCCGGTCAGCAGAACGCGCCGGTCGCGATCGGTGTCCTGGCGGCGCAGCTGGTCGAGGGTGATGTCGGTGTTCATGGGGCCTTCTCTCCGTGGGTCGCGGCGGGGTTCCGCCGCTGACAGATCCGAGTCTGTCCACGTCTCCCGGGGCGAAGAAGGCCGCTGATTTCCTGGGAGCGCCATGCCTAGGATGGAGGCGCGTAAAGCGCGAGACCAAGGGCGGGCCATGAGTGAGGAGTTACGCGGACGGGCCGCACTCGCCGAGGTCCGACGCGGCCAGGGTCGCCAGGAGGGCCAGTGCGTCCGCGGACGCCGAGCCGGGTTCGGCCTGGTAGGTGACCAGGCGCTGGCCGGGCGCGCCGGCGATCAGGAAGACTGCCCTGATCAGGTACAACTCGCCGACCTCCGGGTGGGAGAGCCGGATCGTGCGGCGCACGGTTTCTCCGGACTTCTGCTCCGCCCACAAGCGCCGGAACTGGGGACTCTTGATGGACAGCTCGCCCACCAGCTCGGCCAGGCTTCGCTCGTCGGGCGCGTTGAGCGCGATCTTGCGCAGTTCGGCCACGGCCGCGCGGGCCGTCGCGCTCCAGTCACGGAAGAACTCTCGCCCTGCGGGATCGAGGAAGATCATGCGCAGCATGTTGTCGTCGTGGGCGAACCGGCTGTGCAGGGCAGCGGCGAGCGGGTTGCGCGCCAGCACGTTGTGCGACCAGCCCAGAACGTAGGCGGGGACGTCCGTCCAGCCGTTCATGAGCCGGAGCACCTCGGGGGCTACCCGCTCTACGCGCGCCGGGCGCCGGCGGCCGACGACCGGTCGGGCCAGCCGGTACAGCTCGGCCGCGGCCGGCTCGTCCAGCCGCAGAGCCCGCACCAGGGTGGCCACCGTCTGCCACGAGGGGTTTCGCTGCCTGCCCTGCTCCAGGCGCGCGTAGTAGCCGGTGCTGAGCCCGGCCAGCCTGGCGACCTCATCACGGCGTAGCCCGGGCACCTGGCGGCGGCCCGCTGTCTGCGGCCCTGCCCGTTCAGGGCGTGTCAACGCGCGGTGGCGGCGTAGGAAGCGCCCCAAGGCGTTGCTCGTGTCGGCACCGTCCATGGCACCGAGGCTAGGCGAGAGCGGCAGCAAAGGGATCACCACTGCCAGGGCGAACTTTTCCTAGGAAACCACCACCACCCAGACACGTCATGGCTCATCGGTCATTCATCATCTAGCCTGGCGAAATGCCGCAAAGCACGCCATTGGGAGAGTTCCTCCGAGCCCGTCGCGAGGCTCTCAAACCGCAGGACGTCGGCCTGCCGGAGTACGGGCGGCGCCGTGTCAAGGGCCTGCGCCGCGAGGAAGTGGCGATGCTGGCCGGCATGAGCAGCGACTACAACGTGCGGCTCGAGCAGGGCCGGGAGTCGAGCCCTTCGCCGCAGGTGGTCGAGGCGGTGGCGCGCGCCCTGAGCCTGGACGAGGAGGCCACCGAGCACCTTCACCGCTTGATCCGGCCGCCTGTTCAGCGCCGGGCCGCCGCCGATGACCAGGTCAGCCCGCAACTGCTGCAGTTGATGGACAGTTGGCCCACCTCGCCGGCGTTCGTGCTGGGCCCCGCTCTGGACATCCTGGCCGCCAACACGATGGCCACCGCCCTGCACGAAGGGTTCAGCGCCACCGACAACCTGGCCCGCATGGTGTTCACCGACCCCGCAGGGCGGGAGTTCTATCGGGACTGGGAGCGGGCCGCGCACTCCTGCGTGGCCGAGTTGCGGGCCGCCTACGGCCACGACCCGGAGTCCGCGCGCGTCAACCAGCTCGTCGACGAGCTCTGCTCGGCCACCCCCGCGTTCGCCGAGCTGTGGGCCCGCCACGAGGTGAAGTCGAAGACGCAGGAGGGCAAGCACCTGCGGCACCCCCGCGTGGGCGACCTGCACATCCAGTTCTCCGCCTTCACCGTCAACGGCGCCCCGCACCAGCAACTCGTCGTCTACCAGGCCCAGCCCGCCTCTTCGACCGCGACCGCGTTCGAGCACCTGCGCTCCTCAGTTGCGCGGCCGATGGCAAGGACGCTGCACAACAACGACGCCACCTGACCGCTGCCGCCTCCTGTTCGTGCCCGGCCCTCGCTCGACGTTCCCTTCCTAGGTGTGCTCCTCCCAGGAAAGTCCCGGCCTTCTTCTCTCCCCGTGAGCTGCACAGACTCGAATCTGTCAGCGGCGGGAACCGACTCCGCCGGAACTCTCGACAAGAGACGCACAAGGAAGAGACATCATCATGACTACCTGGTTCATCACCGGCGCTTCTCGTGGACTCGGCGCCGAGATCGCCCGAGCCGCGCTCAAGGGCGGGGACAACGTGGTCGTCGCCGTGCGCAACCCCGACAGGCTGCCCGGTGACCTGCAGACCTCCGACCAGGTTCTCGCCGTCGCCCTGGACGTCACCGACAGCGGCGCCATCCCCGCCGCCGTCCAGGCCGCGACAGATCGCTTCGGCGGCATCGACGTGCTGGTCAACAATGCCGGCCGCGGCCTGCTGGGCGCCCTGGAGGAGATCGGCGACGACGAGGCCCGCTCGCTGTTCGACCTCAACGTGTTCGGCCTGATCAACATGACCCGGGCCGTGCTGCCCGGTATGCGCCGCCAGGGCTCAGGCAAGATCGTCAACATCGGTTCGCGCTCCGGCTTCGAAGGCGAGCCGGGAGTCAGCCTGTACAGCGCCTCCAAGTTCGCCGTCGCCGGGATCAGCGAAGCCCTCGCCGCGGAGATGTCGCCGTTCGGCATCCAGTCCATGGTCGTCGAACCGGGCGTGCTGCGTACCGACTTCCTGGACGCCAGCTCGCTGTCGCTGGCGCGCGAGCGGATCGCCGACTACGACGGCACCCCGGCGCACGTCACCCTCGACTGGGTCGACGACGCCAACCACACCCAGCTCGGCGACCCCATCAAGAGCGCGGCCCTGATCTACGAGGTCACCGGCCAGAGCATCCTGCCCCGGCACCTCTACCTCGGGCCCGACACCATCGATCGGCTGCAGGTCAAGCTCGAGCAGATCCACCACGACCTGAACGCCTGGCGGGCCAAGTCGGCGGCCACCGCGCACGCCGACGCCGCCTGACCCGCGCATCAGCTGAGCTCATCCGTGGCGCCGGACGCCACTACCGACCGTTGCCGATCTCAAGAAGTCAATCGCCAGAAGAAGGTACGACACATGTCTGCTCTGCTCATCGGCACTCCGCTCGCCGGCCGCGTGGCCGTGGTCACCGACGCCGGCAAGCTCATGGCCGACCTGATCGACCAGGTCGACGTCCTGCAGTCCAGTGACATCGCCGAGACCGTGGCCTTCATGGCCGCCGTGCCCCGCCACGTCAACCTCACCGAGATCACCATCCTGCCCACCGCCCAGGCCATCTAGCGCAAGCGGCGACCCTGAGAAGGGAGGCCGATGCCTGAGCACCGACCAGCCATCGGCCCCCACTAGCGCACAAGGAAAGGCCCGACATGAGCCCCACAGGATTCGCCGAATACCCGCTGGACCTCGTGCACCGGCTGATCGAGCCCGGACCGGTCATCATGGTGTCCACCTTCGACGGCGAGCGCGCCAACCTGATGACCAACGGTTTCAACATGCCGATCGCGCACGGGGCCCTCATCGGGCTGATCCTCGGCCCGTGGGACCACAGCTTCGACGCGTTGCGCGCCACCGGCGAGTGCGTCATCGCCGTCCCCTCCATCGACCTGGCCGAACAGGTGACCGACGTCGGCAACGTCTCCGGCCGCGACATCGACAAATGGGATAAGTTCGGCTTCACTCCCGCACCTGCGGCTGTCGTCCGGGCGCCTCTCGTCCAGGAGTGCTTCGCCAACATCGAATGCACCGTGGCCGATGACAGGCTCGTCGACGACTACAACCTGTGGATTCTCCGCGGCGAGCGCGCCTGGTTCGATGCCGGCAAACGAGGAGCGGGCGAGTTCCATCATCGTGGCAACGGCACCTTCTCCGCGAACGCCGACACCCTCGACCTGCGGAACCGCATGACCAAATGGCAGTACCTGACGCGCGATCAGTAGTCGCCGCCCCTGACTGTAGGTGACGGCGGCTGGTCGCGTTGGTGAGGGCGCGGTTTGCGGCAGACCGGCCAGTTCGCCCGCCAGGCGCTCGATCGGGCTTCACGGCATCCGGGCACGTAGCCCCACGTGCCCGGAAAGCGTGCCTTGGTAGCGTAGGAGTGAGGGAGCCAAGGAGGTGGGCCCGTGACTGGAGCGACCGGCAGGGTGGCATTGGTGACAGGGGCCAGCAGCGGAATCGGTGCGGCCACCGCGCGCCTTCTGGCCGCGCGGGGGATGCGGGTGGTGGTCAACTACCTCCGCAGTGCCCCGGCGGCCAAGGAGGTCGTGGCCGGCATCGAGGCCGCAGGCGGCCAGGCCATGGCCGTGCAGGCCGACGTGCGCGAGGCAGCCGCGGTCGAGAGCCTGATCGAGCAGGTCCAGGCGACATGGGGCGGCATCGACGTGCTCGTGCACAACGCGCTCACCCCGTATGTGATCAAGCCGTTCCAGGACATGACGTGGGAAGAACTGGGCGGCAAGCTCGACGACGAGATGCGTGCGGCGTTCGCGGTCACCAAAGCCGTCCTGCCCGCTATGACCGAACAGGGCTGGGGACGCATCATCTTTCTCGGTACCGGCCTCAGCCGCGCGCCCCGGGACGGCATGATCGCGCTGGGCACGGCCAAGGCCGCACTGGCGCAGTTCGCCCGCTACCTCGCTCAGGAACTGGGCCCGCGGGGCATCACGGTCAACATCGTCGAGCCCGGCCCGGTGGAGGACACCCGCATGGCGGGTGTGCTCGACGAGCGGCAAAAGCAGCGGCAGGTGGCCGCTACTCCTCTGGGCCGCCTGGCGCACCCGGGCGACGTCGCCCAAGTGGTCGCCTTCTACGCCGGCGAGGACAACGCCTTCATGACCGGCACCTCGGCGGCGGTCAACGGCGGGATGTCCATGTACTGACGTATACGTCCCGGCACGCCGTCACCTCAGCAGCCGGGCCCGCGGATCCGCGCGGGCGCATGGCGGTGACACGATCAAGGAAAACGTCCATGTACACGATCGATCTCGCCTACGTGGGGCGGGGCCTGCACGAGGAACTGGTCGCCTACATCGCCGACCAGCAGGGCTACGACGCCGAGGAGGGCGTGCACGTCGCGCTGCGCGACGGCTGTTCCTGGGACGAGGAGCGGCTGCGCCACGGTGCCACCATCGGGCTCGGCCGGGCGCTGCTGTCCCGGCTGGCCGATGGCATCCCCTGGGTCGCACTCAATGTCAACACCCACCGCCCGCTGTTCTGGTTCCTCGCCCGCCCCGGCCTGACCTCCCTGGCCGACCTGGCCGGCCGACGGCTTGCGGTGCACGCCCCCCGCACCGCACCCGGGTGCTTCGCCCGGATCGTGCTGCGCCAGGCCGGCCTCGACCCGGACCGCGACATCCACACCATCGTCCGCCCGCCCGGCGACTACGGCATGGACCTGCGCCGGCTGCACGACGGCAGGATCGACGCCGCCCTGGTCGGCAGCACCATGGCACCGGAGGCGGTGGCCGCCGAACACGGCTGGCAGGTGCTGGCCTGGGTCGGCGACCACTTCCAGATCCCCACCGTAGGCGTGGCCGTCGACCCCACCTACATCCAGCCGGACGACCCTGCGGTCCAGGCCGTCCTACGAGCCCACCGGCGCGCCCTGCAGGTGATCCAGAACGAACCCGACACCACGGTGCGGCATCTCCAGACGTTCCTCGGCCGACACACCGCGGACGAAATACGAGCGCACTACGAGAAGTTCATCGCACCGTACTTCACCACCGACGGCCAAGCCGACCTCACCGTCGGCGCCACCGCGATCACCGCGGTCGCCGCCGAACTCGGCGTCCCCGCCACCGTCGCCGCAGCCGAGTTCTACCGCACCGCACCCTAGGAGCCCGGCGGACCGTTCGCCTCTCCAGTGCTCCGCGAACGGCTCCGGGGTGTCCTGATGGGACCTCCGACGCCTGTGCGTTGATCCGCGTTCCGGCTTCCCCGTGATCTTGTAGGATCCGCTGACGCGCCCGAGCTTCCAGGAGCAGACATGATCACGAACTTAGCCGCCGCCCTGGCCATGACCGCCGCGCTGGCCCCCGCCCCCGCCCAGCCGCCGGTCGGCAAGCTGCCGGGCACCTCGGCCAAGGTCGTGGCCAAGATGGCCGGTCGGCCGATTCAGTTCACCTCCTACTCGACGCCGTCGCTCAAGAAGCGGGTCTGGGATCCGGCCAAGCGCGCGTTCGTCGAGACCGAGGGGGAGGTCGCCGTGTCGCCCGACGAGCGCTGGACGGCGACCCTCGACGCCAGGCCCCCCGGCGCGCCGAGGATGGCGTTCGTGGACCGCGAGTCCGGCGACAGGACCAACGTGGAGCTGCCCGTCCCGGCCGATCCCGAGCAGGAGGGCCAGTACCTGCGCACGCTCTGGCCCACCTGGTCCCCGGACGGCCGTCACCTGCTGCTCAACGTGTTCGAGCCGGGGTACGAGCCTCGTTCCGAGGGCATCGTCCTGATCGACGTGCCCACGCTGAAGGCCCGCTTCGTCCGCATCGAGAACGCCCTCATCACCGTCGGCGGCTTCCAGTGGACCCGCGACGGCGAGGGTGTCGTGGTGCGCTGGGGCAAGAACGGCAAATCCGCCATCCGCCAGTACGACCTCACAGGCGCCGTCAAGCGGACCTGGCACGTACGCGGACGCCCGGCGGCCCAGGGACAGGGGACCTTCACCCCGTCGGGCCGCCGCTTCGTCACCGCCTGCATGCCGCTGGAGAAGTCCGCCTGCGTGTGGGACACGGCCACCGGCAAGGCCGTCACCAGGATCAAGCTGGCCTTCAGCCCCGTCTGGAGTCCCGTGGTGGGCTGGTACGACGAGCGCCATCTGCTCGCGCCGACCCGCGAGGGCGTGGGCATCGTGGACCTCAAGGGCAAGGTCGTCGAGACCCTGCTCAAGGTGCCGAAGAAGCAGGACCTCTACCTCCGGTTCGAGGCGCGCGGCAAGGGCTGACCACCCTGGAGCTGCAGATCCTTAAGCTTGTCTTTTACCGCTGATTTTCACAATTGCCCTGGCCGGCGCTGATGGTGATCTATCGCGTATGGTCGAGGACCGGCGGCGAGACTCGGCATGGTCGGCACCCCGCATCCGGCCTTGATCGGTGCCGTCAGGACGACTAGCCTGCTCGACCACGCCGCCATGGAGTTGGGGACCGACTGACGATGACCGCAGAAGAGGATTTCCAGCAGGTCGGCGCCGAGCTGGCCGACCTGGGTGTACGGATCTCCAGCATGATGGGGAGTCCCGCGCTCAAAGATCAGGTGGGGAAGGTGTTCGCGAGCCTGCAGCGCGACGGCGCGATGGTGTTCCGGCTGGTCAGGGATACCCCCGAGCACACGGCCGCGCTCGAGCTGCCCGGGGCGTCGCTGTTCGACCCCTCGGGGCAGGGCAGGGCGGTAAAGGACTGGGTGGTCGTGCCCCACTCCTCGGCCGAGACATGGACGGATCTGGCCGAGGCCGCCCTCAGCCGCCCACGCTGATCAGTAGACCACGTCGACGGTGTGGCGGTGGGTGCCTGAGTCGGGCAGGACGCGGAGCACGGCGTCGGCGCGGGCCAGACCGGCTTCGGTTCGCCGCCACCCGGTAGGTGCTCGACATTCAGCCGGATGACCATGCCTTCGGCCCGGGGATCGCGGCCGCGTTTTGTGGTTCGGGCGGACCGACCACGTCGTGCGGTCCTTCGACAGTCCGTACGACGAGCCTGTCATCGACGCCGTGCAGCAGGTCGCGGAAACCCGCGGCGTGACCATGGCCAGGTCGCTCTCGCCTGGGTGCTGCGCGACCCGCTGGTCTCCGCGCCCATCGTCGGAGCCACCCAACAACGCTTCCGTCCCCGTGCCAGATATTCGCGGTATGCCCGCTCACCGTTCCACGCGGCCCGACAGCACGTCACGCGTCTCGCGATCTTCGTGAGATCCAGGGGAGCGGTATGGAGGCTCCTGGGGGCTCTTGGCTGCTCTGGGCTCAGGTGTTGATCTGGAGGACCCAGATGGAGACGTGATCCGCGCTGTGGGTGTAGACCACGCGGAAAGTGTCGGTCCGCAACTCCAACGCGTGGGGAATGCCGCCATACGGCACGGCCGCGAGCGGCTCAGGGTCCTCGGCGAGGTCGAACATGATGTCCGCGATGATGAGGCGCAGGCCGGGCGCGGCATGACTCAGGATCTCGCGGACCGGGACATCTACGTGGAGGAGCCGTTTCAAGAGCGCTCGCCGGGGGTTGGGAGGTCAAGGTCGGCGTACAGGGCGGCCTTGCTGTCGTACGTCATCATCTCGCGCTCGCCTCGCTCGTGGGCGGCGATCGCCTCCGCCACGCGGGCGGCCTCCAGTTCGCGGTGGGCGCGTAGCAGTTCCTCGTAATCCTGCTCGGAGATGAGGACGGCGCGCTCGCTGTTGGAACGGCGGATGGTGGTGGGCTGGTGGCCGTGTACGGCGCGGGATACCAGGGTGCCGAGTTGGGTGCGGGCTTCGGCGATGCCCAGCGCCTCAATGGTCATGTGGATCCTCCGGGGTGTTCTCCTGCTTTGCACCGGGGTCGCTCTGCCCGGACGGCTCTACGATACGCGGCCGGCGGGAGATGTTGTACAACCTGACCAACTTGTGCAACATTACCCGATTCGCATCTCCCGCCCTCCGGCGCTCCAGCGTGAGGGGCAACCGTTCACCGCGCTGCGGTGTTCTTGCCGACGTTCCTCCCCTTACCTTCCTCGGTCTTTGGAGCCCTCATGACTACCCGCTGGGCGGCCCTACCCGTGCTGCTGGTCGCGGTGTTCGTGACCACGCTGGACTTCTTCGTCGCGAACCTGGCCCTCCCGTCCATCCGCGCCGACCTGCGGGCGGGCCACGCCTCGGTGCAGTTCGTGATCGCCGGGTACGGGCTGGCGTACGCGGCCGGGCTGATCGTCTCCGGGCGGCTCGGCGACCTGTATGGGCATCGCCGGGTGTTCCGTGTTGGGCTGGCGCTGTTCACACTGGCGTCGGCGGGGTGCGGGCTCGCGGGCGGGGCGGCTTGGCTGGTGGCCGGCAGGGTCGCGCAGGGCGTCGCGGCGGCGCTGCTCGCGCCGCAGGTCCTCACGCTGCTCGGGGAGCTCTACCGGGGCGCCGACCGGGCCACGGCCTTCCGCTGGTACGGCACGGCCGTCGGCCTGGCCGGGGTGAGCGGCCAGGTGATCGGCGGTGCGCTGGTGGCCGCCGACCACCTGGGACTGGGCTGGCGGGCCTGCTTCCTGGTGAACGTGCCCATCGGCGCCGCGGCGCTGGCCATGACCGGACGCCTGCTCCCGCCGCCCTTGCCGTCACCGATACGGCGGGCCGGGCCCGACGCACGCCGGGCCGGGCTCGATGTGGTCGGGGCCGGGCTTGTGGCCGCCGGGCTGGTGGCGGTCGTGCTGCCGCTGGTCGAGGGCCGTGAACAGGGCTGGCCGCCGTGGGCCTGGGGGTGCCTGGCCGCCTCTGGTCCGATTCTGATCACGTTCGTCCGCCGGCAGCGGCGGCTGGTGTACTCGAGGCGGACCCCGCTGCTCGACCTCGACGTGTTCACGGACAGGACGTTCGCCTGGGGCCTGGTCGCCGTGGCGCTGCTCTTCGGCACCTCGGCCGGGTTGTCGTTCGTGCTCGCCCTTTACCTGCAGGACGGCCTCGGCCTCGGCCCGCTCGCCGCCGGAGCCGTGTGCACCGCGCTCAACGCGGGCTTCATCGCCGCCTCGCTCCGCCCAGGACGCTTCGGCGCCACCGTGCTGCTGCTCGGGCTGTGCCTCCTGTACGACGTCGTGGCGCGTGCGGCGCAGCCGTACCAGGTGGCCATGGCCCTCCTTGTGGTCGGGGCCGGGATGGGGCTGCTCATGTCGCCGCTGCTCTCCTCGGTGCTGTCCGCCGTACGCCCCGAGCGGGTGGGAGCCGCGGCCGGGGTGCTCGGGACCGTTCAGGAGACCGGGGGTGTGCTCGGCGGAACGATCACCGGCGCTGTCTTCTTCGGCACGCTGGACGGCGGCGACTGGCGGGCCGCGATGCTGGCCGGACTGTCCGTGCCGGTCGCCGGCGCGTTAGGCGTGCTGGCCCATGCCGTACTGCGTCGGAGTCCACCACGGTCACCGGCTCCCGGGCCGGGGCGACGCCGCAGGCTGAAGGGTCTCCTGCGGATCGGCCCGTCTGTGGCGGATGAGGTACTCGGCGGTTGCCAGGGCGGCCGCGCCGAGCAGCACCTCGGCGACGGTGGAGACCAGACGGCTGGCCAGGGCCACCACCGCGGCGGCCGGGGCGGGCAGCACCACTGTCAGCGCGGCCGTGAGCACCGCCTCGCGGACGCCGATCCCGTCGGGGATGAACACGCTCGCGATGCCGATCGAGGTGGCGAGCGTGAACGCGCCGACACACAGCATGAGTGAGCGGGACGGGGACGCACCCATCGCGATGGCCAGGGGCCACAGGTGCAGCCCTGTGACCACCCATGACAGGCTCTGCCAGGCGACCGCGAGCCGCACTCCCCGGACGGAGGCGGCCTTGGCCGCCGCGGGGCGGCGCAGCAGCCGCAGCAAGAGCGCGGAGCCCTGGTTGACGATGTGCGGGCGCACCAGGACGAGCACGATCAGTACGGCGGCTCCGGCCAGCCACGCCGCCTGCGCCCCCAGCAGCTGCACGCCCGCGAGCAGCCCGACCGTGAACCCGCTCAGCAGCACCAGGCTCATGACGAGCGCCGCCGTGGTCATCAGCCTGGCGAAGGTGACGCCGTTGGCCGTGGCCACCTTGGTGGCGGCGATCATGCCGGGCACCCGTCCGGGCAGGTACTTGGACAGGAAGCCGACGAAGAAGATCCGCACCACGCGCGGCCCGCTGACCGGGGGGCCGGTCTCCAGCAGCACGACGCGCCAGCCGAGGAACCCGAGCGACAGTCCCGCCATGCTCGCCAGCAGCGAGCCGCCGAGCAGGAGGCTCATCTGCCCGGCGTCGCGGCGGGTGAACAGGACACCGACGACGCTCCAGTCCAGCCGGGACATCGTCCACGCGATCGCGGTCATGACGGCGAGGGCGAACGCGGCGACCAGCGCCAGCTTCAGCGGACGCGGCAGCCGGGGCAGCCGGGGCAGCCTGATCGAGCTCACTCGCGCGGCCCAGCCGACGGCGCCGGGGCCAGGCCTGTCCTGACCGGCTCTCCCTGCCGGCGGCCCAGCTCGTAGGCGACGCGCAGCAGCCCCACGCAGGCACCGAGGAAGAAGGCCGTGTGGAAGCAGAGCTGCATCCAGGCGACCCACAGTCCGAAGCGGGTGCCCCGGTATCGGCGGGCGAAGCCGATGAACGTACGGTTCCTCCAGAGGAACACCGCGAGCGTCGCCGCCGGCACGGCCAGCAGCCAGGGGCTGACGAGCGCGAGCGGCAGGGTGAGGAACGTGGCCGTCGCCGAAGCGGAGGAGACCCGGGGTGGTTTGCGCTTGTTCTGGCCCGTTCCGATCATGTCGAGCTGGAAGCCGACCTTGCCCTCACCACGCAGCCGCCGCGCCCGTACCATGATCACCGGCAGCGTGGTGGACCGGACGAACCGTTCCGCCAGGCACCCCCAGAACCGGTCCTCGTCGTCGGCCTTGGTGACCACGGAGGTGGTGACGACCAGCCGGTAGCGGGCCGGGACGCGCGTGCCGAACTCGAAGTCCTCGCCATCGCGCAGCCGTTCGTCCAGCCCGCCCGTCTCCTCGAAGACGTGGCGCGGGATCAGGGTGCAGGACAGGAACGTCGCCGTGGTCTGGCTGCGCTCGTAGTGCTCGCACAGAACGCGATAGCGTTCGACCGGGCCGTCGTCGTAGAGCGGCTCGATGTCGTAGATGCCCTGGACCATGCCGCAGTCCGGCGTCTCCCGGTAGGCCTTGACCGCGTTGTGTATCGCGTCAGGGGCGAGTGCCGTGTCGGAGTCGACGAAGAACAGCAGCGGCGCCGCGCTGCCGGCCACTCCGAGATTGCGGGCCCCCGACGGCCCCTGGTTGCGTGGCGGCTGGACGATCGTGCACGGGAACTGCCGGGCTATCTCCAGCGAGCCGTCGGTGCTGACGTCGTCGACGACGATGACCTCGGCCGGGCGGTAGGTCTGCGCGTACACCGACTCCAGGCAGGCCCGCAGGGTTTTGCGCTTGTTGTAGTTCGGCACGATGACCGCGACGTCATCACGCCAGGGCAGCTCGTCGGGCATATCCGGTCCCTTCGTCGGTCGGGCCGCGCCGGTCAGGACACCGACACGACCATGCGCTGGGCCCGATGGTCGGACAGCCCCTCGGCGCCGGGCAGCTCGTAGCGGTGCACGGTCACGTCGGGACTGGTGTACAGCCAGTCGATCCGCCACAGCTCGGCGGTCCCGGCCAGGTAGGTCGCCGGATACAGGGACGAGAGCGCGGGCGTCCTGTCGATCAGCCGCTCGGGGAGCAGGCGGCGGATGCCCATCGCCGGGGAGGTGTTCAGGTCGCCGGCGAGCACGACGGGATGGGGGTTGGCCGCGATGTCCGCGCCGATGGCCCGGTAACTCGCCTCCCGCCGCAGGGTTTTGCTGAAGGCGACGTCACGGGACTCGGCGTCGTACAGCCGCCATTCGAGCGGCGGCTGGGCGATCTGGGGGTCGTAGAAGGAGACGACCGTGCCGTTGACGTCGATGTCGGTGCGCAGCGTCTCGACCGTGTAGCCCTCCGGCCAGCCCTGTAGCGCCTCGGGGATCTCCTTCTGGTCGGCCGGCAGCCATGGGCGCAGGTCCAGGCCGCGGTGCCCGACGATCGGGAACCGCGAGAGCGTGATCTGCTCGCCGGACACCGCGACCTGGTAGCCGGGGAACTCACGGCGCAGCTCGGCCAGCTTGTCGATGCGCATCGCCAGGTCGGCGGTCCAGCGCTGGGACCGCATGTCCCCGGCCCGGGTGTTCACGTAGAGGTACTCCGTCAGCAGGTACACGTCGGCGTTCAGCTTGTGTAGGTAGGCATAGAACTCGGGCGAGTACCGGTCGCCCTCGGCCGTGCGCCAGTCCTGGTCCCAGAACTCGGTGTTCCAGGCGGCCACGGTGATGCTTCCCGCGCTCGCGGGCGGCGGTGTGTACCAGAGGGTGGCGTAGTTGACCCCGCTCGACCCGGCGCCCAGCACCGCGGTGACCATCAGCAGTGACATGATCCGCCAGCGCACCGGCCGGGCCAGCGGCGCCACGACCAGCAGCAGCGCGGGGACCACCAGGAACAGCGGCGGCGGTATCAGCTCGATCGGGGCCCACAGCGAGGTGCGCCCGCTGGCCAGCAGGTGGCAGAGCACGAAGAGCAGCCATGCCACCGAGGCGGTCACGACCAGTCTGGTGCCCCAGCACCAGCGCCGGCGCGGGCGGACGAAACGCCTGACACGTTCCGCCCAGGACCTTTCCGGCTGGGGCGGCGTGGAGGTGAGCCGCTGCTCGGTCACTGCGTCCCCGTCGCGCATCAACACCATCCTCGGTGGGTGGGCCGGCGTCGAACGTACTCAGAAGTCCTTGTCGCATCCTTGTCAGCGGCGGCGGCCGAGCAGGCGCGTTCGGCGCGACAAGAATGGGACAAGTCGCCGTGCCTACCGTGAACCGGACACGAGGTCTGGACACGGCCAATGGAGCACATCATGAGTCGGGAGCGTCCGCTAGTCTCGGTCATCATCCCCAGCTATAACCGGTCTGACGTGTTACGACTCTGCCTGGATGCGCTGGCGGAACAGACTTATCCGCATATAGAGGTCATCGTGGTGGATGACTGCGGCACCGAGGACGCGGCGCGGGTGGCCGCGTCCAAGGGCGCCAAGGTGGTACGCGCCGAGGTCAACGGCGGTCCGACTCCCGCGCGCAACCTCGGCGCCGAGCACGCCGGCGGGGAGATCCTGTTCTTCCTCGACGCCGACATCGCCCTCGATCCGGACGCCGTGGCGAACGCGGTACGGATCCTGGCGTCCCACCCGCGGATCGGCGCCCTGGGCGGCATCCTGCGGCCCGAGTCGCTGCTCTCCCAGAGCCTGGCCTCCCAGTACCGCGCCCTGCAGATGCACCGCTGGTGGATGCCCGCCCATCGGCCGACGCTCGAGCTGCACGCGGCCGTGCTGGCGATCCCCGCCAAGGTGTTCGCCGAGATCGGCCCCTTCGACCCGCGGTTGCGCGAGACCGTCTCCTCCGACTACCGCATCCGCGTGACGCGCTCGTACGAGGTGAAGCTGAGCGAGGCGATACGCGGCCGCAAGGACCACGACGCCACCGTGGGGACGATCCTGCGCAAGGTGCTCCGCCGCGCCCGCCTCAGCGCGCTGGACTGGCACAAGGGGGAGACGCCCGGGGACTCCGTGCCGCGCGCGGTCGGCGGCGTCCTGCTGCTCGCCGCCGTCCCGGCGCTCGCTCTGCCCGTGGTGGCGGGCCGCGCCGGCGCACTCGTCCCGCCCGCGCTGGTCGCCGCCGCCATAGCCCTGGACGCGGGCACCTACCGCTTCGCCTACACCCAGCGGGGCGTCGCGTTCGGCCTCTACTTCTCCGGCGTCCACCTCGCCGTCACCTTCACCGGCGCCCTCGGGGGAGCGGTGGGCGTCCTGCAGCGGTTCGTGCTCGGCCGCCGGGAGAAGCCCGCCCGGATTCTCGCGGCCCGGGACTGAGCGGCCATGCAGATCATCGGCACCGGCTTCGGCCGGACGGGAACGCTCTCCCTCAAGTCGGCGCTGGAGCGGCTCGGCTTCGGGCCGTGCCACCACATGGTGGACGTCTTCGCCCACCCCCAGCAGATCAGGCCATGGCTGGCCGCCGCCACGCCCCGCGAGGTGAACTGGGACCACCTGCTCGTCGGTTACGAGTCGTGCGTGGACGGCCCGACCTCCGCCTACTGGCAGCGGCTCGCCGAGTACTACCCGAAGGCCAAGGTCATCCTCACCACGCGTGATCCGGACCGCTGGCTGGCCAGCATGCGGCGGACTCTGTTCGCGCAGCGGCGGCGCATCGAGTCGCTGCCGGGCAGGGCCGCCATCCTGCTGTCGTCGCTCTTCGGCACCGACCTCGCCACGTTCGTCAAGATGATCGATAGCACCCTCGACGCGCGGACCTTCGCGACCCCGGCCGACCGGGAGCCAGAACGGGCCGTCCAGCTTTTCGCCGAGCATGCGGCCAGGGTGGTCGCCGCCGTCCCGGCCGAGCGGCTGCTCGTCTTCGACGTCGCCGACGGCTGGGGCCCGCTGTGCGAGTTCCTCGAGGTCCCGGTCCCGGCCGCGCCCTTCCCCCGGGTGAACGGCGCCTCGGACTTCACCAGGAGCGGCCTCGGCCGGCCCCTGCCGTTGCTCCTGCGCCGGACCAGGCGAGGGGAGCACCGATGACGCCGCAGGCACGGCCACTGGTCTCGGTCATCGTGCCGAACTACAACTACGCCCGCACGCTCGAGCTGTGCCTGAGCGCGCTGGAGCGGCAGACGTACCCGAGCATCGAGGTGATCGTCGTCGATGACCGCAGCACCGACGACTCGGTGGAGATCGCCCACCGGCACGGGGTGCGGGTCGTGGTCACCGACACCAACATCGGCGCCCCGGCGGCGCGCAACCTCGGTGCCGAGCACGCGCGCGGCGAGGTGCTGTTCTTCCTCGACTCGGACCTGGCGCTGGCCGAGGACGTGGTCGAGCACGCGGTGAACCTGCTCACCGCCGATCCCACCCTGGGGGTGGTGTGCGGTACCTATGACCCGGAGCCGCTGATCCCCGACAGCCTCGTGGAGCGGTACCGCAGCCTCCAACTGCACTACTGGATCTCCGGTGACGAGGGCGAGATCACCACGATCTACTCCGCGCTCTTCGCCATGCGGGCGGAGGTCTTCCGCGAGGTGGGCCCGCTGAACCCCGCGCTGCGCCACAGCGAGAACGCCGAGTACGGCCACCGCGTCACCCAGCGCTACCGCATCGTGCTGGACAACAGGATCAGGGGCCGGCACGACCACGACGACCGGCTCAAGGTGGTGCTGTCGAAGTTCTTCCACCGCGCGCGCCTGCACATCCCGCTGTACCTGCGCCGCCCGGACTTCAACGGCGGCCCGGCCAACAGCAGCCGAGGCTGGGGCTCGCTCGCCGCTCTGTTCGCCGTGCTCAGCGCGCCGCTGCCGGTGGTGCTCGGCCCGGCCTGGCTGGCCGCGCCGGTCGTGCTGCTGGCCGGCTCGATAGCGGCGGACCTGGGCATGTACCGCTTCGTGCGGCGCTACGCCGGCGCGCGCTTCACCCTGTACTTCACCGCGGTGCACTTCCTGGTGAACGTCACCGTCGCGGTGGCGGTGTTCGCCGGCGCGGCCCAGTGCCTGCTGTCCAGCCGGTTCCGCCGCATATACGACCTCCCGGCCGAGGTGTGAGCGATGACCGAGCAAGGGCCTCTGGTGTCGGCGATCGTGCCCAACTACAACTACGCCGCCTCGCTGAAGCTGTGCCTGCGCGCGCTGCAGGAGCAGACCTACCGGCCGATCGAGCTGATCGTCGTGGACGACGGCAGCACCGACGACTCGGTTGAGATCGCGCGGCGGCTCGGCGTGCGGGTGATCCGCACAGAACGCAACATGGGCGTGGCCGGGGCGCGCAATCTCGGCGTCGCGCACGCGCGCGGTGAGATCCTGGTATTCGTGGACTCTGACGTGGCCCCCTACCCCGACGCCGTCGAGGTGGCGGTGGGCATGCTCGCCGCCGATCCCCGGCTCGGCGCGGTGTGCAGCGTTCACGACCCCGAGCCGCTGATCCGCGACAGCCTCGTCGAGGAGTACCGGGCGCTGCAGTACCACTACTGGACGGTCAGCTCAGAGGGGCCCATCTCGTTCCTGTTCCCGGCGCTGATGGCGATGCCGCGCCGCGTGTTCGACGACATCGGGCCGTTCAACACGCGCCTGCGCGAGACCGAGGAGGTCGACTACGGTCACCGCCTCACCCAGCGGTACGAGATGGTGCTCACCGCCGCCGTGCGCTCGCGGCACGATCACGACGACAAGCTGTTCAGGCTGCTGCGCAAGCTGTACCGGCGGGGGCGCGCCCGGGTGCCGCTGTACGCGCGTCGGCGGCGCTTCGCCCGCGGGTTCGAGACCTCCAGCCGGGCCGGCGGCAGCCTCGCCGCGCTGGCGGCGGTGGCCGTGTCGCCGTTGGCGATCTTGCTCGGCCCGGTCGGCGCCGCGCCCGCGGCCCTCGCCCTGGCCGTGTCGCTGCTGGCCGACCTCGGCATGTACCGCTTCGTGCTGCGCAGGCGCGGCCCGCTGTTCCTGCTCTATTTCGGCGCCGTGCACTTCCTGGTGAACGTGACCATCGCCGCCGGGGTGGCGGCCGGGGTCGTCCGGTGGCTGTGCTCGGCGAGGTTCCGCCGGCTCTACGACTCCGACCTGACCATGCGCCCCTCGGCCACCGGAGAGGCGGCCACGTGACGGCGGCCGATACCACACAGGCCGTCACGCGCCCCCGCGATTCTCGGCGGGCGTCGGGGGTGCGCCGGAGGATCCCGCTGGTGTTGTGCGCGGCGAGCGCCTGGCTGGTGTTCGTGGTGTCGCACCGCGTCCTGTCCGGCCGGGTGTGGTGGTGGCAGCTCCCCGAGCTCGTCCCGCCGCTGGCGTTGGCGGCCGTTCCCGTGCTGCTGCTCGTCGCGGCCCTGGCGGCGCGCCGCGCGCGCCGGGCGGCCGCCGCGGTGGCGCTGGCGTCCTTGACGCTGGGTGCGGGCGTGAGCGGGCTCAACCTCGCCTCACTGTGGCACCGCGCCGTCCCGGCTCCGACGGACGCGATCAAGGTGTTCTCCTGGAACACCTGGTACTGGGACCAGTCCTTGGGCAGCGCGATGCCCCCGCCCACCGGCACACCCCCGCGGGACGTCGCCGCCTTCTACCGCTACCTCCACGCTCAGGACGCCGACGTGCTGCTGCTGCAGGAGTACGTCTACTTCGGCGCGGACTCCCGGCCGATCCGGGTGAACGACCTGGACACGCTGCGCCGGGAGTTCCCCGGGTTCCACATCGCCGCGGCGAGCGAGATGGTCACGCTGTCGCGGTTCCCCATCGTCCTGGAACACGGGCTCGACCTGCGTCCGGAGGACGGCCGGGACACGCCCGTGCCGCCCGGCTCCGATTGGCCCGGCTTCTACACGGTGAAGACACTGCGCACGGACCTGCGCATCGGGAGCCGGACCGTCTCGTTCTACAACTCCCACATCAACTCGCCGGTCGACCCGTCCGCGGGCGGCCTCGACCTCTTCAGCCTCAACCGCACGCAGCACGAGGCACGCAAGGCCAACCTCCGCGTGCTCGCGGCCGACATCCAGGCGAACCCGCTGCCTGCCGTCCTGGCCGGGGACTTCAACGCCTCGCCCGCGATGGGCATCCTGCGCCAGGTGCCGGGGCGGATGGCCGACGCCACCCCGGCGCTGCGCTCGCTCTACCCCGCCACCTGGGACGACCGGTGGCCGTGGTGGCGGATCGACTGGGCGTACACCACGCCGGAGATCACCGTCCACGAGTATCGGCTGGTCCGCTCGAACGGCCTGTCCGACCACAGCGGGCAGCGGCTGGTGCTCTCGCTCAGCCGGTGACCTGGGCGTACAGCAGGCCGGGCCGGCCGACCGGCCGGGTCAGCGGGTCCTTGCCGGCCCGCAGGATCGTGAGATGCAGCGCGCGCAGCTCCGGGCCCGGCTCGATGCCCAGGTGGTCGGCGAGGTATCCGCGCAGGCGGGCGTACAGGGCCACCGCCTCCGCGCCGCGCCCGAGGGCGCACAGGCCGTGCATCAGCATGCTCGCCAGGGGCTCCGCGAGCGGGTAACGCGGCACCAGCGGGGTCAGCTCGGTGACCACGATGTCGGGGCGGCCCAGGCGCAGGTGCGCCTGGGCCCAGGTGACGACGGCGCCGACGAACTGCTGCTCGATGCCGTACCGCATGCGGGCGGCCCACTCTCCCGGGATGCCGGTCAGCGGCGCGCCGCGCCACAGTTCCATCGCCTCGGCCAGCAGCCGGGTCCGGGCGGCGTCGTCGCGGGCGCGTAGCTGCGCCTGCTTGGCCAGCCGCCGGAACCGGTAGGCATCCACCCGCTCGGGGTCCACGTCGAGCGCGTAACCGCCGTTCCGGCGCTCGATGGAGACCCCGGTCGCGGTGAGCGCCTGCCGCAGGCGGGTGATGTGGGCGTACAGCGAGTCGGTCGCCCGGTCCGGCGGATCGTCCCAGACACGCTCGATCAGCGTGCGGAGCGACACGGGACGGTCGGCGTCGATCGCCAGGGCGGCCAGCACCGCGCGTCGCTGGGGTGGTCCCAGGGGGACGCAGCGGTCACCGACGATCACCTCGACCGGTCCCAGTAAGCGGACGTCCATCGCCTTCCTCTCACAATCATTTCTCATAGGTGGACGATCGCCGCCAGGGACGGGTGGTGGACGAGCACGAGCATCACACCGAGGGTGGCGGCCCACAACATGGAGTTCGCGAGCATGACGCGGTCGCGCAGCAGCACGCGCACCGGGTCACTCTCCTTGTCCACGAGCTGCATCTGCAGATACCGGAAGAGGGCGAAGAGCGCGAAGGGGGTGGACAGCATCATCGCCGTCTGGCCGTGCTGCGGGCCGAACGGTCCCTCGTCACGCAGGTACATCAGTCCGGAGACCAGGGCGAGTACGGAGGCGATCTGCAGCAGCCAGTTGGTCAGCTCCATCGAGTAGCCGCGCAGCGCGGGCCGGTGGACGGCCCCGGCCTCCAGCAGTTCCTGGCGGCGCTTGCCGATGAGCAGCAGCAGGGACATCGAGAACACCGTGATCAGCAGCCAGGCGGGCGCCCGGTCTCCGGTCACCTCATACCCTTGCACGACGCGCAGGACGAAGCCGGCCGCGACCGTGCCCACGTCGACCAACGGAATGTGCTTGAGGACGCGGCTGTAGGCGACGTTGAGCACGAGATACACCAGCACCGGCCAGGAGGACACCGGTTCCCGGGCGACGATGGCGGCGAGCACCGCCAGCAGGACGGCGCAACAGGCGCCCGCGGTCAGCACCCCCACACGGCCGGACGCGATGGGGCGGTTGCGCTTGACCGGATGGAGGCGGTCGCGGTGCCGGTCGGCGATGTCGTTGCCGATGTAGACGGCGGCGGAGGCGACCATGAACGCCACTGTGGCCCAGATGACACCGACCACCTCGGCCAGGCTGACAGAGGATGTGCCGATGAGCGCCACGGGCACGAGCAGGATCGCCTTGGCCGCGTGGGAGGGGCGGATCAGGGCGGCCAGATCCGCGACCAGGCTCGTGCGGGTTTCCACGGCACGCTCCTGCGCCGCTTCCTGACGCTGCGGGCTCTCTGGAACGTCTGGCGATTCGACAAGGCGCATGCTTAACCCCGATAGCTCAGAAGAAGATCTTCGCCAGCGACAGCGCGCCCTGCCGCCACGCGTCACGGCTCGTCGCACCGCCCGATGAGACAGCCGGGCGGTGTTCCCGCCACCATGCGTACGTGCGGAGAATCGCGTCCTGATTGGACAGCTTCGGCTGGAAGCCGAGCCGTTCACGGGCCTTGTCGATGCTGACATAGGAGTCGGCGAGCAGCTTGAGCGCCAGCCGCCCGTACACCGGGGACAGCCGGCTGCGCTCCAGCAGCCGGAGCCCGGCCAGGGCCGGTCCCGCGGGCAGCGAGACGACCCGCTTGCCGTGGCCGGCCGCGTCGAGAACCGTCTGGAAGTTCTCCCGCAGCGTGCCGAACTCGGCGGCGGCCAGGTTGTAGGTGTCGCCGGCGACGTCGGCCGGCGCGTCGAGCACGAGGGCCACCGCGTCCACCAGGTCCTCGATCGCGAACATCTGGATGCGCTTGTCCCCGCTGCCGAGCACCGGGAAGTTGCGGCCCTCCTCGGCCCACTCGAAGAGCATCGCGAACAGGCCCATCCGGCCGGGGCCGAGGAAGGTCTTGGGGCGCAGGATGGGCACGCACATGCCGTCGGCCCGGTACTTCTCCGCCAGCTCCTCGGCCGCGGCCTTCGCCCTGGTGTAGGGGTCGACCGGCGCGCGCGGATGGTCCTCCGGCGTGGGCACGAGCGTCGGCAGCCCGTACACGGCGGTGGAGGAGATGTGGACCAGCCGCTCCACGCCGGCTCGGCGCCCGGCCGCGAGGACGGTGCGGGTGCCTCCGACGATCAGGTCGTGGATCTGCTCGGCCGGGTAGCTCGGCAGCGCGCCGGCGCAGTGGACGACCGCGTCCGCCCCGGTCATGGCCTCGGTCATCAGCGGCAGGTCGCGCACGTCGCCGATCCGGTGCCCCGCCGTCAGCAGCGGGTCGTCCTGGGGGCGCAGGTCCACCCCGAGCACGTCGTGGCCGTCGAGCACGAGCCGGCGGGCCAGGTGGCCGCCGAGCATCCCGGCGCTGCCGGTGACTACGACCCGGCGGGCCATCGCGACCCCACCTTCTCTCGCACGAACCCGGCGAGCAACCGCGGCAGGCCCTTGGCCAGCGTCTTGTCGAGGCCGTCCAGGAAATACTCGACGTCCTCCGGTGCGATGGCGAGGGTCGGCGCGACGACGAGGGGGTTGTCGGCGTTCGGGCTGTAGTAGGAGACGATGCCGTGCTCGCGGTAGAGGTCGGCGATGACCGAGAGGGTGATCAGCTTGGTGCGGAACTGCGGGTCGCCGGAGAAGCCGGGCGCGAGCTTGGCGGCCAGGTCGAGCACCTTGGGCCCGCCGCCGAGGAACACGCCCCACAGAGCGCCCACCCCGCTCACCCGGCCGACCACGTCGGGGTGGCGCTTGTGGATGTTCTGCAGGCCGGGACCCAGGATGCGCTCGATCTGCCGTGCCCTGGCGGGGTAGTCGTCCTCGACGACGATGTTGACGGCCTCGATGGCGGTGACGGTCTCCTCGCCGAAACCGTAGTAGGTGGTGCTGTGCAGGATGACGTCGGAGAGCCGGTCGTAGGCCTTGCGGAAGACGGGCTCGCGGGCGGTGTACCCGGCGATCGACGCCTTGCCGCCGCCGAGGGACTTGGAGTAGACGAGGATGTCGGGCAGCAGGTCGGGGTAGCGCATGAAGTAGAAGAGGCTGCCCGTCTTGCCCCAGCCCGTGTAGACCTCGTCGAAGATCAGCATGATGTCGTTCGCGTCGCAGAGCCGTCGCAGCTCGTACAGGTCGTTCTCGGTCCAGCAGCGCATGCTCGACGCGCTGAACGGCTCGGCCATGATCGCGTAGACGTCGCACGTGCCGTCGGGGCCGCGGGCGGCCTCGATGGCCGCGCGGACGGCCGCGACGTCGCCGTAGGGGTAGACGACGATGCCGGGGAGACCGGGGAAGGGGAAGGAGTTCTCGGACGATCCGGTCAGGCTGCCCGCGCCCAGGGTCTTGCCGTGGAAGCTGATGTCGGAGCGGAGGATGGTGTTGCGGCGTCCTTCGTGATACTTGTACGCCATTTTGACGGCGCCCTCGTTCGCCTCGGCGCCGGAGTTCGGGAAGTAGGAGATGCTCAGGTCGCCCGGCAGCAGCGTGGCGATGTTGTGGCTGAGGGCGGCCACGTACGGCGAGAAGAACGCCTTGTGCACCTCCATGCGCCGGCGGTCGGCGAACTGGCGCCGGGCCTGAAGGATGCGGGGATGGTTGTGGCCGTGGTTGAGTACACCGACCCCGCCGGTCACGTCAAGGACCTTGCGGCCGTCGCGGGTCCTGATCCAGGCGCCCTCGGCGCTTTCGACGAGTTCCCGGCCGAAGCCGAAGGAGGTCATGAGGTTGACCTGACTGCGGCTGACGTACCTTCTGTACAGATCCTGGACCTGTTTTACGGTGAAACTTTCACACTCGTCAACGCCGATCAGTTCAGACACGTCCGCCCTTCCCGGTTCGCGCGGATTTCGCTGGTGCCCGGCCTTCTTCTCGGCGGTGAGAAAAGGTGAGACATGTCGCCAACAATGTCGAATCCGCCTATACCTCTAACCATGCACATGTGTGTAGGTCGGCGGCGGGGCTGCGAGACGGCGGAGGAGAAAGGGCGCCCGGGGGCGGATCGCCGGGTATTTATCAGTCGAATCTCGCGGCGAATAGGGATGATTTCCCGCGTGCGGGGCGGCCCGCGGTCATGTAGGTGGCCGGCTGAGCGGGCGGCGTCCAGACGTCCCGCCGCGCCCTCCAGACGGCCAGCGCCTGGTCCTCCTCGGTGCCCTCCTGTCTGGCCCGCTCGCGGGCGAACAGGCGGAGGAGGTCGTGCATGCGGTACCGGTCGTGGCCGCATACCTCGAGAAGCTGGGCTTCCGCGAGGTGGTCCAGCAGGTCGGCGGTGCGCGGCTCGGGGCGGTCGGCCAGGGCCGCGGCGGCCGCGACGCTGATGGCGGTGCCGTCGAGAAGGCTCACCACCCGGAACATCCGGGAGGACTCGGCGTCCAAGCTCCGGTAACTCATCATGAAGCAGGCCCGTACGGCCTGATCGTCGGCCTGGAGCTCGGACAGGCGGTGGTCGTCGACCGCCAGCCGGTCGGCCAGGGCGCGCAGCGACAGTCCCGGCCGGGCGATCAGCCGGGCGGCGGCGATCCTGATCGCCAGCGGCAGCCCGGCGCACAGCCGCACGATCGAGCGCGCCGCCCGCTGTTCGGCTGCCACGCGCTCCTCCCCGATCAGGCGGCCGAGCAGCGTCGAGGTCTCGTCCTCGGCCATGACGCCGAGGCGGAAGTGCGAGGCGGCGTCCAGCGAGGTGAGCATCCGGCGAGCGGTGACCAGCACCCGGCAGGTGGGACTCGCGGGCAGCAGCGGGCGCACCTGCGCGGCGTCGCGGGCGTTGTCGAGCAGGAGCAGCAGGTGCCTGCCGTCGGTCAGCGATCGGAAGCGGGCCGCGGCCTCGTCCACGTCGGGCCGCCCGGCCGTGTCGTCGCCGAGCGAGCGCAGCAGGCGGGCCAGGACGTCGGCGGGGTTCAGCGGCGCGACGCCGGGTGTGGAGTCGTGCAGGTCCACGTAGAGCCGCCCGTCCGCGAACCGGCCCGCCACCTGATGGGCGACGTGCACGGCCAGCGCCGACTTGCCGACCCCCGCGGCGCCCGTGATCGCCGAGATGGCGGTCGCGCCGGAGGCCGAGGTCAGCATCGCGCACAGGCGGGCGATCTCGGCGGCCCGGCCGGTGAACGCGGCCGAGCCGATGGGCAGCTCGGCCGGGGCCCTGCGGGCGGCGACCGCCGGCGGCGGCGTCAGGGCGGGGTCGTCGGTGAGGACGCGCTGGTGCATGCGGACCAGGTCCGGGCCGGGGTCGATGCCGACCTCGGTGGCCAGCGTCATCCGCGCGCCCTGATAGATCGTCAGCGCGTCGGCCCTGCGGCCGGAACGGTACAAGGCCAGCATGAGCTGTGCCCTGAGCCGCTCGTTCAGCGGGTCCCTGCGGGTCAGAGCCTCCAGATCGGCGAGCATGTCGCCGTGCTGGCCGAGCGCCAGCCGGGCCTCCAGCGAGGCGTCCACGACGCTCGCCCGCAGCCGCTCCAGCCGAGCCGTCTCGCAGCGCAGCGGCGCGGGCAGGGGCAGCTCTTCCAGGACGGACTCGCCGCGCCACAGGCAAAGGGCCCGGGTCAGCCGTTCGAGCGCGACGTCGTGGCGTCCGGCGGACAGCGCCTGTTGCCCCTGCGCGGCGAGGTCCTCGAACAATGTGACGTCCACCTCGCCGGGCTGGACGCGCAGCAGGTACCCGTTGGGGCCCGCCTCGATGCGGGAGGGGGAGTCGAGCACCTTGCGCAGCGCTGAGATGTAGGTGTAGAGGTTCGACTGCGCGGTGGCGGGCGCGTGCTCGCCCCACAGCCAGTCGAGCATGCGCCGGCTGGGGATCGCCTTGCCGGTGTTGAGCAGCAGGGCGGCCAGCAGTACGCGCTGTTTTCGGCGTCCGAGCGCGATCGGCGTCCCACGAGAGGTACGAACCTCGATCGGCCCGAGGATCTTGAAATCCATACGACCACCCTGCAGCGCGGGGGTTTCACCAACGGGAACCGTACGATTGCACATGGATCGAATAAGAAGATTACGCGTCTTGAATAACCGGGGGCCAGTGCTGTGGGAGCGGTTCCGTGCAGGCTGAAATTTATCGCCGCATCGATATATGTGGCGCGAGAAATCCGTCTTGACCGGTTCCTTGGCCGGGAGTCGGGCGTGATTCGCCATACGGCCCTCGAACGGCCTGACTTCCCCATTTTCGATCAGTGTTGCCGGGGCATCGCCGAGAACGGGGGAATGGTGTCCACGCACCGGCCCGCCGCATCGAGGATTCGTCCGCTGTGCTTGATGACCCGCAGGGTGATGGCGCGGTCGTCGACCGTCATGCGGGGCAGCCGGGCGGTGAGCCGCTCCTCGAAGCGCACCACGTCCGACGTGGTACGCAACCACGCCTCCAGATACAGGTTCTGCGGCCCGGCGGTGATGAAGGCGACCCGGACCTCGGGGATGGCGGCCAGTTCCTTGTTCGTCTCGGCCAGTGAGTCCATCGGCACCCGGGCCCAGAAGCAGGCGGTGACCGGCCAGCCCGACAGCGTCCGCGCCATGTCGCAGCGCAGCGTCAGCTGACCGCTGCCCAGCAGCGCGTTCATCCGGCGGCGGGCGGTGGCGAGGCTGGTGCCGATCTCCGCGGCGAGTTCGGCCAGGCCCAACCTGCCGTCCCGGGCCAGCGCGCCGGCCAGGGCATGGTCCACCTCCCGCAGCACGACGGGCGGGGCCGGTCGCGGGCGTGCCGCCTCGGTGAGGCGAGCCGCCGCGGCGGGCTCCAGGTTGCGCAGCCGCCAGCGGCTGCTGGCCCGTGCGTCACCGACCATCAGGTAGCTGCCCATGCGCGCCACGCCAGGTAGCCGGCCGGGTCGTTCGAGCAGGTAGTGCGAGAGCGCCTCCAGGTTCCGCGCCACGACCAACGCGACCAGGTCCCGGCGTCCGCTCATGAGCTTGATGCCGTAGGCCTGCGGATCCGCCGACAGGGTCTCGGCGACCTCGATGACGCGTCCTGGATGGCAGTTGATCTCCAGGATCGCCCCGCATTCCTGCGTGAACCCGTTGGTGAGGAAGCCGGTGACCCAGGCATGACCGGCGGACCGCATCCGGCGCCAGCGCCGTGACGCCGTGGCCGGGTCGACCTGCAGGACCTCGCCGACGAGCGACCATGGGGCTCGGGGGTGGGTCTGCAGGGCGTTGACGATCGCCAGGTCGAGTTCGTCGGGCTGCTGCGCGGTGGAGTCTGGCCGGTCGGCCATGTCACATCCCTGCATGTCAAAGTTGAACGTAATCTGGCATTCAGCCGTCCGTGGTGAAAAAATCCGGCGATTTTGCTGAGTGCGGCGAATGCCCTACCGAGACTACCGGCCTAAGGGCACCATGCCACCGGCGCGAACTCACCCCTGGAGACAGCCAATGACCTGGGCTCCGGCCTGCGACACAGCCTTGCGGTTCGAAGGCGCCGTGCTCATCGACGGCTCCGGCGCCCCGCCCGTTCCGAACGCCACGGTCATCACCGACGAGGACGGCCGGATCCGCTACGCCGGCTCCGCCGCCGGGGCACCGGCCACCCCCGAGGCGGTCGTGATCGACGTGGCCGGGCACACCCTGCTGCCGGGGTTCTTCGACTGTCACGTCCACATGGCCATGACTCCCGGCCGCCGGCTGACCGAGGGGCTCGGCGCCGACCCGGTCGTGGACGTCTTCGCCACCGCCGGTCGACTGCGCGAGACCCTGCACGCGGGAGTCACCACCGTCCGCGATCTGGGCGGCACTCCGGCCGGCTTCCGTACGGCCATCGAGCAAGGTCTCATCGAGGGACCTCGCCTGCAGGTCGCCGTGAAGGTCATCGGGCATACCGGCGGCCACGCGGACTGCTCGCTGCCCAGCGGGGTCAACGCCGCTCCCTGGCTCACCGAGCTCGCCGACACCCCTGACCAAGTACGCGTGGCCGCTCGCCGGATGCTCCGGGACGGTGCCGATGTGATCAAGGTGTGCGCCACCGGGGGCATGGGCAGCCCACACGACGATCCCGACGACGAGGGTCTGACCATTGAGGAGATGCGGGCGGCGGTCACCGAGGGACGCCGGCACCGTGGCCGCAAGGTCGCCGCCCACGCGCAGGGAGCTGCCGGAATCCGCAACGCGCTGCTCAGCGGGGTCACCAGCGTCGAGCACGCCTACGGCATCACCGACGAGCTGTGCGACCTCGCCCGTCAGCAGGACGCGTTCCTGGTGCCGACCCTGGCGACCGCGTTCCGGCCACTCGACCCGGCCGGCATGCCCGAATACCACTATCGCAAGAAGTCCCGCTGGGCGGGCGTGACCAAAGAGAACATCGCCCACGCCATCTCCCAGGGCGTCAAGATCGCCGTGGGCACCGACGCGGGAGTGACGCCCCACGGGTTCAACCTGCGCGAACTGTCCCACCTCGTCGAACTCGGCATGGAGCCGATGGCCGCCATCGTCGCCGGCACCCGCACCTCGGCGGAGCTGCTCGGCCTCGCCGACACCCTCGGCACCGTCGAGACAGGCAAGATCGCCGATCTCGTCGT
This sequence comes from Nonomuraea sp. NPDC026600, assembly GCF_040638335.1. Taxonomy (NCBI): domain Bacteria; kingdom Bacillati; phylum Actinomycetota; class Actinomycetes; order Streptosporangiales; family Streptosporangiaceae; genus Nonomuraea; species Nonomuraea sp. NPDC026600. The sequence goes on from NZ_JBEZYD010000011.1 coordinate 129,572, forward strand.
CGTGGCCGGCGACCCGCTCGCCGACATCTCCCTCCTCGGCCGTCCGCAGAGCGTCGTCCTGGTCGCTCAGGCCGGAGTCATCCGCAAGAACCTGCTCTGAGGACTCTCCCGGACACCTTCCTCGGCAGCGCCGGCCAGACCGCCCGCGAGTTGCCGCGCATCGAGATCTACGGCACTGAGGGCACCTGCGCGCGCCCCGAGCCACGCCACACCTGACCTCCGGAAAGGAACAGATATGAAGATCAGCCGCAATCGCATCGCGATCAACCCCCTGCAGTGGGTGGCCAGCCCTGATGGCTGGATCGACCCTTCCCTCGCGCCGTCGCTGGACGAGCAGCTCAGGACGATCCGTGAGGCCGGACTCACGGCCGTGCACAGCTCCGTACCCGCCGGTGTGACGGTCGAGGACTACGCGAAGTCGCTCGCCGATCACGGGCTGAGTGCCGCGCCGGGGTACCTGCCGGCCCGGCTCAGCGACGACGCGACCGAGAAGGGGCAGCTCATGGACAACGCCGCCCGCCTCGCCGAGCAACACGCGGTGCTGGGTGTGCCGACGATGTTCCTGGCCATGGGCATGGCCAAGGACGCGCCGCGCGTGGCCCGGCCGGCGGTCGGTCACCTGGCCGACCAGGACCGCCTGGAACGGGTGCGGGACCTGCTGGCCGAGGTGGCCGGCGTCATCGGGGCCGGCGGAATCACTCCGGCCTTTCACCCGCACGTGGGTACCTGGGCCGAGACGGAGGAGGAGACCCGGTTCGTGCTGGACACCGTGGACGCCTCGCTGCTCGCCTTCGGCCCGGACATGGGCCACCTGGCCTGGGCCGGCGCGGACGCCGCACAGCTCGTCCGCGACTACGCCGACCGGGTGGCGAGCGTCCACATCAAGGACCTCCGGCTGACGCTCGCCGAGCGGGCCAAGAACGAGGGCTGGGACTACCGCCGGACCGTCCTGGCCGGCCTGTGGTCCGAACCGGGCCAGGGCGAGGCGGACATCGACGGGTTCCTGCGGGCGCTGCCGGAGGACTTCGACGGCTGGCTGATCGTCGAGGTCGACCGCGGCGCCCAGGCGACACCGGAGGACAGCGTCCGGTTGTGCGGAGCCTGGGCTGCCGCGCAGACGTGAAGGTCCGTACGGCCAGCGCAGAAGGATCGAGGGAGAAAGAACCGGTGGAGAAACCATGCGTAAGACAGCAACGCTCATAGGAGCGGGAATTCTGATGTTCGGCGCGGCGGCCTGCGGGAGCGGGGGAGCGTCCGCGTCCGGCGGAACGAGCAGTGTGCTCACGCTCGCCCAATCGGTGCCGGCCAGGCCGTGGGATCTGGCGAAGGCCAGCATCGGCCCGGAGGCCTACTACTACCAGCCGGTCTACGACACCCTGATCCGCCTCGACGCTCAGGGCGCCCCGGCCCCGAACATGGCGCTGTCGTGGAGCTACGACGGCCCGCAGACCACCCTGACCCTCAAGCTCCGCACGGGCTTGACGTTCACCGACGGCACCGCGCTCACCGCCCAGGTGGTCAAGGACAACCTCCTGCACACCAAGGGCGGCGCGGACACGGCCGCCGCGCAGTTGTCGGACATCACGGGGGTCGAGGCCGTGGACGACACCACGGTCGCCATCAAGCTCGGCCACCCCAGCCCCACGCTGCTCCCCGCGCTAGGTCAGGTCTCCGGGATGATCGCCAGCCCCAAGGCGCTGACGGACCCGCAGACCCCGATCGGTTCGGGTCCGTACCGGCTGGACACCTCGGCGACCATCGCCGGCCAGCAGTACGCCTACGTGCGCAACCCCGGCTACTGGAACGCCCGGGCCTTCCCCTACGACACCATCGTCATCAAGCTGCTTCCTGACCCGACGGCGCGGACCAACGCCCTGCTCGCGGGCCAGATCAACGGCACCCTGGTCAGCCCCCAGAGGGTGAAGACCGTCCAGGACGCCGGGATGAAGACCGTCGTCTACTCCTCCGGTGACATCGAAGGCCTGTTCATCTGGGACCGTGCCGGCAAGAAGGTGCCCGCGCTGGGGAACCTCAAGGTCCGCCAGGCGCTGAACCACGCCTTCGACCGGCAGAGCATCGTCAAGACCGTGAAAATGGGCCTGGGCAAGGCCACCACGCAGGTCTTCGATCCCGATCAGCCGGCCTACGACGCGTCCCTGGACGAAAGATATCCCTACGACCCGGCGAAGGCGAAGCGGCTTCTGGCGGAGGCCGGCTACCCGGACGGCTTCTCGGTCACCATGCCGGACATGGCGTCGCTGTTCCCCCAGCAGCAGGCGGCCCTGACCCAGGCGCTGCAGAACATCGGGGTCAAGGTCACGCTGCAGAACCTGCCCACCAACCAGATCTTCACCACCATGCTGTCCGGCAAGTACCCGATGTCGTTCTTCAAGCTCGGCGCCCCGAGCGACTGGGGCACGGTTCAGCTCCAACTGAAGAAGAACGCGACATGGAACCCGGCCAAGTATGAGGATCCCAAGGTCGACGCCCTCATCTCGCGGATCGAGTCGGCGACCGGGGCGCCGCGGGCGGCCCTGATGAAGCAGCTCAACGCCTACGTCGTCGACCAGGCGTGGCACGCGCCCTGGGACGTCATACGGTACGTCTTCGCGACCACGAAGAACGTGACGGTGACCCCGCAGCCGGGCTTCCAGTACCCGCCGATCTACAACTTCAAGCCCGCCCACTAGCGGCCGGTGGCGGGAAGGAACGCACAATGGCTCTGTTCTTGCTCCGGCGCCTGGTCGCCGGAGTGGTCATGGTGTTCGTCGTGGCCACGGGCACATTCGGGCTGCTGAGCCTGGCCGGCACCGAGGTGGCGCGCAACATCGTGGGCGAGACCGGCACCCAGGAGCAGGTCGCCGCCAAAGCCCACGAGCTGGGACTCGACCAGCCGCTGATCGTCCAGTACGGGCACTGGCTCGGCAACACCGTACGAGGTGACCTGGGGCGATCCTGGTTCACCGGCGCTTCCGTCGGGCAGTCCCTCGCGACCACGCTCCCGGTCACCATGTCCATCGTCATCGCCGGACTGCTGCTCTCGGCGGTCGTCAGCGTCGCCCTCGGCGCGACGGCGGCGCTTCGAGGCGGCTGGATCGACCGGATCCTCCAGGTCGGCGCGGTGCTCGGCACGGCACTGCCGAGTTTCCTGATCGCGCTGGTGCTCGCCGTGGTCGTGGCCGTCAAGCTGCGGTTGCTTCCCGCGACGGGATATGTCACGCCGACCCTGTCCGCGGCGGAATGGCTGGGCTCGATCACCCTGCCCGCGCTCTCCCTGGCGATCGCGGCGACCGCGGCGACGGCCATGCAGGTACGGGGCTCGCTGATCGACGTGCTTCAGACCGACTTCGTACGGACGCTGCGCAGCAGAGGCCTCGGCAAGGGCAGCGTGGTGTTCCGGCACGCGTTGCGCAACGCCGCCCCGCCCGCGCTGACCGTCCTCGCCCTGCAGTTCATCGGCCTCATCGGGGGAGCGGTGGTGGTGGAGAAGGTGTTCGGCCTGCCGGGGATCGGTTCGCTGGCCAACTCGGCCACCACCCAGGGCGATCTGCCCGTCCTGCTCGGGACGGTCACCGTGACCGTCGCCCTGGTGGTGCTGGTCAACCTGCTGCTGGACATCGCGTACGGCTGGCTCAACCCGAAGGTGCGTGTCTGATGACCGATACCGCGCGCAGCGTCCCCAGCGGGTCGCCGCTCAAGCGCGACCACCTCGTGCGCCGTACCCTGCGCGACCCGGCGGCCCTGGGCGGCCTCGCGGTGCTGGCGCTGGTCGCCGCCGCCGGTGCGGCCGCCCCGCTGCTCTCCCCGTACGGCCCCGACACCAGCGCGTTGTCCGCGATCCTGGCACCACATTCCGCGGCCCATCCGCTCGGCGGAGACGGGGTCGGCCGCGACGTGCTGGCCAGACTGCTCTACGGCGGCCGCACCAGCCTGATCGGCGGGGCGATCGTGGTCCTTGTCGCCTTCGCGATCGGCGCTCCGCTGGGCCTGGTCGCCGGCTTCCGCCGGGGCTGGGTGGACGCGGTCGCCCGGTGGATCAACGACGTCATCATGGCGGTCCCCGCCATCATCGTGATGCTGGCGGTGATGGTCGTCATCTCCCAGGATCTCAACGTGGCGATGGCCGTCCTCGGAGTGATCGTCGCTCCCCTGGTCTTCCGCCTCATCCGTGCCTCGGTGATGGCGGTGCGTGAGGAGCTGTACATCGACGCGGCCCGCGTCTCCGGGCTCGGCGAGGCCCGCATCCTGCGCAGGCACGTGCTGCCCATGGTGATCGCGCCCTCGGTGAGCCAGGCCGCCCAGCTCTTCGCGATCGCGATCGGCATCCAGGCGGGGCTGGGCTTCCTCGGGCTGGGCAAGGCGTCCCAGGCCAGTTGGGGAGCCATGTTGAATGACGCCTTCACCAACGTCTACAACGCCCCGATCCTGCTGCTCTGGCCGGGCGTGACGATGGCGGCGACCATCGTGGCATTCGGCTTGCTCGGCACGTCCATCCGTGACGCGATGGGCGGCAACGACGCCATCCGGCCCGTCCGGCGCAGGCCGCGGCTCCATGCCGCCGCGAGTGCCCAAGGCCCCGCGCCGACGCCCGCGCCGGTGTCCGAGGGGGAGCGGCCCCTGCTGGCGGTCGATGACCTTCGCGTCACCTACGCCGGGCCTGACGGCGACCGTACGGTCGTCGACGGGGTGAGCCTGACGATGCACCGGGGTGAGGTGCTCGGTCTGGTGGGCGAGTCGGGATCGGGCAAGAGCCAGACGGCGTTCGCCGTGCTCGGCCTGCTGCCGCCGCAGGCGCGGGTCGGCGCGAAGCTGCTGGAATTCGACGGAATCGACCTGACCCGGCTTGACGACGGCGCCTACAACCGGCTCCGGGGCAGGCGCATCGGCTACATCCCGCAGGAGCCGATGTCCAACCTCGACCCCAGCTTCCGCATCGGGTTCCAGCTGGTCGAGCCCATGCGCCGGCATCTGGGCCTGTCCTCGGCCGGCGCCCGTGAGAAGGCGCTCGCGTTGCTGGACCGGGTCGGCATCCCTGATCCGGTGCGGGTCTTCCGCTCCTACCCGCACCAGATCTCCGGTGGCATGGCCCAGCGCGTGCTCATCGCCGGCGCCGTCTCCTGCGACCCCGACCTGCTGATCGCCGATGAGCCGACGACCGCGCTCGACGTGACGGTCCAGGCCGAGGTGCTCGACCTGATGCGCTCGCTGCAGCAGGAGCAGCGGATGGGAATGATCATCGTGACCCACGATTTCGGGGTGGTCGCCGACATCTGCGACCGCGTGGCGGTCATGCGGACCGGCCAGGTCGTGGAGACCGCCTCGGCGCGCGAGCTGTTCCACGCTCCGCGGCACCCCTACACCCGCATGCTGCTGGACTCCACGCTGGAAGGGGCCGAACCCCGCAAGACGCTCTCCGCCGCCGGGCCGAGCCAGATCAAGGACGGAAACCGATGATCCCGCCCATCCTGCCTCCCGAAGCCGCGCGACCGCTGCTCGAACTCGACGAGGTCGTGGTGGAATATCCCGGCAGCGGCCGCCTCAAGCCCGGATTCCGGGTCTTGCACGGCGTATCGCTGTCCGTCGCGCCGGGGGAGACGCTCGGCCTGGTCGGGGAGTCCGGCTCGGGCAAGACCACCCTCGGCCGCGCGGTGCTGGGACTGGCCCCGGTGACCGCGGGCGACATCCGCTACGACGGCCGGTCCATCGCGCACCTCACCAGACGCCAGCGGCGCGCCCTCAGCAAGGACATCCAGGTGGTCTTCCAGGACCCCTACACCTCGCTGAACCCGGCCATGACAGTGATGGACATCCTCACCGAGCCGCTCCTCGTCACCGGCGTCACCCGATCCGACGCCGAACACCGCGTACAGGCCCTGCTCGACCAGGTCCACCTGCCGGAAGACGCCGCTCGGCGGCTGCCGCGGGAGTTCTCCGGCGGCCAGCGCCAGCGGATCGCGATCGCCCGTGCGCTGAGCCGCGGCCCGCGGCTCATCGTCTGTGACGAGCCGGTCAGCGCCCTGGACCTGTCGACCCAGGCCCGCGTTCTCGACCTGTTCGTGGAGATCCAGGAGGCGACCGGAGTCGCGTACCTGTTCGTCACCCATGACCTGGCCGTGGTGCGGCACATCAGTCACCGGGTGGCGGTGCTCTACCGAGGCGAGGTCGTGGAGACCGGCGCGGCCACCAAGATCACCGAGAGCCCGGACCACCCCTACACGCGACGGCTGTTGCTCGCCGCCATGGTGCCCGACCCCGACCGCCAGGCACAGCGGCGCGCCGAGCGACGGAGGTTCGCCGAACGGCAGGCGCGAAAGGAACCGGCCGCATGACGAGCGGCGCCGGGCCGGCCTCGGCCGGCCCGGTCGTGCACATCGTCGACGACGACCACGACCTGAGACAGTCGCTGGCCTTTCTCTTCGAGAGCGTCGGCATCCAGGCGCTCACGTATCCCGACGCCGCGACTTTTCTCGCCGAGTACGACCCGGCCGAGCCGGCCGTGCTGATCGTCGACGTGCGGATGCCCGGCGTGAGCGGGTTCGAGCTGCAGGAGCGGTTGCTCGGGCTCGACTATCCCGCCCCGATCATCTTCTGCTCCGCTCACGGTGACATCGCGATGTCGGTGCGGGCGCTGAGACGAGGGGCGGTCGACTTCCTGGAGAAGCCCTACAAGCCGCAGCAGATGCTCGAAGTCGTTCAGGAGCAGTCACGGGAGGCCGGGCGGCGCTTCAGTGAGCACGCTCACCGGCAGGCCGTGCGTGAAAGGGTCGAGTCGCTCACCGCGCGGGAGCTCGAGGTGCTCAGGCTGGTCGTCGACGGTCTGCCCAGCCAGCTCATCTCCCGCCGGCTCGGCACCAGCGTGAAGACCGTCGATGTGCACCGTGCCCGGATCAAGGCCAAGACCGGCGCCGAGAGCCTGGGTGCGCTGGTGCGTGACGTGCTCCACTACCGGATCGAGCCGTGACGGCTCGGTGGCCGGACGCTCGTCACGAGGACACGGCCGGTCAGGCGCTGTGCGCGGGGGCGGCGAGAGTGTGGAAGCGGCGCTGGAAGTAGACCAGGGCGCCGCTGTCCGCACGTGCGGTGACCGCGTCGATCTCGACGAAGGCCACCGTGTGCGAGCCCTGCGTACGCCTGGTGATGATGCGTCCGACGACCGAGGCGAGCGCGTCGCGCAGGACGGGTACGCCATGGGTGTCGAAGTCCCAGGAGCCCTCGCCGAAACGCTCGGCGGTCGGCACGTTCGTCGCGCCGGCGAAGTGCATCGCCAGCTCCTCCTGGTCGGTGCCGAGCACATTGACGCAGACGCGCCCGTTGGCGAGGACGATGTCGTGCGAGCTGCTGGACCGGTTGACGCAGACCAGCATGGTGGGCGGGGCGTCGGTGACGGAGCACGCCGCGCTCACCGTCACGCCCGCCCTGCCGTGCCGGCCGTCGGTGGTGACGACGTTGACGGCGGCGGACAGGTTCGCCATCGCGGTACGGAAACTGCGCTGGGCCTCGGTCTGGTCATCCACGGCTGCCTCCTGACGGTGAGCGGGTGCCTTTCGAAGCTAGGCCGCGACCGTCAGGTGCCGATAGTGAGATTTCTTCCGCACCGACTGAGGGTTTCCCCTACTCGCGCCCCGGCTGCGCGAGCGGCAACTGGAACCCGAACCGCGATCCGCCCTCCTCCCGTTTCGCCGCCCAGATCGTGCCGTGCTGACGGGTGATGATCCGGTAGCTGAGCGCCAGGCCGATCCCGCTGCCGTGCTCCTTGGAGGTGAACGACTCCGCGAACGGGTCGCGCGGCAGGCCCCGCCCCTGGTCATCCACGGTGAAGGTGCCGTCAGCGGCCGTGGCGATGACGATCGACTTCGCCGCGGATGGTGACTGCGCCATCTCGTCGACGGCGTTGAAGGCGAGGTTGAGCACCACCTGGCTGGTCAGCACCCGTTCGCAGCGCACCAGCACCGGCTCGGGACAGAGCCGGACCTGGACCTCGACCCCGAGCGGCGCCGCCCGCAGCCGCACGAAGTAAAGACATTCCTCGACGATGTCGTTGAGGTCGGCCACCTGTTCCACCTGCTCCAGGTGGCCGACGAAGGCACGCACCGAGCTGACGATCGCGGAGGCGCGGTCGATCTGGTTGACCGCACCGGTGATGCCGTGGGTGAGCTGGCCGGCGACGCCTTTCGGCAGCCGCTCCTGCCGCTCCAACTGGTCGGCCCGGTGGCGCGCCCCGGCCAGGAAGTTGGCGGCCGCGGCCAGCGGCTGGCCGAGTTCGTGGGCGATCGCCATGGCCATGTCGCCCATGGCGTTGTAGCGGGCCAGGTGGTTCTCCCGGTGCAGCTCGCGGGTGCGGCGGACCTGGTCCTGGACCCGGTCGGAGACGTCGTGCAGGATCATCAGCAGCGCGTCGCCGTCCTCCTCCCGCAGCCGTTCCAGCGACCCTTCCAGCCAGACCCGCTCGCCATCGGGGTGGCGCACGTCCAACTGGACCGGCGTGACCGGGGTGGCGCGCGTGAGGACGTCCTGCCAGCTCACCTCGCGGCCGTCGAGCCGCAGCCGGGCGAACGCGGTCAGCGGCCGCATCGGCCCGTCCGCCTGCTCGTTCACCGGTGCGCCGATCGCGCCGAGCGCGGTGTCGGTCGCGAAGCGGATCACCCCCGTCGCGTCCAGCATCAAGGCGAGGGTGGAGGTGTGGTGGGCCAGCGCGTCGACGTACGACGTGGTGAGCCGCAGCTCGCGCTCCACCCGCTGCTCTCGCTCGATGTCGCGGAACTGCACCATCACCGCCGGCCCCTGCGCGAGCTCGACCCGCGTCGCGAGGGCGTCCGTCGGGATGACCCGCCCGGACTTGGAGCGGTAGTGCCATTCGATCCGGCTCGCGCCCTTCTCCACGGCGTCCTGCAGCCAGTCCCTGCCGATGATCCGGTCGTACTGCTGTGCCGAGCTGCTCATGTGGTTGGCCTTGAGCGGCCGGATCTCGTTCAGCGTGAATTCCAGCAGCTCGCAGGCGGCCGGGTTGGCCCACAGGATGTTCTTGGTCGCCGCGTCGTGAACGAGGACGCACACCCGGGAGGCGTTCATCATCGCCACGAAGTCGCCGGCGACGAGCTCGGGAGCCTGCGGATCTACTCGCACCACCACAGCGTAGGTCCCGGGCCGGAGAACGGGTGTTAAAGAAATCCCCTACGTCAGGCCGAGGAAATGACGACTGACGAACCGGGAGCGCTCTTCTTACGCTGGAGTACCTACCGACCATGAGGAGCTGTGATGGCGCAGAGCCAGGGGACCGAGCCCGGACGCGCGGCGCAGGAGAGTGCCGCCGCGTTCGACGAGATGCTCGCCGAGCTGGCCGGGCGTCGCCAGGAGTTTCGCGAGCAGCGCTATGTCTCCAAGGACTTCGTCCACCGGCTCAAGGGGCTGGGCCTGTACCGTTCCGCCACGCCGGAGCAGTTCGGCGGGCAGACGATGCCGCCCGCGGAGTTCCTCAAGAAGATCGAGCGGATCTCGGCCGTCGACGGCTCCACCGGCTGGGTCGCGAGCTTCGGCTCCCAGCTGGTCTATCTGGGCTCGCTGCCGCTGGAGACCCAGGCCAAGCTGTACGCCGACGGCCCTGACGTCGTCTTCGCCGGGGCGCTGTTCCCGATCCAGCAGGCCACCCCCACCGAACGCGGCTTCCTGGTCAACGGCCGGTGGAAGTTCGCGAGCGGCTGCATGGCCGCCGACATCATCTGCGTTGGCATCCCCGGCGACGACTCGACCTCCGGCAAGCCCCGCGGCGCACTGGTGCGTCCGGAGCACCTGGAGATCGTGCAGGACTGGGACGTCGTCGGCATGCGGGGCACCGGCTCCTTCGATCTGGTCGCCGACGATGTCGAGGTCGATCGCGAGTGGACCTTCATCCGCGGTGGGGAGCCGGTGGTGGACGAGCCGCTCTACCGCTACCCCGCGATCACGTACGCCGCCCAGTCGCTCTCCGTGGTCTCCGCCGGCGTCGCCCGGACCGCCCTCGACTTCGCCAAGGAGGTCGGCAGCGGTCGCGCCGGCATCACCGGCGCCCCGAAACTCGCCGACCGCGCCTACTACCGCGCCGGCATCGCCGAGGCCGAGGCCGTGCTCCGCTCCGCCCGCGCCTACTTCTACGAGGCCGCCGACGAGGCCTGGCAGACGCTCGTCGCCGGCGGCCTGGTCAGCGACGAACAGAACGCGCATCTGCGGCTGTCGGCCGCCCACCTCGCCCGGACCTCCTCGGAGGTGGTCCACAAGGTCGTCTCCCTCTCCGGCACCGCCGCGATCTACCGCGATCACCCGCTGCAGGCTCTGCTCGGCGACGCGCTGGTGCCGCAGGAGCACGCCTTCCTCAGCCCGGCGATGTACGACGCCGCGGGCGCTGTCCTCATGGGCCGGCCACCCACCGTCCCCGCCTTCCGCTGAGCCGGTTCCGCGCCTTTCGACTTCGGGTCCGGTGCGACGCCGCCGACCAGGGCGCGCATGGTGTTGATCATGGTTTCTGGCTTTCGCGGTCTGGGTGGGTCCAGGTGAAGGCGGGTGGGCGGCGTTCGAGGAAGGCGGTGATGCCCTCGGTGGCCTCACCGCTGGCGAGGACCTGTTCCTGCCAGAAGCGGTGGCGTTCGGCGGCGGCGTCCATGGGTGCGGCCAGGGTGTCGATGATGTCCTTGGTGGCTCGCAGGGTCAGCTGGGAACGGGCCGCGAGGGTGGTGGTGAGCGTCTGGAGCCGCCGGTCGAGCTCGGCGTCCGGGATGGGCCGGTCGATGAGGCCGTAGTGGTGGGCGGTGGCGGCGTCGACGAGGTCGGCGGTGAACAACAGGCTCTTGGCGTGTGCCGGGCCGACCAGCCGGACGAGGCGGGCCAGGGCGGTGACGGGGTAGACGATGCCGATCTTGGCGGGGGTGACGCCGAAGCGGGCGCTGTCGGTGGCCAGGCGCAGGTCGCAGGCGGTGGCGAGCTGGACGCCGCCGCCGACGCAGAAGCCGCGGATGGCGGCGACGGTGGGTTTGGGGAAGGCGGCCAGGGCGTTCTCGGCCTCGCCGGCCAGGTCACGGTCGCCGTCACGAAGGCTCGGCAGAGCGCCGATGTCGGCACCGGCGCAGAAGGTGCCGCCCGCGCCGGTGAGCACCAGCACGCGGATGCCCGGGTCGGTGGCGAGCCGGTCCAGCATGGGAGGCAGGGCCTGCCACATGGCGAGGGTCATGGCGTTGCGTTTGGCGGGGTTGGTGATGGTGATCGTGGCGACGTGACCGGCCACGGCGCATTCCAGGCTCATGCCGCTCCCTCCTCGCGGGCGGCCTCCGTGCTGGGGACGCCGATGACGGCGCGCTCGATCAGGTCGTCGAGCTCCTCCTGGGACAGGCCCAGGGCGGTGAGCGTATCGACGGTGTCCGCGCCCAGTTCGGGAGGCGCGCTGTGCACGGGTACGGGTCTGTCGTCGGCCCACAGGGGCCCGCGCAGCAGCGGCAGGCCGTTCAGGTGATGCACCATGTCCAGGGCCTGGACCTGGGGGTCGGTGAAGACCTGGTCGAGGGCGTGGATGGGGCCGCAGGGGATGCCGGCGGCGCGGACGCGCGGGATCCAGTGCGCGCTGGGGTGGGCGGCGAGCAGGCGTTCGAGGTCGGCCCGCAGCCGGTCGCGGTTGCCCAGGCGGGTGAGCGGGTCGGCGTAGTCGGGGTGCCCGGCCAGTTCGGGCTCGCCCAGAACCTCGCACAGGGTCGTCCACTGGCTGAGGGAGCCGAGAGCGATGTTGATCGGGTGGTCGGCGGTGGCGAAGGTGCCGTACGGGGCCAGGACGGGGTGGTCGTTGCCCTGCGGTCGGGGAACGTGTCCGGTGGACAGGTAGTCCTGGGCCTGGAAGGTGAGGATGGATATGGCCGATTCCAGCAGCGAGGTCTGGATGTGGCTGCCCTGGCCGGTGGCGTTGCGCCCGGCCAGGGCGGCGGCGATGCCGTAGGCGGCGACGATCCCGGAGACGGTGTCGATGATCGGGACGCCGACCCGCATGGGCGTGTGCTCTCCGGCGCCGGTCAGCGACATGAGCCCGGACATGCCCTGGGCGATCTGGTCCAGGCCGGGGGTGGCGCGTTCGGGGCCGACCGGGCCGTATCCACTGATGCCGGCGATCACCAGCCGGGGGTGTTCGACGCGCAGCCGTTCAGGGGCCAGGCCCATGTCGGCGAGTACACCGGGGCGGAAGTTCTCCACCAGCACGTCGGCCCCGGCGATCAACCGGCGAAGCAGGGACATGCCCGCGCCGGAGCGCAGATCGAGCGCCACGGACTTCTTGCCGCGGTTGAGACTGGTGAAGTACAGGCTGCGCGAGCCGTCGTACGGCGGGAACATCCGGGCGCCGTCGCCTCGCGGCAGCGCCTCGACCTTGAGCACCTCGGCGCCCATGTCGGCGAGCAGCGCGGTGCACATCGGCCCGGCCAGGGCCCGGGTCAGGTCGATGACCCGCACTCCGGTCAGCGGCTGGTGCATGGGGATCCTTTCGTCAGGCGGGCAGGCTCTGGCCGCGGGTCTCGGGCGCCAGCCGGACCAGGAAGAGCCCGGCGGCGAACGGCAGCGCGGTCAGCGCCAGGGGCAGGCTCAGGGAGCCGGTCGCGGTGATGCCGTACCCGATGAGCAGGGTGCCCACGGCGGCGGCCCAGCGCGAGAGCGTGGTGGCGAAGGCGAAGGCGGTGGCGCGCACCGCGGTGGGGTACTGCTCGGGCAGCCAGATGGTGAAGACCGCGAAGTTCGCCCCGCCGAAGCCGAGGGCGGGGGCGAAGGCGAGGAACGCCACGATGTTCCCGGCCGGGTAGGCGTACGCGTAGGCGCCCAGGATTCCCACGATCATCAGGGCGTACAACAGCACCAGGGCGCCGCGCCGGCCGAAGCGGCGGGCCAGGACCGGCACGCACCAGCAGCCTGCGATCGTGAAAACCGAGGTGATCAGAGTGACCAGGGAGGCCAGCCGGGTCGCGTCGCCGCGGCCGGCGCGTTCGGCGAGCTGACTGATGGCCGTGGCGCCGAAGCTGGTGCCCGCCCACAGCCCCATCACGCTCACCACCAGCAGGACCAGGTTGCCCCAGGTCCGCGCCCGGTAGGGCGGGCGCAGGATCACCCGGACCGGCTCCCACATCGAGCCCCGCCGCCGCCGGGCCTCGAACCGCTCGGGCTCCTTGACCCCCACCCGCAGGAACAGCACCAGCAGGGCCGGGACCAGGCCGAAGAAGAACATTCCGCGCCAGCCCAGCGCGTGCCCGGCGGTCAGGTACAGCACGCCGGTCAGCAGCGAGCCGATATAGGTGCCCGAATGCAGCAGGCCGCCGAACCGGGTGCGCAGCCGTTCGGGCACCGACTCGGCGACCACCGTGCCGGCGACCGCCCACTCGCCGCCCACCCCGACGGCGGCCAGGAACCGGCACGCCATGAACACCCACACGTTCTCCGACAGCCCGGCCCCGGCCGTGAACACCGAGAACATCAGGATGCTGCCGATCATCGCGGGCCGACGGCCGAACCGGTCGGCGATCGGTCCCCAGATGAAGGACGTGCCCCAACCGGCCAGGAAGATCGCGGAGCTGAGCTGCGCGTACAGGCCGACGTCGGCCTCGCCGGCGGCCAGTCCGGACGCGGGTAGCAGCAGGCGCAGGGCGGGGGCGGCGACCAGGGCGAAGATCGCCACGTCGAAGCCGTCCATGGCCCAGCCGCCGACCGCGCCGGCGAAGGCGCGTCTGGCCGGGCCCGTCATGGGTTCCTGCTGGGTGAGCGTGCTCTGCGGCGCCGTTGACATCGACCCTCCTTCTGGTCCACGATATGGACCAGCGTGCTGTATTGTGGACCGATCGGTGCTGCGTAACGTAGGCACTCACCGGAGCCGCGTCAAGGGGGTGAAGTGTCGGGATGCAGAGCGTGCTGAACGCGCTGCGCGTGCTGGAGCAGGTCTCCGCCCATCAACCGGCCGGACTCAGCGACCTGACCCGCCGCCTCGGCCTGCCGAAAAGCACCGTGCAACGCTGCCTGCTCACCCTGGCCGAGGCCGGCTGGATCCGTGCCGACGCCGCCGGCCGGTGGGAGCTGACCAGCCACGCCTTCAGCGTCGGAGCCCGCGCCGTCGACGCCGGCAACCTGCGCACCCTGGCCATGCCCGCGCTCAACGACCTGCAGGCCACCACCGGCGAGACCATCCACCTCATGGTCCCCGACGGCGACCGCATGGTGCTGATCGAGCGCATCGACAGCCACCACCAGTTGCGCACCGTGTACGCTCTCGGCTCACGCAGCCCGATGCACGCCTCGGCCAACGGCAAGGCCTATCTGGCCACGCTGCCGGACGATCAGCTGGCGCGCTACCTTGCCCAAGACCTGGTCGCGGCCACCCGCCACAGCCTCACCGACTCGGCCGGCCTCCGCCATGACCTGCGGGTGGTGCGGGAACGCGGCTACGCCGTCGCCGACGAGGAACTCGCCGTCGGCATCATCGCCGTCGCCGCCCCGATCGGGCCACCGGGCCAGGTCGCGATGGCCACATTGTCGATATCGGCGCCCAAGGTCCGGCTCACCGACGACCTCGCCGAGCCGTACGGCCACCTCGTCCGTGACGCGGCCGCCCGCATCACCTCGCTGATCCCGGAGCCGGCCAGCGGGTGAAGCGCTCCAGTCAGGTCATCCCAAGAAACAAACATTGACCAATGTATGTAAATCTGGGAGTCTACGTTTGTGGCGCGAACCCAGGAGGAGCGGTCGGCGGCGACGCGGCGGGCGCTGGTCGAGGCCGCTGTCGCGTTGCTGATGGAACGTGGATGGGCGGCGACGACGGCGGTGGCGGTGTGCGAACGCGCCCGATGCACCCGCGGAGCGTTGATCCACCACTACCCGAACCTGTCGGCCCTGCTGGCCCATGCGCTGGAGTCGCTCTACGACGACTTCACCCGATCCCTGCGACCTCCGGTCACGTCGATGGTGTCGGTGCTGGACGCGGTCTGGCGTGCGGTGGGTGACCCCCGGTTCAAGGCGGTGTTCGAGGCGTGGTCCGCGGCCGGGAACGATCCGGCGCTGGCCGCCGAGCTGGCACCGGCGATCGCCCGGTTCGCCAAGCTGGTCTCGCCCGCGGGTGCCGGAGATCCGCTGGGCGATCCGGAGGCGAGGACGTTCTTCCTGATGGCGCGGGAGGCGATGCTCGGCCTGGCCTTCGGGCGCGCGACCAACGGCGGACGGCCTCTCGGGCACGAACGCGTGGTGCTGGAGCGGCTGCGGTCCGACGCCGCCACGCTCGATGCCCGCTCGACCGGCGACGGAGGGAAACGATGACCTCGCTTGCCGAACCTCCGCCCACCAAGTACGTCATATGCTCGATCTGCGACATCGGCTGTCAGGTGCGGGCGAAGACGACCGATGGCCGGCTCTCGCGGATCCTGGCCCATGACAACCCGCTGCTGACCCGGAACATCTGTTACAAGGGCACCGCCGCCCCCCACATCCACAACCACGCCGACAGGCTCCGGATCCCGCTGAAACGGGTCGGGGGCAGAGGCGAGGATCGGTGGGAGGAGATCACCCACGAACAGGCGATCACTGAGATCGCCGAACGCCTGCGGGCCACCGTCGAGCGTCACGGGCCGGAGGCATGGGCGGTGTCGACGTCCGGCTGGAACACCCAGACGGCCCACGGGCTCGACCGGCGGCTGATGAACCTGGTCGGCTCCCCGAACTGGATCAGCGGCGTCGCCCTCTGCGCGGGCAACACCGCCGCGGTGAACCGGCTCACCTACGGCTGGTTCCCGTCCCCCGATCTGATGAACACCAACTGCGTCGTGCTGTTCGGGCACAACCCGCGCAAACACTCGTGGACCCCGGTCTACAACGCGATCAACGCGGCCCGGGCGCGGGGAGCGAAGGTCATCGTGCTCGACCCCCGGGTGTCCGACCAGGCCGAGGTCGCCGATCTGCACCTGCGGCTGCGCGCCGGCACCGACGCCGCCATGTGCCTGGGCTGGCTGAAGGTGATCTTCGATGAGGGCCTCTACGACGCCGGCTTCGTCCGGGACTGGTGCGTCGGGTTCGACGAGCTCAGGGCCCGCGTGGACGAGTACCCCCTCGACCGGGTCGAGGCCATCACCGGCGTGGACCGGGACCTGATCGCCGAGGCCGCCCGGATGTACGCCACCGCCGACGGCGCGGTGATCCCCTGGACACCGGTCACCGACCAGCAGATCTCCTCGACCTCCGCGATCCGGCTGCATTCGATCCTGCGCGCCGTGACCGGCAACCTCGACGTGGTCGGCGGCGACGTCATGCACGCCCCGAACCCCGGCTGGGTCCCAGAGGCGCACCTGCAACTGCACGACGCCATCAGCCCGGCCCAGCGGGCCAGGCAACTCGGCTACGACAAGCACCCCGTCTACACCTACCGGACCGCCGAGATACTCCAAGGACCGCTGGAACGCGTGTGGGGCGTGCGGTGGATGGACCAGCTCATGGGCTGCCACATGGCCAACCCCTCGGAGGTGTTCCGGGCCATGGCCGACGGCGATCCGTACCCGGTGAAGGCGTTCTTCGCGCTCGGCAACAACAGCCTGCTGTCGTATCCGAACCAGCACCAGATCCACCGGGCCCTGCGCAACCAGGACCTCATCGTGGTCCAGGACATCTTCATGACCCCGACCGCGATGCTCGCCGACTACGTCCTGCCCGGCGACGTGTTCACCGAGCGCGACCACATCGCCGACGGCTGGGGCTGGGGCAACCGGCTCTCCCTCAGCCAGCAGGCCGTGGAACCCGGTGGTGAGATCCGCTCGACGTTCGCGTTCTGGCGCGACCTGGCCCACGCGATGGGGTACGGCGAGCAGTTCCCCTGGCCCGCGCTCGAAGACCTCCTCGATCACCGCCTCGCGCCCTCGGGCCGCACGTTCGCCGAGTTCGCCGCCACCAGGACGATGGACGGACCGCCTCCGGCCTTCCGCAAATACCTGCGCACCGGGTTCGCGACGCCTTCGGGCAAGGTCGAGCTCGCCTCGTCGATCCTGGCCGACCTCGGTTTCGACCCGCTCCCGTACTATCGCGAGGGCCCGCCCACCAGCCCCGGCTTCCCCTACTGGGTGTTCAGCGGCGTACGCGAAGACCCCTTCTTCCAGACCGGGCAGCGCAACATCGAGGTGCTGCGCCGCCGGTCACCGTCACCGAAGATCTTCATTCACCCCGCCGACGCCGAACGCGAAGGCCTCACCGAAGGGGACTGGGTCCGGCTGGAGACCGCGACCGGCCACGTCACCGCCAAGACAGCGGTCAAGGCTTCCATGCTCGAAGGCCACCTGCGGGTCCCGCACGGCTGGTGGTACCCCGAACTGCGCGGCACGGCCGAGCTGGCCGGCGCCTTCGTCTCCAGCGACGCCGTCCTGTCACCCGACGGCGACGAGGACATCGACTACGAGCAGGGCACTCCGCATTTCAAGGGCTATCCCGGCCGCCTCGTCCGCGTCGACGCGCCCGAAGGCATGTCGACGATCACCATGGAGGGCTGAGTGACCGCCCGCAGCCGCTTCGCCCAGCGAAGCCGCGAGGCCAGGGCCGCCCTGCTGGGCCGGCTCGCCGGCCGCGTGTTCACCCGCAAGACCAGCGGCATCGACGGCTTCGCCAAGCGCCTGATCGCCAAACAGGTGCCACCTGCCGAGCACGACCCCGAGCTCGACCACCCCGATCACGAAAGGCCGACCCCATGACCGCACGACAGACCGACACCGAAGCACTCCTCTTGCGGACGACCTGGGCAAAGTCCGGCAGCGGAGAGTGGAAGGTCGTCAAGGCCGAGCCCGTCGCCGACTGACGGTGCGGAGCTGACAAGGGGCACAGAGTCCGGGGCATGAATTCACCTCAAGAACGGCGGCGCGCCTGCTCGTACAGGGTCGGATCGTGGGCGTTGATGATCACCAGGTCGGGGTCCGCGCGGCGGTGGATCTCGGCGAGGCGGGCGTGGTTCTGCCTGACCCGCTTCAGGTCGAAGGCGATGAGGGTCTCCATGGTCCGCAGCGCGGCAGGGACGCGCGAGCGGCCGTCAAGAGTACCGGGATGGTAGAAGGCGTCTCCTGCATGCAGTAGCCACCGGTCGCCCGCGTCGACCGCCACGCACGCATGTCCGCGGGTGTGGCCGGGCAACGAGACCAGGACGATGCCTGGAGCGATGCCATCGAGCTCCTTGGCCGCGGCGAATCCCCGCCACCGCTCCCCGTCCGGCTCGTGCTCGACGATCGTGGGTCCATGTGCCCACTGCGCCGCGTTGTAGCGGATCTTCTCGCGCCACGACGGCGACCACATTGCCCCGGAGGCCTCCGCCGCCGTGACGTGCACCTGGGCCTGCGGGAAGTCGGCCAGGCCGCCGATGTGGTCGGCGTCGAAATGGGTCAGGATGATGTGCCGGACGTCGTTCCGGCGGAAGCCGAGCCGTTCGACCTGGCGGGCGGCTGTCTCGTCGGGATTCAACACCGGCCGGATGACGTGCCGGAAAGGCCCGATGCGCTGGGCGGGATCGGCGATGTCTTCCAGGCCGAAGCCGGTGTCGACCAGGACCAGGCCGTTCTCGGTTTCGGCCAGCAGGACGTGGCAGACCATGTGGGCGGTGGGCATCAGCATGGTGCCGCAGTTGAGGTGGTGGACTTTCATGGTCATCGCGTGAGCAGGACAGCGTCGCGGTGTGACCACTCCTGGCTCTCGGCCGCGTGGAGCAGGAGGTCGGCGACGTCGGCGCGGCTGATGCGATCGCCGACCTTGCGGGTGGGCTTGTCCACTGCGCGGTAACGCCCGGTGTGCGGGCCGTTGGTGAGGATCGCCGGGTAGACCAGGGTCCAGTCGAGGGCGCTGGCGCGGATGAGGCCGTCGGCCACGGCCTTGTCGGCGAAGAGCTTGCTCATCAGCAGCTTGATGACGAGCTTGGGCAGGGCGGCGATGTACGGCTCGGTCCTGCCGGAGCCGAGTGCGGACAGCACGACGACACGGGTCACGCCGGTGGCCTCGGCGGCGGGGAGGAGTGCGCGGGCGGCGCGGCCGGCCAGATCGGACTTGAAGTCCTTGCCCGCGCCGAGCGCGGAGATGATCGCGGCGCTTCCGTCGAGCGCCCGCTTCAGGTCATCGGTCCGGGTGGCGTCGCCGGTCACGACGGTGACCCGCTGGTCGCTGCGCTGGGGCAGCTTGGCGGGGTCGCGGACCAGCGCGGTGATCGTGTGCCCGGCTTTGAGTGCCTGGGTCAGGACCTGCTGGCCGGTGGGGCCGGTGGCGCCCAGAAGAGTGAGATGCATGAAAGTTCTCCCTTGTAACGGTGTGGTGTGGTTTACGGGTTGAGGTACGGCGCGCAGGTGTCGACCAGGATGCGGGTCAGGCGGGCGCGGAACTCGGTGTCGGGGTAGTCGAAGCGAGCCGGCGACTGGGTGCCGAACAAGAGTTCTTGCTGGGCCAGGCCGAGCAGAGTGCGCACGGCGAAATCCAGGTCGCGTTCGGCCTGTGCCATCCGGTCGGCCGGGATGTGCGCCGCCAGCCGCCCCGCGATCGCGGCCGACAGTGCCCGCCAGATCTCGGCGGCTCTGCCGTACATCACGGAGTTGTCGGACAGGAGGACGCTGCGCAGCAGCCGGTGATTGTCCCGGTAGACGGTGACGAGTTCGCCGACGACATAGGCCAGGAACTCCTTGGGCGGCAGTTCCACGCCGTCGATCGCATCGATGATCTTGTCTAGAGTCCGTTCTTTGAAGCGCTCGTGTACGGCGAGCAGCATCGCGGTCTTGTCGGAGAAGCGCGCGTAGATCGCTGTTGGCGCGCTGGCCGAGCGGGCGGATATCTCGGCGATGGTGATCTGGTCGAAGGGCTTTTCGGTCAGCAGTTCCTCCAGTGCCGTCAGGATGCGCTCCATCGTGGCCCGGCTGCGCGCCTGGCGTGGCTTGACGACTCGCAGTTCGTTCACGGTTCCACTCTACCCATTGACGGTAATGGTAGTACCGTTACTATTTCGACTGTGAAGCAAATCTCACCCGTGACCGTGCTGGGTGGCGGCCCCGTCGGATTGGCCGCCGCCCTGGAGCTGGCCCGCTTCGGCGTGCCGTCAGTTGTCCTGGAGCAGCGCCCGCAGACCTCCTGGCATCCCAAGACCCGCAACTTCAACACCCGTACGATGGAGATCGCCCGCGGCTGGGGGCAGGCGACCTACCAGCGGCTGCGCGGCATCGACACCCCGCCCGGCTGGAAGAGCCCCATCCGTTTCTTCGACACCCTCACCGGCGAGCAGGCCGGGCAGATCGACTCACTCGGCTTCCTCGGCCCCGGACCGGACATCAGCCCTGCCCTGCCCGTCATGTCCTCCCAGGACCTCATCGAGAAGATCCTGGTAGACGCGGCCGCCGCCACCGGCCTGGTCGACTTGCGCTTCGGCCACCGAGCCACCCTCGTGCTCCCGGAAGAGCCCGGCCTGGAGGTGATCGACCCGCAGGGTGACGCTTACACCATCACCGGCAGCGCCCTGGTCGCCGCGGACGGCGTGGACAGCCTCGTCCGCGCGCAACTCGGGATCGGCCTGGACGGTGAGCAGGCGGTCAACCACTTCGTCAACTGCTACTTCCGCGCTGACCTGGAGAGCCACCTCGGCGGTCAGACCGGCGTGCTGCTGTACGTGGGAGACTCGACCGCCGCCGGTGTCTTCCAGCCGCTGGACGCCCGGGGCCGCTGGCTCGCCCAGATCCCCGTCCCGCGCGAGGCATGGGAGGGGGACACCCACACCCCCGAGTGGTGCGCCCAGTGGATCCGCGCCGGGTCCGGGATCGAGGATCTGGAGCTGGAGGTGCGCAGCGTCGGCAAGTGGCGGATGAACGCCACCGTCGCCGACCGTCTGACCGCGGGCAAGATCGTGCTGTGTGGCGACGCCGCCCACCAGTTCCCACCCACCGGCGGCCTGGGCGTCAACACCGGCCTGCAGGGCATGCACAACGCCATGTGGAAGCTGGCGCTGTGCGTGCGGGGGATCGCCGACTGGTCACTGCTGAACACCTACGACACCGAACGCCGCCCGCCGTCCAAGACCACCGCCGAGCAGTCGCTGGCCAACTTCCACAGCGTGGTGCAGATCTCCATCTCCATGATGTACGGCATCGACAGTCAGCTCACCCCCGAGGAGGCCATCCGGGCGGCCCACCGCTACGGCAACCACCTGGGCGTGGAGTTCGGTACCCGGTACTCCTCGGCCGCCGTCATCCCAGACGGGACCACCCCGCCCGCCGTGGAGGATTCGTACGCTGACTACCTGCCCAGTGCTACGCCCGGTTGCCGGGCCCCGCACCTGTGGCTCGGCGGCGACCGCCTGTCCATCCTGGACCTGTTCGGACCCCGCTTCACCCTGCTGACCACCACCGAAGGCTCGGACTGGCTACGCGCCGCCGGACGGCCTGACCTCCCGCTGGCCGCCTTCGCCATCGGCGCGCCGGGGCTGGAGTCCGGCGACTTTCTCCCTCTGTACGGCATCGGTCCCGACGGAGCCGTGCTGGTGCGTCCCGACGGCTACGTCGCCTGGCGCTCGCCCGTCGCCGCTCCCGACCCCGAGGCCGTCCTCTACCGGGTGCTCACCCAGATCCTGGGTCGGTCATGAGGCTGCCGCTCTCTCGCCCGTCCATGACGCCCAACGCCGCGCGTACCGCGCTGATCCAATCGGACTTGGCGTTCTTGCCGGCGCCGAGCGCAGCTCTTTCAGAGGGTGTCCGGGGTCAGAGCTCGATGATCGGGTTGGTGCCGTCCCAGGTGGCGGCCGCTTCACGGACGAAGGCGAACAGCTCGCCCTTGACGCCGCCGGTGTCGGAGATCTCGATCATCGTTCCGGGGTCGTGTTCGGTGTCGAGGTAGGCGAACCGGCCGCCGCCCAGCAGTCCCTCCTGCGCCACCCGATAGCCCAGCGAGAGCGCTTTGTCGTAGAGGGCCTGGTAGCCGGTGCTCCAGTAGGCCACGTGCTGGGCGCCCTCACGGCCGGCGGCGAGGAAGTCCCGATAGACGGAGGGGGCGTCGTTGCGTTGCTGGATCAGCTCGATCTGGATGCCGCCGGAGTTGGCCACGGCGGCACTCATCTCCAGCGGGGAGTCGGCGTCCCGGTAGCGGAAGTAGTCCAGTTCGACCTTCTCCAGGTAGAACCAGGGGCCGACGCCATGGCTGATCCAGTAATTCATCGAGGCCCTGATGTCGCGCACGACGTAGCCGATCTGGGAGATCTCGCCGAAGATGCGGCTCATGCCGTCACCTCGAACACAACCTTGCCGACGGCCTGGTAGGACCGCATGTACGCGATGGCCGCCGGCGCGTCGTCGAGGGGGAAGACACGGTCGACGACGGGGCGGATGCGGCCGTCGGCGACGGCCGGGACGACGTCCGGCACCAGCGCGGCGCAGACGTCGGCGAGTTCGTCGGGGGTGCGGACGCTGAAGGTGGTGCCGAGCACGCGCAGCCGCCGGAAGGCCAGGTCGTTGAGGTCGATCGTGGACTCGGCGCCGGCGAGCCGGCCGATGTTGACGATCGTCCCGCCGATCCGGGCCGCGCGGAAGGTGTCGGCGAACAACCGGCCGCCGACGTGGTCGAGGACGACGTCGACGCCCGCGCCGGCGGTCGCGCCGCCGACGGCCGCGGCGAGGTCCTCGGTCGCGGTGTTCACGACCAGGTCGGCTCCCGCCGCCTTCACGGCGTCCGCCTTGCCGGCCGACGAGGTGGTGCCGATGACCTGGGAGGCGCCGAAGGCCTTGGCGAGCTGGACGGCGAGCAGGCCGATCGCCGAGGTGGCACCGACGACGAGCACGCTCTGCCCGGCGGTGAAGCCGCCCTGGGTGATCAGCGCGTCGTGCTCGGTGGCCAGGGCGACGGGTAGCGCGGCGGCGCCGGTCCAGTCCAGCGACGGCGGCATCGGGACCACGTGCCGGTGGTCGACGATCGCGTACGGGGCGAACGCGCCGAGCGTGACCCCCATCACCTGGTCCCCGACCGCCGGCCCCATCACGCCGTCGCCGACCGCGGCGACCTGGCCGGCGAATTCGAACCCGGCGGTGTAGACGTTCCCGGTCCTGGAGTTGGGGTTGTAGCTGCCTTCCAGCATGTACAGGTCGGCGCGGTTGATCCCGGCGGCGTGGACGCGGACGAGGATCTGGCCGGGGGCAGGTGTGGGCACCGCGACATCGCGGGGCTCCCAGTCGGCGGCGACGCCTCCGATGAGCGCGCGCATGGTGTTGGTCATGGGGTGGTCCTCACAGGTGGCCATGGCGGAGGGCGCCATGGGTGAACGTCGGTTTGGTGCCAGGGCTCAGCCGGTGCGCGGTGAGCTCGCTGGAGGGGAAGAACTGGGGGAAGCGCGGGTCGGCCTGGGATCGGTCGACGATGGTCTTCTCCAGGACGAGGGAGTTGTACTGGTCGGCGGTGGTCTCGATGGTGTTGGCGTTGAGCACGACCTCCTGCTGCCATCGACGCGACCAGCCCCGCAGGCCCGGAAGACGGCTGTGCTGGGGGACGAGGCACTCGGCGGCGATGGCGTTCTCGCTGCTGGCCCAGATGCCGGTGCCGGAGTTGAGCACCAGGCTCTGGTTGCCGAGCACGTGGCCGGGGGTGGCGAGCAGGGCGACGCCCGGGCCGAGCAGGACGTCGCCGTCGATGGCCAGGACGGCGTCGGTGCGCAGGTCGCGGTAGGTCTCCGGCTGGTACCAGGGGCGTTGCATCGGGTGCAGGTCGGCCATCGCGGCGAGTTCGTGCTGCTGGGCGATCAGTTTGGCGTTGGGGAACAGCGGTTCGACGGGGCTGTCGGGGTCGATGTCCGGCTGCGGGCGGGTGGTGCCGATCCAGCGACGTACGTCCTGGGTGTGCAGGTGGTCGAAGACCAGGTAGTCGACCTCCGCCGGGTCGATGCCCGCGGCTTTCAGGTGACCTGGCACGGTGCCGTGCTCGGTCACGGTCGCCTTCCGCAGCACGGCCGGGGTCTTCGCCGCCAGCGACGCGAAGTACGGGGTGTTGCGGCCGAGCGTGACGTCGCTCGGCTCGAACAGCAGCGTGCGGCGGCGGCCGTCGCTGTCGTGCCAGCGGATCAGCAGCATCCGGTTGGTGATGCTCAGGAACGGGGCCGGGCTGAGCGGGGCGCGCCAGAGCCCGAACCGCGTCGGGTACGGCAGCGACACCAGGTCGAACGTGGCCACGACGTCGGGGGTGCCGGTGGCCGCGAACTCGGCTCGGAAGGCTGTGGCCCGCTCGCGTACCCAGCGCAGCCTGGCCCCGAACCCTCCAGGAACGTCGGCGGCGCCGCGCAAGGTGTCGATGGCGGTGCCAGGCGCGGCCGATTCCAGGGACGCGACGGCGAACGCCGCGGGCGTGGTCATCGCGCCAGTCCCGGGAGGATGCCCAGCTGGGTGGCGATCGAGGCGGAGTCGAAGTAGATCCGCTCGCAGGTGATCAGGTCGCCGTCCTCGCCGTCGAAGAAGAAGAACGCCACCATCGGAACCCGGAAGGTCCTGCCTGTCGGAGGGACCCCGAACAGGTCGCCCAGGTGCGTGCCCAGCAGCTCGAACTCGGCGATCACGGCGTCCGCGGTGTGGTGCAGCCGGACGGCGTCGTGCCGCAGGTCCGGGAACGACGTTCGCGACCTGCGGTGATAGGCCAACACCGCCTCGGCGCCGTCGAACACCTCGCCGGTGCCGACCAGCTCGTAGCGCGGATGGTCCATCGTCGCGAGCGTCGCGTCGAAGTCCTGCCTCACCTCCGACTCGAAGTGGGCGCGTACGAGCGCCTCACGCGCCTCGCGCAGGATGAGTGTCGCCGTCATGATCTTTCAACCTCCTGAGACGTTGCCGATACACTCGATACAGAAACGTACTCGATACAAGCATGTATTCAATACGCGAGTGTATTCATCCAGGAGTGAGTCATGTCAACACCTCACGCGGCCCCCGAGCGCGTACGCCGCCGGCCGCGCGCCGAGACGAGGGCGCTCGTGCTGGAGGCCGCCATGCGCGCCTTCGGTGAGACCGGGTACGCCCAGACCTCCCTGGAACAGGTGGCGGCCATGGCAGGGCTGAGCCGCGGCGCGGTCTACTCCAACTTCGCCGGCAAGGACGAGTTGTTCCTCGAGCTCCTGCGCGAGACGATCGCGCAGCGGATCCGGCAGATCGCGCGGGCCATGGCCCCGGCTCCGACCCGGGCCGCCCAGACGCGGCAGGCCGGCGAGGTGATGGTCGGGGAGCTCCGCGAGCACCCCGAACGCCACCTGCTGTTCATCGAGTTCTGGATGCGGGCGGTCCGTGACCCGGATATTCGCCAGCAGTTCCGTCTCCACCGGCAGGAGACCCGCGACGTGCTCGCCGCGGCACTGCGGGAGCAGGCGACCCGGTGGGGAGTGGCGCTGCCGATGCCTGCCCCGGAGCTCGCCATCGGGCTGATGAGCCTGTTCAACGGGTTCGGGTTGGAGCACCTGGTCGATCCCGATGCGGCGACGCCCGAGCTGTTCGACAAGCTGCTCTCGGCCCTGCTGTCACCCGCGAAGCAGTCCTGATTCTTACGGCGTGGGGACGACTCCGCTTCGGAGGGCGTCGAACAGCCGCTCGAGGCGCGCGCGGTGGTCGTCCACCACGGCGCTCGGCGGCTCTCCGGCGATGAGGCGACGCGCGGTCTCCACCATCACGGTGCCGTAACCGGCGATGAAGAAGGCGGCGAGCAGTGTCCCGTCGCCCTCGAAGGCCGGGTCGCGTTCGAGCTCCTCGGTGAGGGTCCGCTGAAGATCGGAGGCGATCTCTCTCGCCCGCGCGACCAGCGCGGGCGACGCCGCGACGGTCCGGAAGAAGGGGATGGAATCGTCCTTGACGCCGGAGAGCGGGTGGCGGGCGTCGACGAGACGGAGGGCCGCATCGCGCAGGGACGCCAGTACGTCGGCGCCCGGAGCGCGGTCGCGCACCGCCGAGCGCAGGAGCTCGACGGCGTCGACCGCGCGATCCAGGAGGAGGTCCTCCTTGCGCGGGAAGTGCTTGAAGACCGTCACGCTCGAAACCCCGGCCTCCCGGGCGACCTCGGCCACCGTGACCGTGTCGAACCCGCGCTCGAGGAACAACCGAGTCGCGACCTCCGAGATCCTCGCACGCGTCTGCGGCCCGCCTCGCTCTCCGGTCCTGGGCATCCGACCTCACTTCTTTATGTAAGTAAACTTACTAACATAATTTAGTGGCATGTCCTGCGAACAGATCACTGCCATTGTCGTCGAGGCGGGCCCCACAGGACTGCTCGCCGCCGCAGAGCTGCCCTGGCCGGTGTCCAGGTTGCCGCGCGGGGAGAAGCCCAAGCTCACCCGACGCTCCTCGACATCGCGCGCTCAACGATTTGCCGGGCAGACCAACGCGTCGGCGTTCCCCTATCCCCGCGCTCGACAACGCGCTGGTGGGGCGTTGTCGAGCGCGGGGATGAACAAGCGTCAACCCAGCTTTTTCAGCCTGACGGCCTGCTTGAGGAAGACGATGCCGTCGATCATGTCGAGCTGGGCCGGGTCCAGCGGGAAATAGGCGAAATCGTGGGAGGTACGCGGGGCGGGCTTTGTGATGGCCTCGGCCAGGCGGCGGGCGTCGATGAGAGAGTGGTCCCACGGGAGCGTGGACAGGAGGCCCTCGACGGTGTCCGGGGCCGGAATGTCGTCGCCGACCGTGCCGAAGGCCGAGGCCAGAAGGGCGTACCGGTCGCCCAGGTGCGTTGCGGCGATCGCCCCCGCGCTCCACCACTCCAGCGTCTGGTCGCCGAACGGCATGACGCTCTTGTTCCGCTGCAGGTGAAGGTTGCTGGCGAAAACCAGGGCCGGGCCTTGCTCGGCGACGGCACGCAGGTTGGCGGCCATCATCGCCTCCCGCAGGGCCGACAGCCGGGACCACCGTTCCGGGGAGGCGTCGGCCAGCCAGTAGTGGTAGCGGAGCAGGCCGACGGCGGTGCGTCCGTACAGGGCCGCCTGTTCCCTGTCCTTCGCGCTCAGCCGCGGCGTCTGTGTGTCGAGCAGCGCCACCAGGTCGTCGGCGATCAGTCGCAGCCGCTGGGCGTCGGCGGACTGGCCGATCGACTGGGATGGGTCCATGGCCGTGGCCTCGTTCGACCACGGCTCGTCCGGGCCCAGCAGCGCGTCGAGAGTTTCCCTCGTGCACGGGAGCGGGCCGTCGAGGAGGGCGTAGAGGGCGGTGAGCGCCTGGCGCGGGCTCGCCGCCCAATACTCCAGCGGGCCGTCGAACCCGAAGAACCGGAGCTTCTCGTCATGCTCCTCGTTGTACGCGCGCATCCAGCGCACGAGCTCGCGGTTGGCCGGGAACGTGCCGAAGTTGTGGCTGAAGCCGCGTTCCATGACGTCATCGAGTGTGTCCGCGCCCGTCGTGATGTAGTCGTCCACCACGAGGCCCATGAGGCAGTCGCTCTCGATGGCGAACGACCGGTAGCCCTCGTTCTCGACCAGATGCCGGAAGATCTCGTTGCGCAACTCGCCCAGCTCCCCCACGAAGTGCCTGGCCTCGCCCAGGCCGAGCAGCAGGGGAGTGGCGGGAAGCGACCGGAGGAACGCCGAGACGCCCGCGCCATCAAGCGGCCGGGCCGTGTCCTTGATATCCATGCCTTCAACGGTATCGTTGAACTTTCGGTGTAAACTTTTCCCGGAAAATCCCCACTCCCAGCGCGATGGACCTTCAATCGGCGATGCATCCATGAGGCCAGTGGACCTGGCGGCGGTATGGCGTCCGAACGGCAGGGGAGTAGCGCGAACTGCTCATAGCGAGCTGCCACATTCCGCGAGGTGCCGGACATTTACCAGGTGTCCGGCACCTCGCGGCAAGGAGACTTTGTGACATACCGAGATCGCTTCGAAGCGGTCTATGACGCGTACTACCCGGCGATACACCAGTACGCCGCCCGCCGCACCGATTCCCCCGACGACACCGCCGACGTCATCTCCGAGACGTTCCTCACCGCCTGGCGGCGGATCGGCGATGTGCCCGAGGGTGAGCGGGCGCTGCTGTGGCTGTACGGCGTGGCCCGTCGCGTGCTGGCCAACCAGAAACGCGGTGCCGCACGCCAGGCCGTGCTCGCCGAGCGGCTCCGTGACGAGCTGACCGTCGATCGGCCAGGCACACCGGTCGATCTGGAGTACGTCCGCACCGCCTTCAACGACCTGTCCGAGCGGGACCGGGAGGTCTTGGCGTCGGCCTGCTGGGAGGAGTTGATCAGCGAGCCAGTTCGCCAAAGTCGTGGGATGTACGGCGATCGCCGCCCGAACCCGTCTGCACCGGGCACGCAAACGGCTGGCGACGACGCTGCGCCGGAGAAGGACGGCAGCGCCGACGTGGTGCTGGAATCCAGCTGGACCGACACCAAGCCATCCCCGCCCTCGACCGAGTGAAGCCCACCGGGGCCCCCGGCCGGCCGGTCGGTCGCAGCCGAGCAGGCTGGTCGAGGTCGGCGCCACGACACCGGCTGTCCGCAGCGCCGCTCGGTTCATGAACGCCTCATTCTGATAGGGCCGAAACCGCCAAGATCGTAACCAGATACCGACAAGGAACAACTGGTTCCGTCAAGTCACAAAAGGGCGGGATCGGCCACACCAGATCACCCGTGATCAGCAGGCGCTACGGGCTGACACGCTTCACGGAGCTGGCCAGGTTGTCGAAGCCGTTGTTCGTCAGGTCGCTGTCCGACGACCTCGGGGCGGCCGCGTAGCCGTAGGAACCCGAGCAGTTGGCGCTGTTGTAGAGCTGCATCCGGCCGGCCGAAGGATTCCTCATGGAGCTGGCCTTGTTGTTCAGCGTGCCCACATTGGCGCATCCGTTGGAGGTGAAGAGGAAATTCTCTTCGGTACCGGCGTAGTCGTCGTGCTCGTACAGGCAGAAGCTGGCGCCGCAGGAGCTGGCGACCCGCTGGGCGTCGGCCTGCGCGGTGGCGCCCACCCCCATCAGGCTGGTCAGAGCCAGCGCCACGACACCGGCCCTACGCACCGTCGGTCTTTTCATGGACGACCTCATTTTCGGCTGAGTGTAATTCGCCCAAGATCATGAAAGGTGATCCGAAAATGCGCCACCAGATCCAGTCGAACGGCCGCCGTCAGCCAGGCGAAGGCCGATGATCATCGATCGTCATCGGCAGACCAGTGCTGCTCCGCGGACGTTCGTGGTGGGGTGTTGATCAGGCCGTCCTACGCCATGGTCTGCAACGTGCAGGGGCGTTCGTTCAGCGGATTCCGGAGTCGGGATGTTCAGCGTCCCATTCCTGGCGCGCTGTCGCGATGGTGTCACGGTGTTCCGCCGACCAATCCGCGAGGGCTCTCACCAGATGCGTGAGGCTGTGGCCCATCGCTGTGAGGTCGTACTCGACCTGCGGAGGCACCGTTGGGTACACAGTCCTGGTGACCAGCCCATCCCGCTCCAACCGGCGCACTGTGAGCGTCAGCATCCGCTGCGAGATTCCAGGGATGGCGCGCTGCAGTTGCCGGAAACGGCGTACGCCCTGGGCCAGTTCAACCACGACCAGAACCGACCATTTGTCGCCGATCCGATCGAGCACCTCGCGGATGCCGCAGTCCTCGTGCTCGTCCCCGCAGCTGACGACGGGTTCGATGGTTACTTCCGTGTGCCCCACCGACATCGAAGTGCCTCCTTACGCTCCCTGGCACATGACCGCAGAATGGTCCCGGTTACTCAAGAGAACCTACCTGAACGGGAAGACCTCGATGATCCTGGTTACTGGTGCCTCCGGCGCCCTGGGCACGCTTGTTGCCGAGCAGTTGGCCGACCGTGATGACACAGTCCTTGGAACTCGCGACCCTCAGCAGATACAGGCCCCATTGCCTGTCCGCCGCATTGACTTCGACGATTGCGACACCCTCTCCAAGGGCTTCGTGGGTGTGGATGTGCTGCTGATGATCTCTGCAGGTTACGGCGAGGATGACATCGTCATAACCCGGCACGGCGCCGCTATCGACGCTGCGGAGAAGGCGGGTGTGGGCCACATCGTCTATACGAGCCTGACCGCCGACGGCGACCACCTCCCGTACGCCCTGCCGCACCGCTGGACCGAGCGCCGGCTCCAGGAGAGCAGCATTGATTGGACGATCCTCCGCAATGGCCTCTACGCAGAATTGCTGGCCTGGCTCGCGGCGCCGTCGGAGGACGGACGGATCACCGCCCCGCTTGGCGAGGGCCGGCTGGCCGCCGTTGCGCGCGCGGATCTGGCCGACGCCGCGGTTCGGGTGGCGGTGGAAGCACCCGCTCACGCGGGGTGCATCTATGAACTCATCGGTGAGCAGACCGTTGGCGGCGCCGACCTGGCACAAGCACACGGCCCGCACGTCGTCTACGAGCCGGAGACTCTCGCCCAGGCTCGCGCGCGCATCGCCGCCTCCGGCGCCGAGCCATTCCAGGTGCCGATGCTGGTGGGCACCTACTCCGCCATTGCTGCCGGATTCATGTCACGAACCGGTGGCGATCTGCGCCAACTGCTGGGCTGCGAGCCCCGTTCTCCGCTCGCAGCGGCTGTCGCGTAAGCCCAGCAGAGCAAGAAGCCCCGCAGCTAGGAAAGGCAGGCGATCCGGCTCGTACAGGAGGAATTGGCGATGCCTCCCAAAGTGGCCCGTTCCTGGGTGAGATCCATCTAGCGTGATCCGGGCCGAGCCTTCCTCAGCCCGTCTACCAGGGCGGAGCAGCTCCGCGAACTGCTCCGCCTATGCCGCTCGGCGCTGAGCTGACAGGCCGACCTGATAAGTACGGATGAGCCAGGGCGGTACGGGTGCGCCGCCGGCCATGAGCAGGCGCAGCGAGGAGATATGTGCTGCCCTGTCGCAGCCAGAGCAGCGTGCTGTGTGGGTTTTGCCGCCCGTTCACGTGCCGGAATGTGGTTCCAGGCGGCGGGCGATGTCCGCTCGCAAGGCCTTTTTGTCGATCTTCCCTACCTTGGTGGAGATCAGCTCGTCGACGATCACCAGGTGTTCGGGGATCTTGAATCGGGCGACGCCGCTGCGCTCCATCGTCGTGCGGATCTCGTCCAGAGTGATCGTGGTGCCGGGACGAGGTACGACGTACACGCACACACGTTCACCGAGTACACGGTCCGGCATGGCCACGGCGGCGGCCTGGCTGACCGCGGGGAGCTGGTAGACCAGGTTCTCGACCTCTTCGGCGGAGATCTTCTCGCCGCCGCGGTTGATCATGTCCTTGTCCCGGCCTTCGACGATCAGGTTGCCCTGCGGGGTGCGGCGGCAGATGTCGCCGGAGCGGTACCAGCCGTCGGTGGTGAAGGCGCGGGCGTTCTGGTCGGCGGCTTTGTAGTAGCCGCGCGGAGTGTAGGGTCCGCGGGTGAGCAGCAGGCCCGGCTCTCCGTCGGGGACGTCGTGGTCGTCCTCATCGACCAGACGTACCTCATCGGCCGGGGAGAGCGGGCGTCCCTGCGTGGTGCACACCATGTCGTCTGGATCGTCGAGGCGCGTGTAGTTGAGCAGCCCCTCCGCCATGCCGAACACCTGCTGCAGTGTCGCCCCCAGCGTGGGCTTGACCTTGCGGGCCAGTTCGTCGGCGAGCCGGGCGCCGCCGACCTGCAGTACTCGCAGGCTTTTCGCCTCGTTCGCACCGTGCTCGGCCGCGTGCTCCAGCCAGCGGACCGCGATGGCGGGGACCGCCGCGGTGTGGGTGACGCCTTCGGCGGCGATCGTGGCGAAGGTGCGTACGGGCTCCGGCGACGGCAGGGTGACGACCTGCCCGCCCTTGAGCAACGTGCCGAGGAGGCCGGGACAGGCGAGCGGGAAGTTGTGGCCCGCGGGCAGGCTCACCAGGTAGACGCTGCGCGAGTCCAGTCCGGCCATCTCCGCGCTCGCCCGCGCGTTGTAGGCGTAGTCGTCGTGGGTGCGGGCGATGAGTTTCGGCAAGCCGGTCGTACCGCCGGAGAGCAGGAAGACGGCTACGTCCCGGCTGCCGGGAGCGGTCGCGTCCAGCCGGGCGCGGTCGGCCTTGGGGTTGGTGGGAGGCGCGCACAGGGCGCGCAGGTCGATGCTCTCGGGGGCGAGGTCGTCACCTGCGACCAGGACGTGCCAGTCCGCGCCGGTCGCCGCCCGGACCTCATCGGCCAGCTCGTGACCCAGCCTCTGGTGGTCGAAGTCGCGCATCCGGTCCGGTACCGCGATCGCGACGGCCTCGGCGTGGGTGGCGAGGTAGTTCAGTTCGGCGCGCCGGTGCGCCGGTAGCGCCATGACCGGCACGATGCCCGCGCGCAGGCACGCGAGGGTGAGGACGACGAACTCCCATCCGTTGCCCAGTTGCACCACGATGCGGTCGCCTCGGCCGATGCCCAGGTCCAGCAGCCGGATAGCGGTGGCGTCGGCGCGTTCGGCCAGCTCGGCGTGGGTGAGCCGGAGCCCCGCTGCGCCGAAGGCGACGGGATCGGTCAGGGCGGGCGCGTCGGGGGTTCGGTCGGCGACGTCACGGAGCAGGTGTCCAAGCGGGATCCCGGCCCAATAGCCTTCGGCGGCGAAGCGCCGCGCCTCGGCTTCGGGCCAGGGCACGACGTGGTCAGAGATGGGGCTGGGCATCGTCGGCCTCCCTGGTGATGATCACGGCATCGAGCGCGACGAGACCGTCGGCGGTGAGTCTCAGTGGGTTGATCTCGATCTCGTCGATGAGTGGGTTGGCGGTGAGCAGGTCGCCGAGTACGGTGACGATCCGGCTCAGCTCGTCGACGTCGAGCACGGGTCCTGCGCGCCAACCGGAGAGAAGGGCATGTCCGGCCAGTTCCGACGGCATGGAGGCGGCTTCGGCCGGGCTGAGCGGGGCGAGCCGGATGGCGACGTCCGCCAGCGCCTCGGCTGTCGTCCCGCCCAGACCGACGAGCACGATGGGGCCGAAGACGGGGTCACGGCGTGCGCCGACGATGAGGTCGACGCCGGCGGCCGCCATCTTTTCGACCAGGTAGCGGTGGGCTCCGGCGGCGTCGAGCCTGTCGAGTGCCGTGTCCAGGTCGTCCTGGCCGGTGATGTTCAGGTGCACGCCGCCGAGCTCGGTTTTGTGCAGCACCTCGGCGTCGAGGAGCTTGACCGCGACGGGGCCGCCCAGTCCGGCGAGCGCGGCGCGGGCGTCGGCCCGGTCTCGGCAGACGCGGCGCGGCATGGTCGCCACCCCGAGCCGGCCGAGGAGTTCCTTGGCCTGGTGCTCGTCGTGGAGGCCGCTGACGTCGGCCGGTATCCGGTCGTCGGGAGAGGGGCGGGCAACGTGCGTCCGCGCATGCGCGTCGGCCAGAAGTGCGGCGGTCGCGGCGGCGACGCCGCGTGGTTCGGTCGCGACGGCGATGCCGGCCTCCAGCAGCGCGCGCCGCTTCTGGACGACCTCCTCTCCCATTCCGCCAAGGCCGAGCACCATCGGTATCTGTGGCGTCTGGCCTTCTTTCGCGGCGGCGACGATGTCGACGGCGTCGGGCTCGTGCAGCGTGTACGCGGCGATCACATCGATGCCCGGGTCGGCGCCGACGGCGGCGAAGATGTGACCCAGCTCCGGGCCTGGGCGGCCGGTGTCGACCGGGTTGCGCTGATAGGTCAGCGGCGGCAGCAGCTCTGCCAGGGTGTCCTGGGTGGCGGGGCTCAGTTCGGGGACGCGTGCCCGGCGTCCGCGTAGGTTGTCCAGAAGCAGCAGGCCGGGTCCCGCTTGGGCGGTGACGACGCCCACCCCTGGAGTCGTACGGGGTCGCATGCGGGTGACGGCCAGGGCGCCGACGGCATCGACCAGTTCGCGTTCGTCGTCGACCAGCACGGCGCCGGCCTGGGCGAGGGCGGCCCGGGTGATGCGCCATGAGGTCGCGAGGGCGCCGGTGTGCGACGCGGCGAAGGCGCCGACATCGTGCCGGCCCACCACCAGGGCGACGACCGGGCGGTGCGCGGAGAGCCGGCGCACGCTGTCGACCAGGCGCGGCCCGTCGGCGACGGATTCGATGTGCAACGCGATGGCCTCTGTGACCCGGTCGCCGGTGAGATGGTCAAGGATGTCTGGCGCGCTGAGATCGACCGCGTTGCCCATGCCCACGGCCAGGCTGATCCCATGTCCGGCCTCGGCCAGCAGGAACACCAGGGCGTGGTTCATCCCGCCGCTGGCCGCGACGACGGCCACCTTGCCGGGCCGCACCTGGGCGGCTCCGGGGACGAAGCTGGCCGTGATGCCGGCGTGGGGGGCCAGGAATCCACTCGTGTTGGGGCCCAGCAGCCGGATGCCCGTATCGGCGACGACGTCGGCGAGCCGGCGCTGGTAGGTCGTCCCGGCCTCTCCGGCCTCGGCGAATCCGCCCGCGTATATGACGGCGGCGCGGGCACCTGCCGCCGCGGCCTCGGCGAGGGCGTCGGGGCAGGCGGGCGCGGGCACGCAGATCATCGCCACGTCGATGGGCCCATCGGCGGCGGCCTGCGAGACCGAGGTGTACATGGTCTCGTCACGGCCGTTCACCAGCGCGAGGTGGCCGCCGTCGGCGAACCCGGCCAGCGAGCGGGCGAGCATGGCGCCGAGCTTGCGCGGGTTGCGCGATGCTCCGATGACGGCGATGCCGCGTGGTGCGAAGAGCGCTGTCAGATCCCTGGTGGTCGCGGTGGTGTCGCTCATTCCGGAACCCCCACGAGGTCGGCTCGGCCGGACAGCAGGATCGTATGAGCGTGATCGAGGTCGAGGCCCGGCTCGATCAGCAGAGCGGGGACGTGCTGGTGCATGCGCGCCTGCTCGCAGAGCAGGGTGCGCGTCAGCGGCGTACCGCCGGTCACCGCGATCAGCACCGGGCCGTTCGGGCCTGGCAGATCGGCGAGGCGGGCGAAGACCTCGGGCAGTCCCGCCTCGGTGTCCGGCGCGATCAGCACCGCGCCCCATGGTCCTTGCCTCGCGGTGGCCGAGAGCGGGAGGTCGTGGGCGGCTCGTACCGCCGTGGGCGTGCCGTCGGCATCGGTCGCGATGTCGACGAGCCGGCTCTTGACCTGCCAGCCGCCGCTCTCGAACGGTGTGCGCAGTGGCTCGGCGCCGTTGGTCTCGACCCAGCTACGGCGGGCGGCTTGGACGAACTCGGGGGCGCGGCGGGCCAGGCGCGCCTCGGTGATGCTGCGCGACAGGAAGTGGTAGGCGAACTGCCACGGTTCGAAGGCGTCGTAGTAGCGGCCGAAGTGTTCCCACCAGGACAGGCTCGGCCGGGCAGAGTCCTGGATCTTCCGTACGGACGGCTGGGCGGCCCGCTCGTAGGCCGCGAGCGCGGTGGGGAGATCGCCGCCGTGCTCGGACAGGGCGTGTGCGAGGGCCACCGCGTCGTCCATGGCCATCTTTGTGCCGGATCCGACTGAGAAATGCGCTGTGTGCGCGGCGTCGCCCAGCAGCACGACCGGCTGTGGCGCCAGGGTATGCCAGCGTTTGGTACGGCGGGTGCGGAAGTTGCCCCAGCGGGAGTTGTTGGTGAGCAGCCGCTTGCCGTCGATCTGGTCGGCGAACAGCTTCTCCAGGTACGCCTTGGACATCATGTCGCTGGGGCCGGGGGGCCGGCTGACATCGAACGCGTCGAGCCCGGCCCGGCGCCAAGAGGCTTCATCGGTTTCCACGATAAAGGTGGACATGTCATTCGAGATCGGGTAGCCGTGCACGGCGAAGACGCCGTCCGGGCCGCGCTCGTGGACGAAGGTCAGCCCGTCGAAGAGGTAGTCGGTGCCGAACCAGATGAATTTGGCGGCGGCGGTCTCGACCTCGATGCCGAAGTCGTCGTCGAGTCGGTCACGGATCGTCGAGCCGGTTCCGTCCGCCGCGACGACGAGGTCGTAGCCGGCCAGGTCGTCGAGCGTCACCTCGGTGGAGAACCGCAGTTCGGTGCCGACGTGGCGGGCATGGGTCTGCAGGAGCGTGAGCAGGGTGCGCCGGACGATGGCGGTCATGCCGTTGCCGCCGCAGCGGATGTGTTCTCCCTTGAGGCGGACTTCGATGTCGTCCCAGTGCCGGCCGTGTTCGTCGAGCGCCTCACGCAGCACAGGGTCGGCCTCGTGAATGTCGGCCAGGGTGCGATCGGAGAAGACGACGCCGAAGCCGAAGGTGTCATCGGCGCGGTTGCGCTCGAACACGGTGACCTCGCTCGACGGGTCGAGCCGCCTGATCATGGTGGCGAAGAACAGCCCGCCCGGGCCGCCTCCCGCGACAGCTATGCGCATCAGCTTCTCTCCGGTTGAAGGCGTCAGCAACGGCAGCGACGCGGGCGGCAGGTCCGTCGCCTTGGCGGCCATGCCGAGTGCCGTCAAGTTACAACAAATTATTGACGGACGTCTACAGGATGAAACATTTTGAGGTGAGTACGGTCCCGCTTGGGGCCGGGCCTGGCTGTCGACGAGACCTCCCCAGAAGGCGTGCACCTGCGGGAACGCTCAGCGGCAACGGCCGAGGCGGCAGACCCGTCGCCCTGAGCTTGGTTGAGGTCGCCCCCGCAGATAGGGGATCCCTGTGAAATCGCCTTTCATGAGTGTCAAATCGGCGACGCATGGGTGTTATCTTGTTACTTTTGAGCGAGCCGAGGAGGCGCTGTGAAGCCGCGGTCGATCGTGTTCGATCTGTACGGCGACTATCTGCGCTACGCGGGCGGCGCCGCCCCGCTGCAGACTCTCACCGACCTCCTTGCCGCCTTCGAGGTGCCAGAAGCGACCACCCGAGTCGTGATGTCGAGGCTGCGCAAGGAGGGGTGGTTCGAGACGGAGAAGCTGGGGCGCTCCACTGTCTATCGCCTTACCGACCGTAGCTGGCGGCTGCTCGACGAAGGACGCAAGCTCATCTTCCATCGCGAGCGGGAGCCTTGGGACGGCCGGTGGCGCGTGGTTATCTACCACGTCCCTGAGACGGACCGCGCAGCACGTGATCGCGTCCGCAAGAAGCTCAGATGGCTGGGTTTCGGACCGCTGGCCCCTTCGACGTGGGTTTCACCTCATGACAGGCTGGAGGAGATCGCCTCCGCGCTGGCCGAAGAGCCGTCTGTCCGGCTCGACCTGCTGACCAGCCGCTCGATGGGTGCCGCCGCCGACATCGATATGGCGAGCAGATGCTGGGACCTCAAGAAGCTGCACAGCACCCTTCTGGGCAAGCGCGACGCCTACCGAGCCCAGTTGGCGCGGATCGCGGCGACGCCGCCGTACGGACCGCAGGCGCTTGTCCAGCGAACAAGCCTCGTCCACGACTATCGGATGCTGCCCTATGACGATCCTGACCTGCCGCCGGAACTGGCGCCTGCCGGCTGGGTGGGTCGTGAAGTACATGACCTCTTCCTTGACCTGCACAAACGCCTTGGCTCGCAGGCTGAGGCCTTCTGCGCTTCGCTGGGCGTAGGCCCCTTGCCAGTAGCGCTCGGGCACGCTTGAACACGCGTTTCTGACAGGAGGTACGGGTGAGCGCCGTCGGGAGTGTTGCGACGCCCCGGGCCCCGCGACAGGCAGGGGCCAGGCGCTGGTTCACGGGAGAGCTTGGAATCGTGCCCGTCGGCCACAGAGGCGAAGCGACTGAATCCACCAGATAGCTCGAAACATGCTTGAATTGCTCTTTTGCGCATAAATCCATAGAAAATGGGGCAACTTGGGGCGCGACCTGCGCCTGGGTTGAGCAGAGTCGTAATGATGGAGAAGGGAAGAAATGGTCAATGGGTGTTGCCGACGGAGAGGGCTTCGCCGCTCTAGCCGTTGCTCGTGAGCGCTTCTTCGCCGGCGAACGTGTCGGCTCTGGCGTCCGCAAGCGAGTGCTGGCGTCATGGCAGCGCTGTCAATGCCTGGGTGTCGCGGCCGACAACGTCCCCATCGTGTACCACCAAGACCAGGACCTGGACAGCGAACTCGTCCATATCGCCACTCCTGTGCTCGACCATCTCGAGTGCCAGGTCTCCGGCATCAAGGTGACCGTGATCCTCTGCGACGAGCAGGCAACGATCCTGCAGCGCAGGGTCGGGGAACCCGCACTCAGCAGATGGCTGGACAGCCTGCCGTCCGGACCCGGATTCGGGTTCTCCGAGCAGCTCACCGGCACCAACGGCCTGGGCACCGCGCTGGCCGAGAGGCGTCCCGCGTTCATCCGGGGACAGGAGCATTTCGCCGAGGCCATGAGGATGTTCGCGTGCGCGGCCGCTCCGATCCGTCACCCGATCAGCGGCCGCATCCTGGGCGCGCTGGACCTGACCTGCCTGGACGGGTTGGCCGCCCCGAGAATGTTCACGCTGGTCCAGGAGGCGGCCGCCGAGATCGAGCGACGACTGCTTGGGCAGGTCTCCGAACGAGAGCGGACCTTGCTGCGGTCCTTCCTCCAAGCCCGGCGCTGGGCGCACGCGGGGGAGGCGGTCGTCCTACCGGTGAACGCCGACGGACTGATCGGCGAGATCGGTTCGACCGCCACCCCGCTGACTAGGCGCGACCGCCTTCGCCTGCGGGAGAAGGCGGCAGGGTTGATCTCCGCCGGGAAGCTGGCGGTCGAGGCGGTGCCACTGTCGGCGGGCGGTATCGCCACGCTGCTGAGCCGTCCTGTGCAGAGCTCCACCGGGACATGCGGCATCGCGGTGGAAGTCGTTCTGGCGAGCGGCGCGCCGCGGCAGGTATCGGTCGCCGTCGGCTCGGGCACCCCTACACCGGCCGCCCCAACGACCCCAACGACCCCAACGGTCGCCGCGTCCGACGGAAGCGATGCGTGGGTGCTCGCCGTGGGCGAGCCTGGAGTCGGACGGCTGGTCCTGCAGGCCCGCGAACGACTCGGCCTGCTGTGCGAGGCCGGAGCCCGCATCGGAACCACCCTGGACGTGACCCGGACCGCGGAAGAGCTGACCCAGGTCGCCGTCCCGCGGTTCGCCGACTACGCCGCCGTCGACATGCCCGACTGTGTCCTGCGTGGGGACGAGCCTCCCACCACGGACGTCGGGATGCGCCGGGTCGCGCTCGCCTCCGTCCGCGCGAGGTCCCATCTGCATCCCGTCGGCGCGCTCATCCACCTGGTCCCGTCCACGCCGCAGGCGCGCAGCCTGGCCACCGCGCAGCCGATACTCGAACCGACGCTGGACACCGCGTCCGGCTGGCTGCTGCAAGATCCTGCGCGCGGCCGCAAGGTTCGCGAACAGGGCATCCATTCGCTCATCACCGTGCCGATGAGAGCCCGCGGCGTCACCCTGGGTGTAGTGAGCTTCTACCGCTCCCAGCGGCTGGACGCCTTCGAGGAGGACGACCTGTCCCTTGGCGAGGAACTGGTCAGCCGCGCGGCCGTGTACATCGACAACGCCCGCCAGCACACCCACGAGCACGCGCTGTCACTGAAACTGGAACACGCCACCGCGTCGCTGAAACAGTCACTCGCTCGCCAGCGGTGCTTCACGACCGATGCCTCCCACGAGTTGCGCACGCCGCTGGCCGGATTGCGGGCTCAACTGGAGGAGGCGCAGCTGCATCCCGGCGAGACCGACCTGGCCGAGCTGCTCGACCGTGCGCTGGGCGATGTGGATCGGCTGCAGGCCATCATCACCGACCTGCTCCTGCTGGCCGGGATCGGAGCCGTGCCGTCCCCTGCCGTGGAGCCCCTTGATCTGGCCAGACTCGCCGAGGCCGAGACCTCCTGCCGGGCCGGCGACCGTCATCCGACGCGACTCGAACTCATGCCCGGGGTGCTGGTCGAGGCCGTTCCCACGCAGCTCTGCCGGGTGCTGCGCAACCTGCTCGACAACGCGCAACGCCACGCCGCCCACCATGTCGTGGTCCAGGTACGCCGGGCCGGCGGCAAGGTCGCCGAACTCAGCGTCACCGACGACGGCCCAGGAGTCCCCGAAGCCGAGCGTGAGCACATCTTCCACCGCTTCACCCGCCTCGACACCGCCCGCAGCCGTCACCACGGCGGCACCGGCCTCGGGCTGGCCATCGCCCGCGACATCGCCTGCGCCCACCGCGGCACCCTCCACGTCGAGGACGCATCGCCGCACGGAGCACGCTTCGTCCTTCGCCTCCCACGCGCCAATCCGTGAGATCTGGGCCGCCGCCGCTGATCGTACGCATCGACTGCCATTATATGGTTCCTAGCCCATCCTGAAGAGGGAGCTGCATGAACCACTACGGCGTCGACCCCCTGCCCGGGCTGCCTGGCCGCGTGACCATCTGCGAGGTCGGCCCGCGCGACGGGCTGCAGAACGAAGCCGGGCTCGTGCCGGTCGAGGTGAAGGTGGAGCTCGTTGAGCGGCTGGTCGACGCCGGGCACACCGTGGTGGAGACGACCAGCATGGTGCACCCGGCGTGGGTGCCCCAGCTCGCCGACGCCGAGGAAGTGCTCAGGCGGGTCGACCGTAGGCCCGGGGTACGCTACCCGGTCCTGGTGCCCAACCGGCGCGGGCTCGACCGGGCCCTTGACCTGGGTGTCACCGATATCGCGGTGTTCGGGTCGGCCACCGAGAGCTTCGCCAAGGCCAATCTCAACCGTGGTGTCACCGAGTCGCTGGAGATGTTCGCGCCGGTCGTCGCCCGCGCCAGGGAAGCCGGCCTGCACGTGCGCGGCTACCTGTCGATGTGCTGGGGCGACCCCTGGGAGGGTGCGGTCCTGATCTCGCAGGTGGTATCCGTCGCCACGAGGCTCCTCGGGCTCGGCTGCACCGAACTCGCTCTCGGCGACACCATCGGCGTCGCCACACCCGGCCGGGTCGCTTCGCTGATCGACGCCCTCCTCGCCGCCGAGGTGCCCCTCGATCGGATCGCGGTGCACTTCCACGACACCTACGGGCAGGGCCTGGCCAACTGCCTCGCGGCTCTGCAGCGCGGCGTCACCACGGTCGACGCCTCCGCGGGCGGGCTCGGTGGGTGCCCGTACGCCAAGAGCGCCACCGGCAACCTGGCCACCGAGGACCTGCTCTGGCAGCTCGACGGGCTCGGTGTCCACACCGGCGTCGATCTCGGCAAGCTCGTCGAGACCAGCGACTGGCTGGCCAAGGAGCTCCGCCGTCCGAGCCCGTCACGAA
This sequence comes from Nonomuraea sp. NPDC026600, assembly GCF_040638335.1. Classification (NCBI taxonomy): domain Bacteria; kingdom Bacillati; phylum Actinomycetota; class Actinomycetes; order Streptosporangiales; family Streptosporangiaceae; genus Nonomuraea; species Nonomuraea sp. NPDC026600. The sequence goes on from NZ_JBEZYD010000011.1 coordinate 170,522, forward strand.
CCGTCCGGGCCCTCACCCAGGGCTGAATCCCTCGCGCCCAACCCGTGCCCGGATCTGGGGATACGAGCCAGAACCCGCCACGGGCGCGGCTGCGTCAAGCGTGGGCCGAGCTTCTTCCCAACGCGGAGCGAATGCCATATTATGGCAATGCCTAGCGCGAAGCGGCTCGTGGTTCCGGCCCGGGCGGTCGCGGATGTTGTCGGTTCCCCAACCTTGAACGCACGGTGCGATGCCGCATCGAGATCAGTGCTGCCGAGGTGATCGACAACCGGTACTGGAAGGCGGAGATGATGTTCGGACTCAACCCCCGTCGGTTCCGGCCCCTCACGTGGCACGCGGTCGCGGAGGGACGGTGAACTGGCCGCAGGTCCTCCTCCCCGAGTCCTTGGACGAGCTGCTCGAGCTCAGGGAGCGGCACGGGAACGAGATGACGCTGCTGGCCGGTGGAACCGCCCTGATGAACAGGATCCGGACCGGCGAGGACGCCCCCGCGGGTCTCCTGTCGATGGGGCGGCTGAGCGAGCTGCGTGAGATCGAGGCAGGCGGCGGGCTCCTGCGGCTCGGCGCGCTGGTGACCCATCGGCGGCTGGAACGCTCGGCCGCGGCCCGCCAGGCCCTGCCGCTGCTCACGTCGGCGGTCTCGCTCGTCGCGAACAGACGCGTCCGGAACGTGGGGACCCTGGGCGGCAACGTCAGTGACGCCGACTACGGCTACGACCCGCCGGGTGTGCTGCACGCGCTGGGGGCGCGAGTCACGTTGCGATCCAAGCGCGTCACCAGAACGCTCACCCTCGACGAGTTCCTGCTCGGCTACCACCGCACGACGCTCGCCGACGACGAGGTCATGACCGGCATCGAGGTGCCGCTGCCCGCCGAGAACGCGGACTGGGTATACCTGAAGCACCTCACCCGGTCGCTCGAGGACCGCCCGGCCCTCAGCGTGTGTGCCGTCGCTCAGCGGGACGCCGACGGCCGATGCCTCGACCTGCGGGTCTCGGTGCGTGCCGCCCGGCCGGTTCCCCTTCGGGTGGCAGCGGCGGAGGCGATGGCCCGGGGCAACAGCCTGGCCGACGGCGCGCTCGTCGCCGAGATCGCCGAGGCCTATGCCCAGGCGTCGGACCCGATCGACGACATGCGCGCCTCCGCCGCGTACCGCAAGCGCCTCGTCCCGGTTCTCGTGCGACGCGCCCTGGAGGACATCGAGAACGGGAGACGACGGGCGGTGAAGGTATGGAGTGTTCAGCATGTTCCGCGGAAGGTGGACAGCGGCGGTGTGATCGGGCGCCCGGTGCCCATGGTCGACGCGGACGCCCGGGTCACCGGCAAGATCGAGTACGTCCTCAACATGGACGTGCCGGGCATGTGCCACGCCGCCGTCCACCGCAGCGAGCGGCCGCACGCGCTCATCCGGTCCATCGACTACTCCGCGGCCATGCGGGTCGCCGGGGTCGTGGGCGTCCTCACCCGTGAGGACTTCGCGCCGCACACCGACATCAATCCCTATTACGGGTCGGTGATCCGCGACCAGCCGGTCGTCGCGATCGACAAGGTGCGCTACGTCGGCGAGCCGGTGGCCGTGGTCGCCGCGCTGACGGAGCGGGCGGCACGCGAGGCGGCCGCGCTGATCACGGTGGAGTACGAGGACCTCGACCCGGTCTACGACGTGGAAGAGGCGCTGCGGGAGGCGGCGCCGCTGCTCCACGACCGGGACGAGATGCCTGCCGGCAGCTTCGTCACGGTGATCCCGGTGCGCTCGCACGGCGGCAACGTCTGCAACCGGTTCGCGCTGCGGCACGGCGACGTCGAGCGCGGCCTGGCCGAGGCCGACCATGTGTTCCAGGACGCCTTCACGAGCCCGGCGGTCGCGCACGTACCGATGGAGCCGCATGTGGCGCTCGCGTGGACCGAGGGCGACCGGCTGCTGGTGTGGAGCTCGACGCAGACTCCCTACGCGGTGCAGCACGAGCTCGCCGGTCTTTTCGACCTGCCGCACGCGAAGGTGCAGGTGAAGGTCCCTTCGCTCGGCGGCGGCTACGGCGCGAAGGTCTACGCCAAGATCGAGCCGATCGTCGCCGCGCTCACCAGGAAGATCGGCCGGCCGGTGAAGCTCACGCTCAGCCGGGCCGAGGACATGATCTGCCTGACGAAGCACGCGGTGCGGATCACGCTCACGACGGGGGTCATGGCCGACGGCCGGCTGGTGGCCCGCAGGGTGCGCGCGCTCTACAACGCCGGTGCGTACGCCGACATCAGCCCGCGACTGATCACCAACGGCGGCGCCGCGACCCCGGGCCCGTACCGGACGCCGAACGTCGAGGTCGAGTCGTACGCCGTCTACACGAACCTGCCGCCGGCTCCCCAACCCGAGCCTGTACTCCTCGATCGCGGTGACCCGGGCCTACGAGAACCAGGTCTACGTCGTGGCCGCCAACCAGGCAGGTCCCTCCGACAGCGGCGTCTTCGCCGGCCACAGCACGATCGCCGCGCCGGACGGCACGCTCCTGGCCGAGCTGGCCGAGGCCGAGGGCACCGCCCACGCGGTGCTCGACCCGGTGCTGCTGCGGCGCGAGCGGTCGCGTCAGACGCGGTTCGCCGATCGCCGTAGCGACCTGTACGGGCCATTGGTGGCGGTGGCATGAAGGTCGACCTCGTCATCCGCAACGGCTGGGTCGTCAACCCGTACGGGCGCCTGCACGGCGGAGTGGCGATCGACGGCGACAAGATCGTGTTCGTCGGCCCGGACGTCCAGCTACCGGAGGCCCGGCGCGTCATCGATGCCCAGGACCAGCTCGTGATCCCCGGTCTGATCGATCCGCACGTGCACATGACCAGCGAGGAGGACCCGTCGATCGCCGAGGGACTGGAGGTGAACCTGCCGGTCCAGTCGCGCGGGATGGCGCACGGAGGGGTGACGAGCTTCGGCCACTTCGTCGGCGGCTCGCACGAGCCGCTGGGGGAGCAGCTGCGCACCACGATCGGGTGCTTGGACCGCTGGTCGCACGTGGACGGCTTCCTGCACGCGTTCATGATGCGGCGCGAATCCCTGGCCGCGCAGCCGGAGGCCTGGGCGCTGGGCGTGACGTCCTTCAAGCACTTCTTCACCGCCTACGGCAGGCGCGGCCTGGAGGACAAGGGCCTGGGCTCGATCTTCTCGCCGGTGGACTCGGACGTACTGCTCGAGTCGATGTCGTGGATCGCCGAGCAGGGCTCGCCCGGCCTGGCGATGGCCCACGCCGAGGACGGCGACATGGTCGAGATGCGCAGCGAGCGGCTGGCCGGCACCGGACGCCGGGACCTGGGCGCGTGGAGCGAGGCACGGCCGGCGATCGCCGAGGTCACACGCGTACGGCAGGCGATCGCCCTGTCGGACTTCACCGGCTGCCCGCTGTACGTCGTCCACGTGACCACCGGGGAGGCCGCCGGCGCGATCGCCCGGGCGCGGGCCGAAGGGTCACGGGTCATCGGCGAGACGGGGCCGCACTGGCTGACCCACCACGCCGGCATGGAGGCGACGATCGGCTGCTGGGGAAAGGTCAACCCACCGCTCAGAACGCCAGGCGACAACGAGGCCCTCTGGGGCGGCCTGGCCGCCGGATCGATGTCGTGCCTGGGAACCGACGACGGCACGGGCGGACGCACCCGCCAGACCAAGGAGAAGGGCGGCGGCAAGCACGACAACATCTGGGCCGCCCGCCCCGGCGTGCGCGGGGGATCGGAACACCTGCTCCCCGTCCTGATGACCTACGGCGTCCACCGTGGACGCCTCACCATGGAACAGCTCGTGGCCGCCGGGTCGACCAACACCGCGCGCGCCTTCGGGCTCTTCCCCCGCAAGGGACTGCTCGCTCCGGGAGCCGACGCCGACGTGGTGATCGTCGACCCGGAGCGCGAGGCGGACGTGGACTCGCTCTTCTACCGCGGCCTGTGCGAGGTCAGCGTCTACGAAGGCGAACGGCTACGGGGAATGGCGCGCACGACGCTGGTCCGTGGCCGAGTGATCGTTGACAACTACGAAACCGCCGCGGAAGCGGGGGCGGGCCGATACGTCGGCCGAGGTCCCGCGGCGCGGCAGAACAAGGTGACAGTATGAAGCTGGGTATCCAGAGCCTGCAGTTCACGAGCTCTCGGGAACGGCCGATGGCGGAGCAGTTCGAGGACGCCCTCGAAAGCCTCCGCTACGCCGACGAGGGGGGATTCGACTGGATCTCCGCCTCGCAGCACTGGATGTCCGCGCCGACGGTCTGGCCACAGCCGTTCCCGTGGATCAGCCACATGGCCGCCGAGTTCAAGAACATCGGCTTCATGACGCAGATGCTCGTGCTCCCCTTGCACAATGCGGTCGACGTCGCTGAGCAGTTCGCCACGATCGACCACCTCAGCCGAGGCCGTCTCATCCTCGGCTGCGCGAACGGCTACCGCGAGCTCGAACTGACCGCGGCCGGCGTCTCACGCAAGGACCGGACCAGTCGCGTCGAAGAGGGCATCGCCCTGATGAAGGCACTGTGGAGCGGCCGGCCCGTCGAGTTCGAGGGCCGCTGGTGGAACGTTCAGGGCGGTCAGATGGGTTATTCGCCCTACCGGCAGCCACACCCGCCGATCGTCCTGGCGGCGCAGAGCATCGGTGCGACCAAGCGAGCCGCGCGGATCGCCGAGGGCGTCTTCTACGGCCCGCAGGCCTCCTTCGGCGAGATCGAGCCGCTGATCGAGCTCTACCGGCGGACGGCCGAGGAGCACGAACGTCAGCCCGGCATCATCGGCGCGGGCCGGGCGATCATGATCGCCGACTCTCGCGAAGCCGCCCTGCGCAGCGCCCACGCCTACGCCGAGAAGACGATGAAGATGTACAGCGGCTGGGACATGCAGGAGCCCGGCATGGCGAGCCTGCGCCTGGAGGGCGACCTCGACGAGTGGGCGATCATCGGCTGGCCGCAGGACTGTGTCGAGCAGATCCTCAAAGCGCACGCGGTGGGGCTGAACCACATCACGTTGACCGCCTACAACCTGCCCTCCGACCAGCAGGGACGCATCGAGTACGTGCAGCGGCTGGCCGAAGAGGTCGTCCAGCCGGTCAAGCGGGCGCTCGGCGAGGCTGTCCTGTCGACACCCGCGTCCGGCGCGTGATCGAGCGATCACCCGTTTCCCGCCCAGCCCGGCGCCGGGCCATCCGCCCGGCGGCCATCCCCACAGGAGAACTGATCACGTGAGCCCAACCGTAGATGCGGTCCAGCTGTTCGACCTCACACCCGAGCAGTACGAGATCCGCGAAGTCGCACGCCGCGTCGCCGTAGAGAATTTCCAGAAGCGCAACCTCGAATGGGAGGAGAGCGGAGAGTTCCCCTGGGCCAACATCCGGCTCCTGGCCGAGACGGGTCTCCTGGGGGCGACGATCCCCGAGGAGTACGGAGGCGGCGGGGGCTCGTGGCTGGAAGGCGCGCTCATCCTCGAACAGCTCGGCCGGTCGTGCTACGTCACCGCCATGGCCGCGCTCGGCGAGATCGGCGTGCAGACGCAGGCGATCGCCGCCTACGGAACCGACGAGCAGAAGCGCCGCTACCTCCCGAAGGTCGCCGCCGGAGAACTCATCTGCTCGGTGTCGATCACCGAGGCCGACGCCGGTTCCGACATCGGGGCGATGCGCACCACCGCGCGGGACGACGGCGACGAGGTCGTGATCAACGGGGGCAAGATCTTCTGCTCCCGCGCGGACGTCGCCGGCCTCTTCGTGGTGTACGTCCGCTTCTCCGACGAGCCCGGCACCCACCCCATCGGCGCCGTGCTGATCGAACGTGACACGCCGGGCTTCACGATCGGCGGCGCGGAACGGACGCTCGGCGGCGAGGCGCTCTACAGCCTGTACTTCGACGACGTCCGGATCCCGAAGGGCAACGTCCTGGTGCGCGAGGACGGGTTCCGCCGGATGCTCACCGCCTTCAACGGGCAGCGGTGCCTGAACGCGTCCATCTCGATCGGCATCGCCCAGGGCGCGCAGGACGCCGCGGTGGCCTACGCCAAGGAGCGTCACCAGGGCGGCAAGCGCCTGGCCGACCATCAGGGCATCCAGTGGATGCTGGCCGACAACGAGGTCGAGATCCAGGCGGCGCGGCAGCTCGTGTGGCGCGCGGCCGCCAAGGCGTCCGGGGGCTTCCCGACGCGTTCCGAGGCCGCCGTGGCCAAGGTGTTCTCCAACGAGATGGCGCTGCGCGTGACCGACCGGGTCCTGCAGATCTTCGGCGGCCACGGCTGGCTGCGCGAGTTCCCCGCCGGGCGCTACCTGCGCTGGGCCCGCTACGGCCCGCTCGGCGGCGGCACCCCGCAGATCCAGCGCAACGGCATCGCCCGGGAACTGCTCAGGTGACGGCGCAACTGCTGGAGCACGAGGGCAAACGCCTCGTCCGCGAGGCCGGCCTGCGGGTGCCCGACGGAGCGCTGGCCAGGACGGCCGAGGAGGCCGCGGGGTTGTCCGCCGCGTACGCGGGCAGCACGCCCCTGGTGTGCGTGACCGGCCAGGTGCCGTCGGAGTTCCTGCACGCCGGCCTGGGCCACCTGCACGAGATGCCGGACCAGTTGGCGACACTGCGGACGCTCACGAAATGGGCCGAGCGGATCGACGGGCCGGCCGACGCGCCGGCACTGGTGGCCGAGGCGCTGCGCCAGGCGAGGAGCGGGCGCCCTCTCCCGGTGGCGCTCGAGATGGCGTGGGACGTGTTCGACCAGCGCGCCGACGTCGCCTTCCCCGCACCGCCCGAGCCCGAGCCGGCGGCACCTGCCGAGCAGGGGGCGCTGGAGCGAGCGGCGGAGCTGCTGGCCGGTGCCCGCAATCCGATGCTCATGGTCGGCAGCGGCGCCTTCGACGCCGCCGCCGAGGTGCTGGAGCTGGCCGAACGGCTGCAGGCACCGGTCGTGTCCTACCGCAGCGGCCGCGGCATCGTGCCCGGCGATCACCATCTGGGCTTCACCTGCGCGGAGGGCTTCGAACGGTGGCCCGAGACCGACGTGCTCGTCGGCATCGGCAGCCGGCTGGAGCTGCTGTGGTACCGCTGGCCCGACCGGCCCGGCAACCTGGAGATCATCGACATCAACCTCGATCCCGAGCACGCCGGACGCACCGGGGCCGCCGTCGGGCTGGTCGGAGACGCGGCGGCGACGACGGCGGCGCTGACCCGGCTGCTCGCGGGCACCCGGCGGCCGTCGCGACGCGCGGAGTTCGAAGCGCTCAAGGCGGCCAAGCACGACGAGATCCAGCGTGCCGCGCCCCATGCGGGCCACCTCGCGGCGATCAGGAAGGTGCTGCCGCGCGACGGCTTCTTCGTCGACGAGATGTGCCAGGCCGGGTTCGCCTCGTGCTACGCCTTCCCGGTCTACCGGCCGAGGACGTTCGTCAGCTTCGGGGCGTTCGGCGCGCTCGGCCAGGGATACCCGACGGCGCTGGGGGTGAAGGCGGCGCATCCGGATCGGCCGGTCGTCTCGATCTCCGGCGACGGCGGCTTCCAGTTCGCGCTGCAGGAGCTCGCGACCGCCATGCAGTACGGGCTCGACGTCGTCGCCATCGTGTTCAACAACCAGGCGTACGGCAACGTGCTGCGCGACCAGGAACAGAGCTACGGCGGCCGCGTCCTGGGCGCGCAGCTCGCAATCCGGATTTCGTCGCTCTGGCGCGCAGCTACGACATGCGCGCCGAACGGGCCCGCACGCCGGCCGAGCTCGCCGACGCCCTCGATCGGGCGCTCGAACGCCGCGAGCCGGCGCTCATCGAGGTGCCCGTCGATCCTCGCCGGGAAGCCTCGCCCTGGTCCTTCATCCAGCCGTCCGCACGCGGAAGGCAAGCGGCTCAGCGCGGGGACGGCGGATCGCCGTAGGCCTCCTTGGCCATGGGCCCCCAGGCGTCCGTGACCTCGTCGGCGACCTGCTTGATCGCCGCGATCATCTGCTGGGTGTAGCCGCGCTTGGCTCGGGAGCTCGGGACGACGATCGAGATCGCCGCGTCGACGGCGTGCCGGGAGGACCAGACCGGCGCGGCGACGGCCCAGACCTCCGGGTCGGTCCCGCGATCGTTGATGGCGTATCCCCGCCGGCGCACGCGTTGCAGCTCGGCGAGCAGCTCGTCGTAGGTGGCGAACCGGCCGCCGGCATCGGCGTTCCACTCGCTCGGCTCGGGCACCAGCGATCGGAGCCGTTGCTCGGACGCCCACGCCAGGAGCACCTGGCCGCTGGCCAGCCCCGACCATGAGGGGAAGCGGGTGCCGACAGGGTTGTAGGCGGAGACCAGCTTGTGTCCGTGGTGCACGTCGACATGCACGCAGTCCCCGCCGTCGAGCGCGTCGAGGATGAGCGTCTCGTTCGTCTCGTCGCACAGCCTCGCCAGAATCGGGGAGGCGACCGCGATCAGGCTGCGCGCCCTCGCGATCACCTCGAGCCGGGCGATGCGCGGGGAGATGCCGTAGCGGCCCGTCTCGCGATCGAGGACCAGCAGGTCGTGACCTTCGAGGACCAGCAGCAGGCGGCGCACTGTGCTGGGCGCCAGGTCGAGCTCGTCGCTGATCTCTGTCAGCGTGCGCGAGGACTTCGGGATCGAGAAGGAGTTGAGTACGTCCAGCATCCGCTGCGCGGAGCGCAGGGGCTGCGTCGTTTCGGAACGGACTTTTGGCACTCTCCACCTACCACCAGAATCGAGGCTTGCGGGCCGAACCCACCCCTACGCGTGCCGGGCCGGGATCCGCGACCTTGTCGCTGCGGTCGCTTGTCATATAATGGTATGCCCATCACCGGGTGGCCGCAGCCAGGAAGAGCTGTCGGAGATCATCGGCGGCGGGTGATCGTACTGGAGGGCGCTGCCCACGGCGATCACTGTAGCGGAAGAGAAGCCTCGATGGCCTACGTCATCGTCCGGCCCTGCGTCGAGGTGGTGCTGCTGCCCGACGGGTGCGCGGCGCCACCAGTGGGGCTGACCAGCGGTCATGAGGCGTGAACGGCCGCTTTACCCTTGACAGGCCAAACGCTGAATTGCCATTATATGAAAACCAAGAGTACATGACCGAAAAGCGGGATACGCCCCGGCCCCTGCTGGACGCTGCTGAGACGGCTCCAGCCCCTGCCCCGGCTACCGCGTACAGGCCCGTCCGACGCCCAGCAGTCGGCGCGGCTCCAGATCCGGCCGATCCGCAACGACTATGGAGGTCAGAGATGGCCGAGCCGCAGCATCTCGACCAGCACGGCATCGACTACGTAGTGCTCACCTTCGGCCACGACGAGGTGTCGGGTCGATGAGGGTCGTGGTGGCGCCGTTGTCCGACTTCCCCGCCGGGTCGCGCCGGATCGTGAAGGTAACCTCTCGCGAGATCGGCGTGTTCCGGGTGGACGACTCCTTCTACGCGGTCCGCAACCGCTGCCCGCACCAGGGAGCGGAGCTGTGCCTCGGCCATCTGCGGCAGAAGCTGATCTCCGACGCGCCGGGCGTCGTCACCGTCGACGACGGCGCGCCACTGATCGTCTGCCCGTGGCACGGCTGGCAGTGGGACGCCGCCACCGGTCAGGCCTACGCTCCGGGCGACCCGAGGGTGCGCAGCTATGGCGTGTCCGTCGAGGCCGGCGCGGAGCTGGTGAAACCGGAAGGAGAGGAAGTGCGGATGGTCGCCGAGACCTTCTCGGTGTCCATCGAGGACGACTACGTCGTGCTCTATGCGTAGCGCGTGAAGGGAGACGCGGATGAGTAACCCGATCGTCCATTTCAGCATCGTCGGCAAGGACGTGGACGCGCTCGCCCGGTTCTACACCGAGACCTTCGGCTGGGGTTCCCCCCGGCATCCCGATCCGGCGTCGTCGTTCCTGCAGACCGGCGAGGCCGGCGACCTCACCGGAGTGGTCAAGCCGCAGGAGCAGGGCGATCCCACCCCACGTGTCACGGTGTGGGTCGAGGTCGACGACATCGACTCCGTGCTCGCCAGGATCGAGGCCCTGGGCGGGAGCGCAGCCGGCGCTCCGACCGTCCTCAGCCAGGGGCCGCGCATCGCGCGGTTCGCCGATCCTGAGGGCAACGTCATGGGCCTCGTGGAGCGAGGACGCGAGAAGTTCGACGAATTCCAGGCACGCAGCAGTCGCTAGCCACGGGGAAGCCCGGGGATCCAGCGGCGATCCCGGCCGGGCGGAGGCCCACGTGGCATCTCGGGGGAGAGGCCGGCGCAAGGCTCGACATCGCGATCCTGACATACCCATGACGGGGCCGCGGCGTCGGAGAACGGTTGACAGAACCACGAGATGTGGAGGCGATCGTGAAAATTCACGACGCGAGTAAGCAATACCCCCCAATGTCCTACATCGCCGGTACGACCGTGTGCGGAGCGGCGGCATGACCGCCGGGGCCGCCACGACCCGCCAGAGCAGCCCTGTCGGCGTGCACTGGCCGATCGTGACGTTCGCGTTCCTGGCCGTGATCTTCGACGGCTTCGACACGGCGGTCCTCTCGCTCGGCGTGCCGACGCTGGCGGCCGACTGGAAGCTGACCCCGGCGGAGTTCACCCTGCCGCTCACGTTGACGAGCATCGGAGTGGTGCTCGGCTACCTCGTCTCCGGCGCGGCGGCGGCCTGGGTCGGCCGGCGCAACCTGGTGCTCATCGGCCTCGCGGTGTTCGGCGTCAGCACCCTGCTGTGCGCGGTGGTCCTGTCGCTGCAGTAGATCCCCCTCCTCGTGGCGGCCCGCCTGCTGGCCGGGATCGGGCTCGGTGCCGTGGTGCCGATCGCCGTCTCGTTCGCCACCGGCCACAGCGCGGCCGAACGCAGGGCGACCGTCACCACGGCTGTCCTGCTGGGTATCCCGGTCGGGGTGAGCATCAGCGGTTTCCTCGGCGGGCCGCTGGTCACGGCGTTCGGCGTCGGCGGGGTGTTCCTGATCGGCGGGATCGCGCCGCTCGTCCTGGTCGCGTTCTCGGCCTGGAAGCTTCCCGCTGACGTCCAGATCGATGCGGCCGAGACGACGACGCGTGAGGACCCGCACGTCGGCCGGCTGGTCGAGCGCGGGCTGCGCGGGAGCACGATCCTGCTGTGGACGTTCGCGTTCTTCGTGTTCATCGCCGTGCACACCTTGCTGTCGTGGGTGCCGACCTTGCTGATCGACTACGGCTTCGCCAAGTCGGAGGCGCCGCTCGGGCTCGCCTTCGTCAGCCTCGGTGGCCTCATCGGCGGGCTGCTGCTGGTTCCGCACACCGCGCGGATCGGCATCGGGCGCAGCCTGGTCCTCATGCCCGTGATCGCGGCCGTGTGCATGGTCGTCGTCGCGCGGGTCGATCTGGGCCACACTCCGCTGCTGGTGGCGCTCGGCGGTGCCGGGCTGGGGGTCTTCGCGAGCCAGATCGCCATGATGGCGATGGCCGTCAGCGTCTATCCGGACCGGATCCGCACGACGGGTCTCGGGTGGACGGCCGCACTCGGGCGCATCGGGTCGATCGTCGGCCCCGCCGTGGCCGGCCTGCTGCTCGCGCTCGCGCTCCCGGCGCGGAACATCATCCTGCTGACGACCATACCGATCCTCATCGGGGTCGTCAGCGCGGTCATCCTGTTGCTCCGAGGCCGACGCGGTTCGGCCCCGGCAGGCTCGCCATGAGCCGCACCCCACTGAAACGCGGCTGATCGCCAGGTCCGAGCAGACTCGGACGCATACGAGAACGAGCCGGTGAACCTTCGCCAGGCGCGATCACTCTCGGTGATCGAATCCTCGCTCACGGTCCACCGGCTCGCCCCCGCACAACCCCGCTCAGGAGGCCACGGCATGCGAAAGGACCCGCCTCGCGCCGCAGTGATCGGCGCGGGACCGTCCGGCTTCTACACCGCCGAGCAGTTGCTCGGCTCCGGTTTCGAGGTCGATCTCATCGACGCGCTGCCCACGCCGTACGGGCTCGTGCGGGCGGGAGTGGCGCCGGACCATCAGAAGATCAAGGGCGTCACGCGCGTGTACGCCAGGATCGCCGGCCGGCCCGGCTTCCGCTTCTTCGGCGGCGTCGAGCTCGGTCGCCACCTCACCCGCGACGAGCTGCTCGAGCGTTTCCACGCGGTGGTCTACGCGGTCGGCGCCGCGGATGACAACCGCCTGGGCGTCCCCGGCGAGGATCGTCCCGGCTCGCATCCCGCCACGGAGTTCGTCGCCTGGTACAACGGGCATCCCGACTTCGCCGACCGCGGCTTCGGCCTGTCGGCGAAGCGGGCGGTGGTGATCGGCAACGGCAACGTCGCGCTCGACGCGGCGCGCATGCTCGTGGCCGACCCCGCCGAGCTGGCGCGGACCGACATCGCCGACCACGCCCTGCGCGCTCTGGAGCGGGCCGCGGTCCGCGAGGTCGTGGTGCTCGGCCGGCGCGGTCCGGCGCAGGCGTCGTTCACCGACCCGGAGCTGCGCGAACTGGGCGAGCTGCCGCGTGCCGACGTGGTCGTCGACCCCGCCGCGGTCCAGCTCGACCCGCACAGCGCGGCGTGGCTCGAATCCGGCGCGGCCGACGCCGGCACGCGGCGCAACATGGAGATCCTCCGCGAGTACGCCTGGCGCCCGCTCGCCGGGAAGACGCACCGCGTGGTGCTCACGTTCTCCTGCTCGCCGGTCGAGATCCTCGGCGGCCAGGACGGCTCGGTCAGCGGCGTGCGGGTCGTACGCAACCGCATCGAGCTGGGTGCGGACGGCCGCCTGTACGCGGTGCCGACCGGACAGGAGGAGGTGATCGAGTGCGGGCTGGTGCTGCGCTCGATCGGCTACCGCGGACGGCCGCTGCCCGGCGTGCCGTTCGACGAGCGGCGCGGCGTCATCCGCAACGCGGGCGGGCGGGTGCTCGGCGACGACGGCGCGCCCTTGCCCGGCGAGTACGCGGCCGGCTGGATCAAACGCGGACCCAGCGGCGTGATCGGCACGAACAAGAAGGACGCGGCCGACACCGTCGCCCGGATCGCCGAGGACGCCGAGGCCGGCGCGCTCAACGAGCCCGCGCGGCCCGACGCCGGCGAGATCGCGGCCTGGCTCGCCGGACGGGTCCCCGATCTGGTGCGGTGGGGCGGCTGGGAGGCGATCGACCGCCACGAGGTCGGCCGCGGCGAGCCGCTCGGGCGCCCCCGGGTCAAAATCGTCCGCCGCCCCGAGATGGTCGGCGTGGCACTCGGAACGTCATCTCAGACCCGCGCACGGGACGCCAACTGCGACGTCACGCGACAATAGGCGAAAAGCGCTGCCACTATATGGCATCATAATCACACGTTCGCGTTCCCCGGACTGCGGGAAGAGGGCATGCCATGACCATTGCTCAAGCCGTACACGACAGAGCCGACGCCTTCGTCCGCTCGCCCCACAAGCTGCTCATCGGCGGGCGGTGGATCGAGGCCGCGGCGGGCGAGACTTTCGCGACCGTCGACCCGGCCACTGAGAAGGTGCTCGCCGAGGTCGGCCGCGGGCGGGCCGAGGACGTCGACCGCGCGGTCCGGGCGGCGCGAGCCGCGTTCGCCGACGGCTCCCCGTGGCGGCGGATGACGCCCTCCGCACGCGGACGGCTGCTCTGGCGGATCGGCGACCTCCTGGAAGAGCACGTGGACGAACTCGCGATGCTCGAGACCCTCGACAACGGCAAGCCCTACACCATCGCGCTCGGCGACGTGCGAGGCGCGGCCGACCTGTTCCGGTACATGGCGGGCTGGCCGACGAAGATCGAGGGCGCGACGGTGCCCATCTCGTCGCTCGCGATGCCCGGCGAGTACCTCGCCTACACCCAACGGGAGCCGGTCGGGGTGGTCGGGCAGATCATCCCGTGGAACTATCCGCTGCTCATGGCCTCGTGGAAGCTGGCCCCCGCGCTCGCCTGCGGGTGCACGGTGGTGCTCAAGCCGGCCGAGCAGACTCCGCTCACCGCGCTGCGGCTCGGACAGCTGCTGCAGGAGGCCGGGCTGCCGGACGGCGTCGTGAACATCGTGACCGGATTCGGCGACACCGGCGCGGCTCTGACCGCGCACGCCGACGTCGACAAGGTCGCCTTCACCGGTTCCACCGAGGTGGGGAAGAAGATCGTCGAGGCCGCCGCGGGCAACCTCAAGAGGCTCACGCTCGAACTGGGCGGCAAGTCGCCGATCGTGGTCCACGCCGACGCCGACCTGGAGAACGCGGCGGTGCACGCGGCCGGCGCCATCTTCTACAACCAGGGCCAGTCCTGCACCGCGGGGTCCCTGCTGTACGTGCACCGGTCGGTCTTCGACGACGTCGTCGGCCGGGTCGCCGAGGAGGCCGCGAGGCTCAAGGTCGCTCCCGGCACGGATCCCGGAGCGGATCTGGGTCCGCTGGTGTCGCACGAGCAGTTCGCCAAGGTCCTCGGCTACGTGGACAGCGGTCGTGCCCAGGGTGCCGAGGTCGTCGTCGGCGGCCACCGCGTCGGCGATCGCGGGTTCTTCGTGGAGCCGACGGTCCTCACCAACACCACACCCGGCATGAGCGTCGTCCGCGAGGAGATCTTCGGGCCGGTCGTGTGCGCGATGCCGTTCGACTCCCTCGAGGAGATCGTGGCGAGCGCCAACGACACCCGCTTCGGGCTCGCCGCCGGCGTCTTCACCCGCGACCTGTCGAAGGCCCATCGCACCGCCAGGCTGCTGCGCGCCGGAACGGTGTGGATCAACACCACCTACCACGTGTTCGACGCCGCGATGCCCTTCGGCGGCTACAAGGAATCGGGCTGGGGCCGCGAGATGGGATCCCAGGTGCTCGACAACTACCTCGAAACGAAGTCGGTCGTGACGGCGCTCTGAGCCGGATCGGACCGTGTCATCCCAAGGAGGCGCCGCCATGTCCGTCATGACCGCTCCCGAGCGGGCCGGCAAGCCGGTCAAGGGCGAGCCCGCACAGGTGCTGCGCATGCTCATCTCGTGCCCGGACAGACCAGGGATCGTCTCGGCGGTCTCGCGATTCCTGTTCGAGTCCGGAGCGAACATTCTCCGCTCCGGCCAGTACTCCACGGACACCGAGGGCGGCACGTTCTTCCTGCGGACGGAGTTCGCCCTTCCGCAGAGCCGGCGGGACGGGTTCGCCGAGCGGTTCGGCATGGCCGTCGCCGAGCCGTTCGACATGGTGTGGCGGCTCTGGGACGCCGCCCAGCCCAAACGGGTGGCCGTCCTCGTGTCGCGCTACGACCACTGCCTGCAGGACCTGCTCTGGCGCTGGCGGCGCCGCGATCTCGAGGCGGAGATCGTGCTGGTCGCCTCGAACTGGGAGGACCTGCGCGGCGAGGTCGAGTCGGCCGGGCTGCCCTACCACCACGTCCCCGTGTCGAAGGGACAGAAGCCCGAAGCGGAGGCCCGGCTGCTGGAGCTGCTCAAGGGCACGTGCGACCTCGTGGTCCTGGCGCGCTACATGCAGATCCTGTCCAGCGAATTCATCGAGCGCGTCGGCGTCCCCGTCATCAACATCCACCATTCCTTCCTGCCGGCGTTCATCGGTGCGGGGCCCTACGAGCAGGCGAAGGAGCGCGGCGTCAAGCTCATCGGAGCCACGGCGCACTACGTCACGGCCGAGCTCGACGCCGGCCCGATCATCGAGCAGGACGTCGTGCGGGTGACGCACGAGCAGTCGGTCCAGCAGCTGACCAGACTGGGCGCGGAAATCGAACGGACGGTGCTCGCCCGAGCCGTCCAATGGCACTGCGAGGACCGCGTGGTGCGGCACGGCAACAGCACAGTCGTCTTCTGAGCGACAGAGGAGCGTCGGGTCATGAGCGAGATCAGCGCATGAAGGGCAACCCCACCGTTGCCGGATACGAGGCCGGGCTCACCGTCACGCGGCGGGTCGAGGCCGCGGAGGGTGTGGTCCTGCTGACCCTGCGCCACCCGGACGGCGAGCCGCTCCCGGAGTGGCAGCCCGGCGCTCATGTCGCCCTGCTGCTCGACAACGGCCTCGTCCGCCACTACTCGCTCTGCGGTGCGCCCGGCGACCGCACGGCCTGGCGGATCGGCGTGCTGCGCGTGCCGGAGAGCCGCGGCGGCTCGTCGTACGTGCACGACGAACTGCACGCCGGTACGTCCGTACGGGTGCGCGGGCCGCGCAACAACTTCGCCCTCCGGCCGGCCCGGCGCTACCTGTTCGTGGCCGGCGGGATCGGCGTCACGCCGCTGCTGCCGATGGTGGCCGCGGCGCACGCCGCCGGGGCGGACTGGCGACTGCTGTACGGCGGCCGGACCCGCTCCTCGATGCCCTTCCTGGACGAACTGGAGCCCTACGGAGACGCGGTGACCATCCGTCCGCAGGACCGGCATGGCCTGCTCGACCTCGCCGCCTACCTCGGCCGGCCCGACGACGACACCCTGGTCTACTGCTGCGGGCCCGAGCCGCTGCTGGCCGCCGCGCAGGACGAGCCGGCCGACACCGCGTTCGAGGTGGTCCTCGCCCAGTCCGGTATGACCCTTCAGGTGCCGCCGGAGCGAAGCGTCCTGGAGGCGGCGCGAGCGGCCGGTGTCTCCGTGCTCTATTCCTGCGCGGAGGGGATCTGTGGCACCTGCGAGACCGAAGTCCTCGAAGGCCAGCCGGACCACCGCGACTCGGTGCTCAGCGACGAGGAACGGGAGTCCGGAGAGACGATGATGATCTGCGTCTCCCGCTCTCGAAGCCCCCGGCTCGTCCTCGATCTGTGAACTCTGTCATCTCTGTGATCGAGGAGCGAGAATGATCGAGCAGCCGGTGCTGACCCCGGTGCGGCCGGAACGGAAGCTCGTGCGGCTGCTCGGGCCCGCGTTCGTCGCCGCCATCGCCTACGTCGATCCCGGCAACATCGCGGCCAACGTGTCCGCCGGCGCCGGATACCAGTACCTGCTGGTATGGGTGCTCGTCGCGGCCGACGCGGTCGCCGTGGTCGTCCAGTACCTGTCGGCCAAGCTCGGGCTCGTCACCGGGCGCAGCCTGCCCGAGCTCCTCGGAGACCGGCTGCCCCGAGCGGGCCGGCTGGCCTACTGGGCGCAGGCGGAGCTGGTCGCCGCGGCCACCGACGTGGCCGAGGTGATCGGCGGCGCGATCGCGCTCGGGATCCTGTTCGGGATCCCCCTGCCGCTCGGCGGCCTCATCGTCGGGGTGGTGTCGATCGGGATCCTCGCCGTCCAATCGCGTTACGGCCAGCACACCTTCGAGCTCGTCGTGATCGGGCTGCTGGCGATCATCGCGGTCGGTTTCGTCGCGGGGCTGTTCGTCAGCACCATCGACTGGGGAGACGCCGCCGCCGGGCTGGTGCCGCAGTTCGCGGGTACGCCGACGGTGCTGCTGGCCGCGAGCATGCTGGGCGCGACGGTCATGCCCCATGCGGTCTACCTGCACTCCTCGCTCGCCCGCGATCGCCACGGCTTCGACCCGGACCCGAGCCGGATCCGGCGCCTGCTGCGGGCGACCAGATGGGACGTGAGCATCGCCCTGGTCATCGCGGGGTCGGTGAACATCGCGCTGCTGTTGCTGGCCGCCGCCAATCTGCACGGCGTCCCGGACGTCGACACGATCGAAGGCGCGCAAGCCGCCATCTACCGCACGCTCGGCCCCGCCGTCGGCATCACCTTCGCCGTCGGGATCCTCGCCTCCGGGCTGGCCTCCACCTCGGTCGGCTGCTACGCGGGCGCGACGATCATGTCAGGGCTGCTGCGCGCTCGGATCCCGCTTGTGGTACGCCGCGCGCTCACCCTGATACCCGGCCTGGTCATCCTGTCCTTGGACGTCGACCCGACCAGGGCCCTCGTCCTGAGCCAGGTGCTGCTCAGCATGGGCATCCCGTTCGCGATCATCCCGCTGGCGTGGTTGACGAGCAGACGCCGGCTCATGGGCGTGTTCACCAACACCCGCACGCTGCGGATCACCGCTGTCGCCGTCGCGATCGCCATCGTGACGCTGAACGTCGTCCTGCTCTACCTGACGTTCACCGGCAGATAGACCGAGCCCGTGCGTGCCTCGGCACGCACGGGTGAACGGCAGAGGATGCCGGTCAGGACACCGCGTTGTCCGCGGGTAGGCCGGGGATCGTCGAGACGTCGACCTTCTCGTTGCGTGGCAGGTCGAGATAGGGGTAGCGGGCGACGGTCGCGCGGATCTCCCGCTGCCGCGTGCCCGGCGCGCCCCAGAGGACCGTCAGTTCCGTCCCGATCTCGGCGTGCTCGACGTCGATCGGTGCGAGCGACAGCATGCTCCGGTAGTGCCAGCTGTACATCCCGGAGCCGACCTGCTCATCTCGCCGAGCGCAGCTCGCGGGAGATGCTGCGTCCGGCCACGACGACGGCGGGTATCAGCCGCTGGGTGGCCGGGTCGGCGCCGACCACCGACAGGGCGGCGATCACGCGGTCCTTGGAGTCGGTGATGCGGGTGGCGACCGAATAGGCGCCGCGGCTCATCTCTTCCCGGACGATGGCCACACCGGTCCTGCGGCATTCCGCGAGCGTCACACGCAGCTCGTCCGGGTCCGTGATGGTCGCGGGGGTGAACCGGGACAGCCCTTCGCCGATGATGGTGTCGAGCAGGGTTTCGTCGCCGTGGGCGAGAAGGATCTTGCCGGCGGCGGAGGCGTGCAGCGGCAGCCGGCCCCCTACCCGCGAGACGATCGGCACCGCGTGGGCGGTGGAGATCCGTTCCACGACCAGGGCCTCGCTGCCCTGGAGGACCGTGAGCTGCACGTGCTGCCGGGTGGCGGCGTGGAGGTCCTCCATGACCGGCATCGCCAGCACCCGCAGCGGGAGCGCACGGGGGTTGAGCGCGCCCAGCTCCCACAGGCGCAGTCCGACGACGTAGGCCCCGCCCGGCTTGCGTTCCAGCGCCCCCCACGCGGCCAGCTCGCCGGCGATCCGATGCGCGGTGGCGTGCCGGAGGCCGGTTCGCCGGCAGATCTGAGCCAGCGTCAGCTCGGGACGGTCCGTCGTGAAGGCACCGAGGATCGCCAAGGCCCGGGAGATGACCGTGCGGCCACGGTCGGGACTGTTGGCCGTTTTCGCATCCCTTCATCGCACCGCTGCTGAGCCATTGTCCGGGCCGCCGCACCGGATGTCCATTCACCGGACATCACGCTGCCCGGCCCGAACCCGATGCGGCACCTTTCAGGGTGAGCGCCGCAGCAGCCAATGGAGGTCTGGCACATGCCCATCACGAACACCCCGAATCCGGCCGGTCCACACGTCGCGATCGTCGGCGGCGGCATCGGCGGTCTCGCCGCTGCCGCGTTCCTGCATCGCGCCGGGATCGAGGCGACCGTGTTCGAGCAGGCCCCCGCGCTCGCCGAAGTCGGCGCCGGACTCGTCGTGCCCCCGAACGCCGTACGCCTGCTGCGCCGGCTCGGCGGGATCGAGCGGCTGGAGGAACGCGCGGTCGCGCTGCAGACCGGGTGGGAGTTCCGGCGCTGGGCGGACGGGCGCGTGCTGTTCTCGCAGGAGCTCGGGAAGGAGTGCGAGCGGCGATACGGCGAGCAGTGTTACGTCACGCACCGCGCGGATCTTCTCGACGTCGTGCGGGCGGCGGTTCCCCAGTCGTGGGTACGGCTCGGTCACCGCTTCGCCGAACTGCGCCGGCTCGACAAGGGGCTGGAGCTGACGTTCACCGACGGATCCCGGGCGGTGGCCGATGTGGTCATCGGTGCCGACGGGGTGCACACGGACGTCGGCCAGTACGTGGCGCAGGCGGGCCCGCCGCGATTCTCCGGGCTGGGCGCCTACCGCTGCCTGGTGGCAGCGGAGCAGGCGCCGGCGTTCGCGCGGCGCCCCGTGCAGACCCTGTGGCTGGGCCCCGGCCGGCACCTGGTGCACTACCCCATCAATGGGGGAAAGGTGGTCAACGTCGTGGCGATCGCTCCGGCGGGAGACTGGATGACGGAGTCGTGGTCGGCACAGGGGCGGATCGAGGACCTGCGGGCCGAGTTCGCGGGCTGGTCGGACGAGCTGAGCGCGCTGCTCGCGGCGGCGGAGCACACCGGACGCTGGGCGCTGCTGGACCGCGATCCGCTGCCCCGCTGGACCGCTGGGCCGGTCGCGCTGCTGGGGGATGCGGCGCATCCGATGTTCCCGTTCTTCGCGCAGGGCGCGGCTCAGGCGATCGAGGATGCGGCCGTGCTGGCCGGCTGCCTGGCCGCCCAGCCAGGGGACCCGGTCGCCGCGCTGAGGCGTTATGAGGACATCCGGCGGCCCCGGGCGATCCGGCTGCAGGAACTCAGCCGGGGCAGAGCGGAGACCAACCACCTCCCTGATGGAGCCGCCCAGCAGGCACGGGACAGGCAGTTCGCGGGCGAGGATCCACTGGCGCACAACGGGTGGATCTACGGCCACGACGCCGAACTCGAACTGCGGCAAGGCTCGGCCGGACACTGAGCGCGCCACCGGCGAGCGGAAAGGAGATACCTGTTGCGTTTCGAACATGAAAGCCTGCCGCAGCGCGTGTGCTTCGGCGCCGGAGAAGCGGCCGCGCTGGTAAGAGCCGAGGTGGAGCGGCTGGGCGCGGCGCGCTTGATGGTGATCGCGGCCCCGGCCGAGGCCGGCCTGGCCGAGAAGACCACCGTCGGCCTGCCGGTGGCGGTCCGCTTCGACGAGGTGGTGATGCACGTCCCCGTCGAGGTGGCGGAGCGGGCGCGCGCCGCCGCGGCTCGGCACGAGGCGGACCTCATCGTGAGCGTCGGCGGCGGATCCACCACCGGCCTGGCGAAAGCGGTCGCCCTGACCAGCGGGCTGCCGATCGTAGCCGTCCCGACGACGTACGCGGGCTCGGAGGCCACGAGTGTGTGGGGTCTGACCGAGAGGGCACGCAAGACCACCGGCGTGGACGCGCGGGTCCTGCCCCGCTCGGTCGTTTACGACGCGACGCTGACGCTGTCGTTGCCGGTGCCGATGAGTGTCGCCTCCGGGCTGAACGCACTGGCGCACTGTGTCGACACGATGTGGGCGCCGCGCGCTGACCCGATCAACTCGGCCTTCGCGGTGGAGGGGATTCGCGCGCTGACGTCCGGGTTGCCGACGGTGGCGGCCGAGCCGGGTGGGCTGGCGGGCCGCGAGGTGCTGCTGTACGGGGCATACCTGTCCGCGCGCGCCTTCTCCTCGGCCGGGTCGGGCCTGCATCACAAGATCTGTCATGTGCTCGGCGGTGCCTGCGACCTCCCGCATGCCCAGACACACGCGGTGGTGCTGCCGTACGTGCTGGCCTTCAACGCGGCCGCGGCGCCCGAGGCCGAGCGGCGGATGGCCGTCGCGTTCGGGACGGCCTCGGCGGTCGAGGGCCTGCGTCAATTGCGGAGTGCGGTCGACGCGCCGAGGGCGTTGCGGGACTACGGGTTCGGTGAGGCGGACATCGAGGCCGTCATACCGGCGATCCTGAAAGCGGTTCCGGTGGGCAACCCGCGTCCGGTGACGGCCGGCGAGCTGCGGCAGCTGCTGCGGGCCGCGTGGCGAGGGGACGACCCGCAGGTGATCATGGCTGAGGAGGGTGGCGCATGAGCGAGCAGGTACGGCCGGAGCAGCGGGCGCGTGAGCAGGCCTTGGTGGAGCAGGTCGTCGCCTCCTTCGACCACGCGGAGAACGCGCGGTTGACGGAGCTGATGCAGGCGTTGACCCGGCACCTGCACGCATTTCTTCGTGAGGTGCGCCTGACCGAGGGGGAGTGGAATGCGGCGATCGAGTTCCTCACCGCGGCCGGGCACATCACCGACGACAAGCGGCAGGAATTCATCCTGCTCTCCGACGTGCTCGGCGCGTCCATGCAGACCATCGCGATCAACAACGAAGCCTCTGTGAACGCCACCGAGGCCACCGTGGTCGGGCCGTTCTTCGTCGAACGCTCCCCGGAGGTCCCGCTCGGCGGTGACATCTCCGGCGGGGCCGCCGGGCAGCCGTGCTGGGTCGAAGGCCGCGTCACCGGCACCGACGGCGAGCCCGTTCCGGGTGCCCGGGTCGAGGTGTGGGAATGCGACGAAGACGGCTTCTACGACGTCCAGTACGGTGACGACCGCACCGCGGCGCGCGGCCACCTGTTCACCGACGACGACGGGCACTACCGGTTCTGGGGCCTGACCCCGGTGCCCTACCCGATCCCGCACGACGGTCCCGTCGGCGCGCTTCTCGAGGCCGTCGGCCGCTCTCCCCTGCGGGCCGCACACCTGCACTTCAAGGTCGACGCCCCCGGGAAGCGGACACTCGTGACGCACGTCTTCGTCCGCGGCGACGACTTTCTCACCCGTGATGCCGTGTTCGGCGTCAGGGACTCGCTCATCGTGGACTTCGTCCAGCACGCCGTCGGCGTCCCCACCCCCGACGGGCGGCACCTCGGCGAACGCTCCTGGGCCGGCGCCCGCTTCGACATCGTGCTCCAGCCCCGAAGCGTCTGACCGCGGCCCGCGCCGCCTCCGGAGGCTCATCGAGGCACCGACTTCCACGGTGCCGGACACGTCGGGCCTGTCAGCGGACCTTGCGGATGGGGATGACGGTCAGGGCGGGGGATGGCGAAGCGGACACGGCGGCCTCCAAGGGAGGAACGGGGGGTTCGTCTGTGTGAAGAAGGCTCAGAGGAGGTGGAGGTCGTCGGCGAGGTCCCGCAGGCAGTACGGTGGCGCGGCGCCATCGGTGACGGCGGCGTGCAGCGCGCGCCAGGAGGCGCGGACCGCGTTCTCGTAGAGGGTGGGCAGCCGGCGTTCGCCGTGCGCGTCGGCGCGGACGACGTCGGCCGGGCGCGCGGTGGCGGGGTCGGGGAAGGACACGCGCCACTGGACGGCGGGCCCGAGCAGGCTCAGCCGGGCGCGCGCGGTGCCCCGTGGGGAGATGGCGGCGGCCAGGTGGACGGGCACGTGGCCGAGCCGGGCGTGTGCGGTGTGCCCGTGGTCGTCGGCTTGGAGGAGTTCGACGTCGGTCGCGGGCCCGAGCGCGGTGCGCAGGAGTGCGAGCTGGTCGAGCAGGATGTCCGCCGGCGGCCGCCCGGGCGGGACGGTCGCGGTCAGTTCGATGAGGGCCGCCTGGGCGAGGTCCTGGCGCAGGGTGTCGGCGGCCGCGGTGATCGCCGGGTTGAGCGCCCAGGTCGCGGCCACGACGACCGGGACGCCCGCCGCGGCGGCACGGTCGGCGAGGTCATGTACTTGGTGGGTGGCATCGGTGAGGTCATGTGCGCCGTAGGCGGCATCGGTGAGGTGCGATAGGCGATCGGTGTCATCGGTGAGCGCACCGGTCGTCACGTCGGTGAGCAGGATGCCGCGAGGCCGGTCGGTGAGAGCGGCGGCCAGGGCGTCGAGGTCGGCGACGGCCACGACGGCGCCGCCGGTGGCGAACGGGCGGAAGTCCTTGGGCAGCGAGGCGAGGGTGGCGTGCAGCGCCGGGCGGTCGGCGTCCTGGACGAGGGTCACCGGGATGGGACCGGTCATGCGGTGGCTCCTTGGAGCAGCAGGGCGGCGGCGCGGTCGGCGAGGTTCAGCGCGTAGGCCAGGTCGGCGACGACGTCGGCGGTGCCGTAGCGGACGGGTTCCGCGCCGGTCGCCACGGCTGCCAGGTGCCGCCATTCGCCGGCGTAGCCGTTGTCGGGGTACGGCCCGAAGAGCCGCGTGCCCGCGCCGGTGCGCAGTTCGGCCGTCGCGGAGCCGGCGCGTACGTAGGAGGGGGTGAAATCCAGCCGCAGCTCGCCCTCGTCACCCCAGGCCTCGAAGGTCCATTCCGGACGCCAGCCGCCGTGCAGGTAGCCGATCAGTTCGGCGGTCCGCCCGCCGCCCCGCATGGTGAGCACGTAGCCGAACGGTTGGAGCGGCCGGACGAGGTCGACGCTTTCGATCTCCGGCAGGAAGCGCCGTACCAGCGGGAGGTTGTGGATGGCCAGGCCGAGGATCGCGCCGCGGATGGCGGCGGCCGGACCGCCGCTCCGCGCCGGGAAGACCGGGTCGGTGTGCAGTTGCGTGGCCGCCGATTCGAAGCGCGCGTTGGGCGGCAGGACGATGCGCGAGCGTACCCGGCGGACGGTTTCCGGCAGATCGCCCCAGGCCCGTTCGGCGGCCAGCCAAGCCGGGTCGTAGGTGTGCATGGCGCCCACCACGACGGGTACGCCGCTGTCCCTGCTCGCCTCGGCGATCGCGCGGGCCTCGTCCAGGGTGGTGGCCAGCGGCTTTTCCACCAGGACGCCCCTCTTGCCGGCGCGGCAGGCGGCTTCGGCCTGTTCGGCGTGGAACTGGTGCGGGCTGCACACAGCCACAAGGTCCACGGCGGGGTCGGCGAGCAGTTCCTCGACGGTGGTGCTGTACGCGGCCCCGGCGCGGGCGGCCACCGCCGCCGCCGTGGCGGCGTCGACGTCCATGACGTGCGCCACGCGCAGCCGGTCGGACAGCCCGGCGACGGCGGGCAGGTGGATGGCCTGGGTGACCGGGCCGGCTCCGATGATTCCGATGCCGAGCGTCATCGGCGGCATTCCTTTCCCAGGTGGGTGAGCGTCCATCGGCGAGACAGGACGGCGCTGTCCTTCGCGGTTCTGTGGTCGGGTACGTCGACCTCGATCACCAGCCAGCCCGCGAAGTCCTCGGGCAGGGCCGCGAGCGCCGCCTCGAGATCCACGTCGCCCTGGCCGGGCTCGGTCCACAGGTGCCGCGCGAAGGTGGCCTCCCAGTAGTCGCCTCCTTGGGCGGCGACAGCGGTGTGGATGTCTTTGAGGTGCGCGGCGCCGACCCTGTCCCGGTAATGGGCGATCAGGGCGGCGGGGTCGGCACCGGCCCATCGCAGGTGCCCGGTGTCAGGACCGAACGCCAGCAGGCCGGGCGCGATCGCGTCCAGGACCGCGCGGGTCTCCCGCTCGGTCTCTATCCAGGTGCCGACGTGTGGATGCAGGCAGGGACGCAGGCCTTCAGCGACGATGACCTCGCAGGTACGGGCGAGGTTCTCGATGACGGTGTCCAGCCGCGCCGGGTCGGACGCGGCACCCACGGCCGGCGTGGCGAGCCGCTCGGCCGCCAGTGCGGAGGCGATGAAGACCTCGGTCATGCCGAGCGCGGTCTGGGAACCCGCGTGCCGCCGGGCGCTTTCGAGGAGGGCGGGCATCGCTTCGGGGTCGTCGTAGGCGCCCTGGAAGTAACCGGGTGCCGGGGCGAGGCCGTACTCCTGGAGGAGGGCGAGGTAGCCGGCCGGGGTCAGGCCCTCTGGGATGTCGGCCTGTACGGCGGTGAAGCCGGTCTCGGCGATCTCGGCGAAGGCGGTGCGGAGCGTGGCCACCTCCAGCGTCAGGCCGGACGGGCTGAGCAGCCAGGGCAGCGGGTTGATGCCGAGCTGGGGACTTCGTGAGACGGCAGTGCCCGCGCGGGCAGGTTCGATGGTGGGGATGGGTTCGTGAGATCGCATGGGGAAATCCGTTCCGATGAACAGACAGGCGGGCACCACGGGGTGGCCTGCACTCCCGTGCAGGTGGCGGGCAGGGTAACGCCGACCCCGATCCAAAAGTGATCAGTCGTTTACGTTTCGGCAAACGTAAACGCCTGATAGCTTTTGCGCAAGAGAGCGTCTGCGGATTTCTCGGGAGACTGTCAGTGGCGAACAGCGGAGGAAGCCCGCGCGGGCCGTACCGAAGCGGCATCAAAAGGCGCGAGCAGATCGTCAACGCCGCGGCGAAGGCGTTCAGCGCGCACGGTTACGACGGGGCCTCCATGCGGCAGATCGCCGCGGACGTGGGCGTCTCACCCGCCGCCCTGCTGCGTCACTTCCAGGACAAGGAAGACCTGCTCGCCGCCGTCCTGGAATGGTGGGCGAGGGAGACCGCCGCGCTCGGCACGGGAGAACGGACCGGGCTGCGGGGGTTCAACGATCTACGCGCTCTCATGAGGTACCACGTCGAGCATCGCGGTCTGCTGGAGCTCTTCATCCGCCTCACCGGAGAGTCCTCCAACGAGAAGCACCCGGCGCGGGCCTTCATCCAGCAGCGCTACGGGAAGATCGTCGACATGCTGGCCGAGCGGTTGATCAGCGTGGCGCAGGCGGGAGAGATCCCGCCCATCACCCATGACCAGGCCGAATCGGAGATCCGCGCCCTCTGCGCCACCATGGACGGACTGGAGATCCAGTGGCTCCTGGACCCCACCGTGGACCTCGTCGCCCTCTTCGACCAGCACCTCGACCACACCCTGGACCGCTGGGGGCAGGGGAGGTACATGCCTCGTACGAGCTCTGGGTCACCCCCAGACCGTTGGGCAACGCGACATGGCCCCGGCGCATCATCGGACTGATCTCCACGACAACCCCGGCGCTACGCCATGACCAGGATCGACCCAGCCTCCTGTCAAACCTCCAGGCCGGTGAGCAGCCCGTCCGCGAGGACCTCGGCGATCTGCTCCGCGGTGAGGTCGCCGGTGGGGGAGAACCATTCCGTGGCCGAGTTGAGCATGCCGATGATGGCGAGCACCGTCACGCGCGCGCTCTTGACCGCCTTGAACTCGTCGGCCTCGATGCCCTCATCGATGATCTGTGAGAAGAGGGCATCGTAGCGGCGGCGGAGCTTGACGACGCGGCGCTTGCCGGTGGGGGCGAGGTAGGTCCATTGGTGGAAGGCGACGCGGGTCTGCTGCAGGGATTCGGAGAGGACGCGCATGTGCGCGTTGATCGCGCCGCGCAGGCGTTCCGGGGCGGTCTGGTCCGACTCCACCACCGGCTCGATCGCGTCGAGGTAGCGCTGGATGCCGTTCTCCACGATGCGCTGGAGCAGGTCCTCTTTCTTCCTGATGTGCACGTAGAGGCTGCCCGGCAGGAGTCCGACGGCGTCACTGATGTCCCGCATGCCCACGACCGGGTAGGTCTTCTCGCTGAAGAGCTTGATCGCCGCTTCTTCGATGCGTTCCGGTGATACAGGTCCGCCTCGCTGGGCCTGTCTTTCCTGCCGCGTTGCCAACCGTCCTCCCACGTTCGGTTAACAACTGATTGTACGGTGGGTCGCCGTGCGCGCGGCGCGGCTCAGCCGCGGTCGAATCGCGGTGGCCTGCGTTCGAGGAACGCGTCGACGCCCTCGGCCAGATCGGGGCCGTTGTGCAGTGCGGAGACCGCCCAGTAGCTGTTGCTCATCGAGGTGGCGAGGTCGACCTGCCACGTCGAGCGCAGGGCGTGCTTGGTGGCCTCCAGAGCCCGCCACGGTTTGGCCGCGATGCGGGCTCCCAGCTCGACGGCGGCGGAGATCAGCTCCGCCGGCTCGACGACCCGATTGACCAGGCCGATGTCCAGTGCTCGCCGCGCGTCGATGACGTCACCGGTCAGGGCCAGTTCGGCGGCCATGCCCGAGCCGACGAGCCGGGGCAGGAACCACGACCCGCCGTTCCCGGGAGGCAGCCCCAGGTTGATGTACGTCTCGCCGAGTTTGGCCGCCGTGGAGCAGATGCGTATGTCGCAGGCGAGCGCGAAGTCCAGGCCGCCCGCGGTGGCGCCCCCGTTGATCGCGGCGATGGCTGGCAGCCGGGACGAGACGAGGCGCTGGGTCACCGGAAACAGCACCCGCGCGTTGTACGGCTCCCGGGTGACCGGGAAGACCTCTTCGAGGTAGGCGCGCATGGCCTTGAGGTCGGCCCCCGCGGAGAACTGCCGCCCCGCGCCGGTGATGACCAGGCAGCGAACCGCGGTGTCGCGTTCCAGGTCGGTGAGGGCGGCGAGCAGATCGGCGGCCATCTCCGGGACGACCCCGTTGCCGCGCTCCGGCCGGTTCAGGGTCAGCAGGACGACCCCGTCGGCGACTCGCTCGTAGTACAGCGTCTCCAGCTCGGTGGCCGCCATGGATCATCCGGCCTTCACGAGGATGCTCGCGACGCACGCCGCGTACGCGCCCGCGAGCCAGCCGCCCGCGTTCACGGCCATGCCGACCCGGGCGCCCGCCACCTGCCTGCGTCCCGCGCGGCCGGTGAGCTGGTCGTAGAGCTCCACGAGCTGCGCGCAGCCGGTGGCGCCGATCGGGTGACCCCGGCTCATCAGCCCGCCGCTCACGTTGACCGGCAAGGCGCCACCGAGCGCGGTGGCGCCCGAACGCACCAGCAGGTGCCCCTCGCCCGGCCCGCACAGCCCGACCTCGGCGTACTGGAGGATCTCGGCGGGGGCGGCCGCATCGTGCAGCTCAAGGACGTCGATGTCGTCGATCCCCAGGCCCGCGTCCTCGAACGCGGCGGCCGCGGCCACCGCGACCGGCTGGGATCCCTGACCGCGCCCGGCGGCCAGGCGGGTCGCCCGGATCTCGCACCCGGTGATGCCCGAGCGGCGGGCGTAGTCCTCCGAGCACAGCACCAGGGCGGCGGCGCCGTCGGTGGTCGGCGAGCACATGGGCAGGGTCAGCGGGTCGACGACCACCCGGCCGTGCAGGACCTCCTCAAGCGTCTGGGGTGTCCGGTACTGGGCGAGCGGGTTGAGGGCGGCGTGCCCGCGGTTCTTCACCGCGACGGCCGCGAAGTCCTCGATGCCGGCGTCGAACTCGGCGAGGTAACGCCTGGCCTCCTCCGCGTAGACGTTCACGAACACCGAGTTCGAGGCAGGCTTGTCCGGTTCGGGGCGCGAGAACGTGTCGACGTCGGTGGCGCCGCGCAACGCGTCGAAGGTGCGGGACTTGTCCTGGTGCGACAGCTTCTCGACGCCGATGACGACCGCGAGGTCGCATCGTCCCGCCAGCACCGCCTCGAACGCCAGGTTGGTGGCCGAACTGCTGGACGCGCACGCGTTCTCCACGTTCACCAGCGGCACGCCGGCCAGACCGGTGGACTGCAGGGCGACCTGGCCGCGGATCATCTCCTGTCCGGACACCAGCCCGGCCGCCGCGTTGGCCAGGAACACCCGCTGCACCTCGGACGCCGTCACACCGGCGTCCTTGAGCGCCAGCTCGGTGACGGCCTCGACCATCATCCGCTCGCTGCGACGGACGTCCCGCCCGAAGGGGATCATGCCGACACCGGCGATCAGCACTCTGCTCACTGGGGCACCACCGCGAACCACGGCACCGGTCGCCGCGCGATCTCGTCCTCGGCCGCCGGCTGGAAGCGCACCCGCGTATCGCACCGGTAAGCGCTCCATCCGCCGTCCTCGTCAGGCCACAATCGGCCCAGCACCTGTACGCCCTCGGCGAGCTTGACCACCCCGAGCGCGTACGGGGTCTCCGACTCGAAGCCGGTCGGCGCCCCGAAGCGGGTCACCGCGAAGCTGTGCAGCACACCCGTGCCCGACGCCCGAGCCCATCCGAGATCGGCCTCGTAACAGAAGGGGCAGCGGTGGCGCGGGTACATGTTGTCGCGCCCGCATGCGTTGCAGTGCTGCAGGAACAGCTCACCGCGGCCGAGCGCGTCGTAGTAGGGACGCGTGAGCGGCTCCATGCCCGGGTCGCTCCCTGGATCGCTCCCTGAATCACTCATCGTGCAACCCCTTCCAGCAGGAGCACCTGGCTGTCCATGTAGGTCCCGCCCGACCCGCCGCAGACCGCGCGTCTCGCGCCCGCGATCTGCCGGTCCGGCCCCGCCCTGCCCAGCAGCTGGCGAACGGCCTCGGCCAGCAACGCCGTGCCGCCGCCGACGCCGGTGTGACCGGCGGAGAGCAGACCGCCGTTGGTGTTGACGGGCAGCCGGCCGCCGGGGGAGTAGTCGCCCGCGGCGAACGTCCTGGCCGCCTCGCCGGGCTTGGCCAGCCCGAGACCCTCCAGCGCGATGGTGAGCACGGCGGGATAGGAGTCGTACACCTCGGCCAGATCGGCGTCGTCCGGCCCCCAGCCCGCCTGCTCGTAGGCCTCGGCCGCGGCCTTCGGCCAGCCGAGCACGGCGAGGTCGCGCTCCTGGCCGATGCTGTAGTGGGAGACGCAGCCGCCGGATCCGGCGATCCGCACCCAGCGATCGTGCGAGCGCCGCGCCCGGGCGGCGCTCGTCAGCACGAAGCCGACCGCGCCGTCGGCGAGCATCGGGCACTCCAGCGCGCGCAGGGGGTCGGAGACCATCTTGGACGCCAGGACCTGCTCGACCGTCAGCGGCTTGTCCTTGTACATCGCGTTCGGGTTGAGCCGGGCCCACTCGCGCAGCGCGACGCACACCGACGCCATCTGGGCGGCGGTGGAGCCGCTGGCCGCCAGGTAACGGTTGGTGATGAGCGCGCCGACCGCGTTGAACGACAGTCCGGACGGCTTCTCCCACTCGCGGGGTATGCCGTTCGCGGTCAGCATGTCGATCATCTCGTTGACCGGCGCCGAGCCCCACTTCTCCGCCTGCAGCACCAGGACGTTGCGGGCGTGCCCGCTCGCGATCAGTCCGGCCGCGGTGCGCGTCGCGTTGTCGCTCGTCGACCCGCCCGAGTGGATCATGTAGCTCGCCTTGGCGCGCCCGGCCAGCCCGAGCTCTTCGACCACACGGGAGAACACCAGGTCGGCCTGGTCGGCGGGGGAGTGCAGGCAGGGGATGAGCAGGATGGTGTCGATGTCGGACATCGAGACACCCGCGTCCCGCACCGCCGCCACGGCGACGTCGACCAGCGACCCCATGAAGGGCCGGTGCGGGTACCGGCCCGACGGCAGCTCGCCGACCCCGATGAACGCGGCCTCGTCAGCGTCACTCACCAGGGCCTCCTTGCTCGCTGCGGGCGGGCTCTGCGGGGGCGGGCGCTGTGCGGCGGGCGAGCAGCACCATGCGGAAGCGCATGACCTCCTCGTCCTTCTGGTTCAGGACGGTGTAGTCGAGTCGGAGCACGCCGTACTTGGGTTTGCCGGCCTCGGCCTCGGCGACCTCGGCACGCACCCGGATGGTGTCGCCGGGGAACACCGGCGCGAGCGCCCGCATGTTCTGGCATTCGAGGAAGGCCACGATCGCGTCGCCGAGGAAGCCGGACAGGGCGATCTGGCCCACGGCCAGGCTGAACGTGAGAGGGCCGTGGGCGATCCGGCCGCCGAAGCGGGTGCCGCGGCCGTACTCCTCGTCGACGTGGAGGGGGTAATGGTCCCCGGTGAGGCCGGCGAACGCGGAGATGTCCGAGATGTCGACCGTCCGGCCCGGGGAGACCACCATGTCGCCCACGGAGAAGTCCTCGAAGTGGTGCCGCAGCCGGTTGAAGGTGGTGGCGCTCACAGGCTCAGCGCTGCCAGGGCCTCGTGCGCGAGGCCGTACCCGAGCTGGTCGTGGATCAGCCGCTTGATCTCCCGGGTGAGCACCGCGCGCGCGTACCGGCGGGCCAGGTCGGGTTTCGCGGCGATGTCCGCGGCGAGTTCGCGAGCGCGCGCGAGCACGTGGTCGGCGGGGACGACCTCGTTCACCACGCCGTAGTCCAGGGCCAGCCGGGCGTCCAGTTCCTGGCCGGTCAGCAGGAAGTAGCGGCCGCGGGTCGAGCCGAGCACGTGCGTCCAGGCGAGGTGGGCCCCGTCGCCGGGCACGATGCCGGACGGGAAGTGGGGGCCGTCCTTGAACCTGACCGTGTCCGCCGCGACGATGATGTCGGACAGGATCGGGATCTCCGGGTGGATCAGCGCCGGCCCGTTGATCGCGGCCACGACCGGCACCTCGATGTTCATCATGTTGGTGAGCAGCCGCTGGCCCTCGAACATGATGTGCGCCCAGTCGGCGGCGGTGCCGAGGTTGAAGCTGGAGAAGTCGATCTCCGCGCAGAAGGCGTCGCCCGCGCCGGTCAGCAGCACGACCTTGTTCTCCGGATCGCAGGCGATGTCGGTGAACGCGTAGGCGAGCTCGTCGTGCGCGTGGCTGGTCCACACGAGACTGTCGCCGTTGGTGTGGAGGGTTACTTGGAGAATGCCGTTCTCGCGCTCGAGGCGGACGTTCTCATATCTCTTGGAGTACTCGTCGAACGACGGATTGATCCTGGCCATGGGGCAACCTCCGCCAAAAACAAACAGTTGTTTCAAGGAACGGTAACAGCAAGGACGGCGTTCGCCAACACCGCGGGGACAAACGGCGTGAACCGCCGGACGCGCAGCCGCCAGCCCTCCGGCGTGGGCACGAACTCGTCGTCGTAGCGGCCGAAGGTCGCCAGCCGCAGATCGGTGTCGCCCACGACGAGGGCGACGACGTACGCCCGCCCCACGGCGCCGCCCGCGGCCGCCTCGACGAGGACGTTGCTGACGACGTGCCGCATTCCAGGCGCACGCTCGGCCGCCGCGCGCACCAGCGCGGCCAGGCTCTCCCTGCCGGCGACGGGCGCGGCGCCCTCGCGCGCGAAGACGCCGTCCTCGGTGAACAGCGCGGCGAGCTCGTCCGCCCGGCACTCGTCGAAGGCGTGGGAGTAACGCGCGTAGAGGTCGGTGATCTCCTGGCGTTGCTCGGTGGTGAGCGGGGACGTCGTCGGTGTCATGTCCGTACCTCGTCGATGGCCGGCCGGATGGCGCGAAGGGCGAGACGGCCGCGGAGGAAGTCGCGTGGCGCGTTGGCCGCGAACACTCCGGTCAGCCGGTCGCCCTCGGTGTAGTGGACGACGAACTTCCCGCTGTCGAAGTCTCCGGACACGACCGTCGCCGTCGCCGTCGGGGGAGCGGCGCCGACGAACTGGAGTCTCAGGTCCGCCTGGTCGGACCAGAAGAACCCGTCCTCGCCGAGGTCGGGGGGCGGCACACCGAGGAGTGCCGCGGCCACCTTGGCCGCGCTGTCGGAGGCGGCGGTCCAGTGGCCTGTCGGCCGGCACCGACCCGCCGTGTGCCGGCAGACGATGTCGCCCGCCCCGAAGACGTCCGCCGCCGAGGTGCGCCCGGTCTCGTCGCAGACCAGGCCGTGGTGGGTTTCGAGCCCGGCGGCGGCCAGCCAGGCGGTGTCGCGGACGACCCCGACGCCCACGACCACGACGTCCGCCTCGACGACGGTGCCGTCGCCGAGCCACAGGAGCCGCCCGCCGGGCCGCTCCTCGCTCTTTTCGACCGTGGTGCCGCAGCGGAACTCCAGGCCCCGCCCGGAGTGCCAGCGTCGTAGCCAGGCCGCCGGCTCGGCGCCGATGATCGGTGCCATCGGCTGCGCCGCGGCTTCGACGACGGTGACGCGGCAGCCCCGCAGCCGCGCGGCGCAGGCCACCTCCAGGCCGATGAACCCGGCGCCGATCACGGCCACCCGGGCGCCGTCGGTGAGCACGCCGGCCAGCCGCCGGGAGTCGGCGGCGGTCCGCAGATAGTGCACCCTGCCCGATTCCGGCAGGTCCGGGAGCCGGCGCGGCCGGGCGCCGGTGGCGACGACCAGCCGCTCGTAGCCGATCTCGCCGCCGTCGGCGAACGTCAGCGTCCGGGTGCGCAGGTCCATGCCGGCCACCGCGCGGCCGAGGAGGAGTTCGATGTCCCGCCGGGCGTACTCGTCCGGGTCGGCGAGGCGGATGTCGGCGGCGCCGCGCGTGCCGAGCAGGTACTCCTTCGACAGCGGCGGCCGGTCGTAGGGCTCGTCGGGTTCCTCGGACACGAGGCTGACCCGGCCGCGGTGGCCGAGGTCGCGCAGGGCCTGCGCGGTCCGGACGCTGGCCAGGCCGCCGCCGACGATGACCACGTGCGAGCCGCTCGCGTGAGGCCCGTTCACGTGCGGGCCGTTCACGGCCGTGCCGCTGGGGTGACCGCCGCCCGAGCGCGGAGTTCGAGCACCGCGCGCTCCGCGAGCTGGAACTTCCGGACCCGTCCGGTGACCGTGGTCGGCACCTGGTCCGCTTCGGTGAACAGGACCGAGGCCGGCACCTTGAAGCGGGCGAGCCGCTGCTTGCAGTGGTCGATGAGCTCCTCGGGATCGGGTGGTTCCGCGGTCGCCGCGACGATCCACGCGCAGCCCACCTCGCCCATGCGCTCGTGCGGGATGCCCACCACGTGCGCGGCGAGCACGGCGGGGTGCTCGGCGAGCACCGCCTCGACCTCGCCGGGGACGACGAGCTCGCCCCCGCACCGGTAGGACTCCTTGCGGCGCCCGGTGAGCACCAGGTAGCCCTGCTCGTCGAAGCGGCCGAGGTCGCCGGTGCGCAACCAGCCGTCGGCGGTGAACGACGCGGCCGTCTCCTCGGGCATGTCGTAGTAGCCCTGGGTCACCAGCGGCCCCCGCACCACCAGCTCACCGATCTCACCGCGGGGCAGTTCGGCACCGGTGCCCGGGTCGATGACGCGGTACACGCCGAGTACACCGCCGAGTGCCGGCTCGCCGGCCACGCCCGCCGGCTTCACGCACCCGTTGGTCCACCGCAACCGGTCGAGCGGGTCACCGGGCTGCGTGCACAGGGTGGACGCGCTCGTCTCGGTCTGACCGTAGGCGGTGAACAGCTCGTCGACGCCCAGCACGTCCACCATCTCCTGCCACATCGCCGGGTGGTGGGCCGCGCCCGAGGAGAACATGGTGGTGAGCGAGCTGAGGTCGTAGTCGCCGGAGCGCGCCTTGTCGAGCACGACCGTGGTCATCGCGGGCACGCAGATCAGCTCGTCGATCCGATGGTCGGAGACGGCCCGGAGCATCCGGTCGGCGTCGAACACCGTGTGGGGGCAGACCGCCCCTCCGACGAACAAGGCGGCGACGGTCGCCTCGATGTACCCGAAGACGTGATAGATCGGCAGCGCGAACAGGATGCGCCGCCCATCCTGGAAGGCACGGGTGTACGCGCTGGCATAGGCGGTCCGCAGGACGGCGTCGTGCTGCAGCAGCACGCCCTTGGCCTTCCCGGTCGTGCCGGAGGTGTACAGCAGGTCCGAGGCGGCGAACGGGTCGGCCGCGGCGCTCCGCCGCAGCACCGTCTCGTCCGGGACGGACGCGCCGAGGGCGATGAGGTCGGCCAGCGTCCTGCCGCGGGCCGGTGGCCCCTCCGTGCCCAGGACGAAGACCGCGCGCAGCCGCGGCAGTGCCGCGCCCCCGCCGTTACGTTCCCAGCCGGGCGCGATGCGGTCGAGCGCGTCGAGGTAGTCGAGGTCGCGGAAGCGGTCCATCGTGACCAGCGTCATGGAGTTCGACTGGTGCAGGACGTATCGCAGCTCCTCATGGCGGAGCAGGAAGTTGATCGACACCGACACCGCTCCGACCCTGGCCACCGCGTACTTGAGGGCGACGGCCTCCGGGAAGTTGGCCAGGTCGACGGCCACGTGATCACCGGGTTCCACCCCGGTCGCGAGCAGTCCGGCGGCCAGCCGGACCGTCCAGTCCCGCAGTTCGGCGTAGGTGTACACGTGGTCGCCGAGAATCGCGGGCCGGTCGGGGAACGCGGCCGCGGTCACGTCGAGCTGCTGGGCGGTCGTGCGCGGAACCCACACCGGGTGCCGGGCTTCGAGCGCCGCTCGTCGTGCGGCGGGGGCAACACTGCTCATCCCTGGCGCACCGTCCTTTTCATCACCTTCGGTACATGGAGTCGATCGATTTCGGCCTCGGACAGTCCGGCCTCGGCGAGGACTTCCTCGGTGTGCGCGCCCAGCGCCGGGGGCTGGCGCATCGCGCATCGGGCGTCCTCGTCGATGGGCAACCGGACCTGTTTGAGCCCGGCTATCCGTCCGTCGAGGGCGTCCTGGACGATGCCGCGCTCGCTGGTCACGGGGTGGGCCAGTGCGGCGGCGAGGTCGTTGACCGGCCCCACCGGCACGCCCGCGGCCGCGATCCGCTCCAGCCAGTGCGCCGAACCCGCCGTACGGAGCCGGTCTTCGACGATCTCGCTCAGCGTGGACCGGTGCACGACCCGGTCCGCCACCGTGCGGAACCGGTCGTCGGTCACGAGGTGGTCGAGTTCGAGCGCCGCGCACAGCCGCGCGAACAGGCGGTCGGTCGCGGCCGCCACCATGATCGAGCCGTCGGCCGTGCCGAACGCCTCGTACGGTGCGGTGCTCGGCGCGGCGGAGCCCAGCCGGCCGGGGAAGGCGCCGCTGCCCAGATATCCCATGATCTGGTGGGACAGGAGGAAGAACCCGCTGTCCACCAGGCTCGCCCGCAGGTGCTCGGCGCGACCGTCGGTGCGCCGCGCGAGCGCGGCCTGGATCGCGATGGTGGACCAGAGCCCGGTGGAGATGTCCACGATCGACGGCGCCGCTCTGGCCGGGGGGCCGTCCTGCTCGCCCGTCATCGCCATGATGCCGGTGAACGCCTGGATGAGGGCGTCGTAGCCGGGCCGGTCGTGACCGAGTGGACGCTCGCCGAAGGCGCTCACCGAGCAGTGCACCACGCTCGGGCTCACCCGGCGGAAGTCCTCGAAGCCGAGCCCCAGCCGGTCCGCCACGCCCGGACGGAAGGATTCCACGACGACGTCGACGCCGCGGGCCACGCGCAACACCGCGTCCCGGCCCTCCGGCGTCCGGATGTCCAGGGCGACGCTGCGTTTGTTGCGGTTCATGGTGAGAAAGACCGTGCTTTCGCCGTCCCACCGGGGCGGTAGGTCACGGGTGGCCTCGCCGGTTTCCGGGCGTTCGACCTTGACGACGTCGGCGCCCAGGTCGCCGAAGACCATGCACGCCAGTGGCCCCGCGATGTTCTCGCTGAGGTCCAGGACGCGAAGGGCGCGATAGGTGTGTTCCAGGCTCACAGTGCAGCTCCGGGACAGTGTGGTGACCGCCAGTGCTCGTGCCTCACCATAGACGATCGCCGAATGAAAACAAACACTTGTTATGCGACGTCGCCCGGGTTTAGCGTGGAAGGCCATGGCCCGCGTGCCGCGGGCGTGACCACGCGAGACGACAGGCGAAGGGGCCCAGGATGGACTTCCGGTTCACCGAAGAGCAGCAGCTGTGGAGCGATACGCTGCACAGCTTCATGGAGCGCGAGGTCGGCCGGGAGTACATCCGCAAGCACGACGAGTCCCGCGAATTCCCGGACGAGGCGTACCAGAAGATCGCCGACCGTGGCTGGCTCGGCCTGCTGATCCCCGAGCAGTACGGCGGCCTGGCCGCCGACCCGGTGATGTACGCGATCTTCTGCGAGGCGATCGCCAAGTACAGCCTCGACTTCGCGGCGGCGGTGATGACGTCGATGTTCACCGCGACGAACATCGCCAACCACGGCACCGAGGAGCAGCGGGAGACGTACCTGCCGGGGTTCCTGCAGGGCCGCACGAAGTTCAGCATCTCCATCACCGAACCGGGCGCCGGGTCGGACGCCGCGAGCCTGCAGACGAAGGCGGTCGCGGACGGCGACCACTGGGTGCTCAACGGCAACAAGGTGTTCTGCTCCGGCGCCCACCTCCCGAACACGATCATCACGGTGCTGGCCAGGACCGGCCCGGACAAGCACCAGGGCTTGAGCCTCATCCTGGTGCCGAACACGGCGCCGGGCGTGGACATCCGGAAGCTGAACACGATCGTGCGCCGCAGTCTCGGCACCACCGAGATCTTCCTGACCGACGTCCGCGTGCCGAGGGAGAACATCATCGGCGAGCCGGGCACCGGGTGGGCCTACATCGGTGAGCACCTCGAGTACGAGAGGCTGAGCCTGGCGGCGTCCTACGTCGGCAACGCGCGCACCGCGCTGGACGACACCATTCGCTACACCAAGGACCGGACCCAGTTCGGCCGGTCGTTGTCCTCCTTCCAGGTGCTCAAGCATCGGATGGCGGAGAACGAGTGCGAGGTCGAGGCGGCGCGGCTGCTGGTCTACAACGCGGCGACGAAGATGGCCCGGGGCGAGCGGGCGCTCAAGGAGGTGTCGATGGCGAAGGTGTTCGCCGCCGACACCGCGTTCAAGACCTCCTTCAACGGCATGCAGGCCCTGGGGGGATACGCCCAACTGCCCGAGTACGACATGGAGCGCTATTTCCGCGAGGCCAAGCACGCCATGGTCGGCGGCGGCGCCAACGAGATCCAGCGCAGCATCATCGCCAAGGAGATGGGTCTGTAGGAGGGGCCCTCTGACGCCAGTCCGTGGCCACGTCCCGAGGCGGGACGTGGCCACGATGGCTCCTGCCGCGCTATTCGACGAACGTGATGGATTCGGTCGGGCAGTCGTAGGCCGCCCGCCGCAGCCCGTCCAGCTCGCCCGGCTCGACGTCGTCGCGCTTGAGCTCGACGAGCCCCTCCTCGTCGAGGTCGAAGACCGACGCCAGCGCGAGAACGCAGTTGCCGTACCCCTGACAGGTCGAGCGGTCCACCTTGATCAGGGTCATCGTGGCGCTCCCTCTCCGAGCCGCTTGGCGATCTCCTCGTGGAAGGCGGTCAGCCTGCTCTCCGCCGTGTTGAACATGTTCCGGGTGAAGCCCAGCGAGCCGATCACGGTGGCGAAGTCGTTGATGACCTCGGAGTCCTCTCCGAGCACCTCGAGGAACTGGTCCCAGTCCCGCTGGTTGTGGCGCTCCCATTTCTCGGCCGGCATGCCGTTCGGTGGCGGGCCGACCACCTCGTACGCGCAGAGCAGTGTCTCGCCGACCGAGATCGGCCACGCGCTCCACATCTGCAGATGCGTGGGGAAGCAACTGAAGATCGTGTTGGGGAACACCAGGTAGTGGCAGAGATGCGAAGTGCGATGATCTCCGTTGTGCGCGGCCTTGTCGGTGAAGCCGCGGATCGGCAGGGTCATCCAGGTGTGCGGCGGTGTGATCTTGAGAACGGCGTCCCGCCACATCACGAGCCCGGCGAGCGTGTCCTTGTGGGTGAAGGGCACGTGCCAGGTCTCGTTGAACCCGTCGACGACGATCTTCCAGTTGGCCGTGAGCCGCACCGACGTGCGGAACTTGGTGGTGAACCCCTCCAGCCCGTATCCGGCGAGCTCGTCACCGATCACACCGAGGTACTCGCGCAGGGGCGGCACGTCATCGGAGAAACAGAGCCAGATCCACCCGCCCCACTCCTCGTTCCGGACCGCGGGCGCCCGGAGGCCGTCCAGCTCGGCCGCGTCGAAGCTGCCGCGCAGCGGCACGCTGCCCACCGCGCCGTCCAACCCGTACACGAAGCCGTGCCAAGGGCAGGTGAAGCGTGCGGTGCCGCAGTTGCCCGAGCCGTTCACCAGCCGGGCGCCGCGGTGCTGGCACACGTTGTGCCAGGCGCTGACCGTGCCGTCGGGAAGCCTCGTGATCACGACCGACTGCCCGATCTGATCCCAGACCACGTAGTCACGCGGACGGGCCACGTCCGATGACGGGTGCACGGGGAACCACGCGTGGTGGAAGACCTCGGTGAGCTCGCGCTCGTACCGGCCGGGGTCGGTGTAGACGGACTTGTCGAGCAGGCTCGGCGGCAACGGATACTGCTGTTCGGCCGGAGTCAACTCGGTGTTCTGGGACACAGGTTGCCCACTCCTCACGTCCGGGCTCTGGCACGCCTAGATCAACAAACAATCATTTGTTTCAACTATTCCCCAGGCCGATCCGGGTGTCAATGCGGGTCCGAGGCGGAGAGTTCCTCGCGCAGCCGGCGCTTGAGGACCTTGCCGTAGGCGTTGCGGGGCAGCTCGTTCACCCACACGACCCGTTTGGGGACCCGGTAGCCGGCGAGCGTCGCGCGGCAATCCGCGATGATCTCCTCCTCGCCGCGCGGAACGCCGTCGGCGACGAGCACGGCGGTCACCGCCTCGCCCCAGATGCGGTGCGGCAGCCCGACGACGGCCGCCTCGCGCACGCCGGGCAGGGCGAGCAGGACCTCCTCGACCTCCCGTGCGTAGACGTTGGAGCCGCCGGTGACGATCATGTCCTTCTTGCGGTCCACCAGGAACAGGTAGCCGTCCTCGTCGAGGTAGCCGACGTCCCCGGTACGCAGCCAGCCGTCGCGCAGGGCCGCGGCCGTGGCCTCGGGCCGCCTCCAGTAGCCCGCCATCGCCTGCGGGGCCCGCGCCAGGATCTCGCCGGGCTCGCCGGCGGGCAAGGGCGCGCCGGCGTCGTCGGCGACGCGGAGTTCGACGCCGGGCAGGACCCTGCCCGCCGAGCGCACCAGCGGCAGGTCCGGGTCGCCGAGCGCGCGGCGGTGGTCCTCCTGGTCGAGCACCGTGACGAACATGGGTGACTCCATCTGCGCGAACGACTGGACGACGCGCCCGCCGAACGCCGCGGTCGCCTCGCGCAACGTCTCGGGGTCGATGGGGGAACCCGCGTAGTACAGGCGGCGGAAGGAGGGTGGGGCGGTGAACCCGGCGGGCACGGCGTCCAGCAGCATCCTGATCATCGACGGAACGACGAACATCCCGGTGACACCATGGCCGTCGATCAGGGCGGCGGTACGGGCGGCGTCGAAGGAGCGGCAGAGCAGGTTGTGGCCGCCGGTCATCAGCGTCGGCAGGAAGAGGAAGCCCGCGCCGTGCGTCAGCGGGGCCACGTGCAGCGTCACCTCTCCGTCGGCGAACCCGAGCACGTCGATGGCCGTGGCGGCGACGCTGCGCCACGAGGCGTGCGTGAGCATGACGGCCTTGGGCGAACCGGTCGTGCCGGAGGTGTACATCAGGCTGGCGACCTCGCTCTCCCCGGCCGGCTCGGGCCCGGGAAGGGGGGTCGCGTCCGCCGCCAGATCGTGGAGCGATCCGGACCCCGCAGGTCCGGCGAGGACGACGGTGAGGCCGTGAACCTCCCCGTCGCGGGGGAGCCGATCGCCGAACTCGGCGGTGGTGACGAGGACCTGCGAGCCGGAGTCGGTCAGCATGTGCAGGTAGTCCTCGCGGGTGAGCCGGACGTTGAGCGGGACGACGATCAACCCCGCCGCGAGCGCGCCCAGGAAGACGTCGACGTAGGCCTGGCCGTTGTGCAGCAGGATGGCCACGCGGTCGCCGCGCCGCAGGCCGAGCGCGCGCAGCGCGCCCCCGGTGGCCGCCGCGCGGACCGCCACGGCCTCGTAGCCGAGGGACTCGCCCGCGGCCGTGGCGTCCAGATCGGTCACGCACGCCCGGTCCGCGAAGAGCTCGGCCCCGGTCCAGAGGACCTGCGCCGCGGTGATCGCGTGACGCGCGCTGACATGCTTCATCGGCGCTCACTCCCGTCTCATCTTGACACCAGCGAAGTGACTATACAAACATTTGTTTGTGCAGGAAACGGTTGCGGCAGGGGAGCAGGAATCCGACGGATACGCGACGATCTTCCGGGAGGCGACCCGACTGTTCGGTGAACGGGGTTACACCGGCACCTCGATGCGCGACATCGCCAGGGCCGTCGGGATTCTCCCGGGAAGCTTGTACGCGCACATCGTCAGCAAGGAGTCGTTGCTGTTCGCCATCATCGAGGGCGGCGTCGACCACTTCAACCAGATGCTCGAAGAGGTGCGCGCGATCAGCGACGATCCTCGCGTCCTGCTGCGGGAAGCGATCAAGGCGCACGTCCGCGTGGTCGCCGAGAACCCCGAGCGGACGCTGATCGTGTTCCACCAGTGGCGCTACCTCGGTGACGAGAACCGGGCGCGACTGCTGGACAAGCGCGCCCGCTACGAGCGGTTCTTCACCGAGACGCTGCGTGACGGTGTGCGTGCCGGGGTGTTCGACGCCGGCCTCGACGGGCGCATGGTGGTGTTCGGGTTGCTCGGCGCCCTCAACTGGACACCGGAGTGGTTCTCACCCGACGGTCCCGCGACGGCGGACGAGATCGGCGACAAGCTCGCGGACGCGCTGCTGAACGGGCCGTTGATCCGGGCCGACCCTCAGGAGGACAGATGATCGACGACGGTGTCGTGGTGGACGCGGTGGTGCATCCGTACAACCTCGCGCCCGCCAACCAGGACCCGCTCGGCCGCGAGCAGTTGGAGTCGGTGTACGCCGCGCATCTGCTCGCCACCGGCGAGGAACACCGGGAGTTCCA
This sequence comes from Nonomuraea sp. NPDC026600, assembly GCF_040638335.1. Taxonomy (NCBI): domain Bacteria; kingdom Bacillati; phylum Actinomycetota; class Actinomycetes; order Streptosporangiales; family Streptosporangiaceae; genus Nonomuraea; species Nonomuraea sp. NPDC026600. The sequence continues at coordinate 212,069 of NZ_JBEZYD010000011.1, forward strand.
GCTCAGCCGGGAGGAGTTCTTCGCGGACTTCCCGTACGAGGCCATCGCGGACGCGCTGTTCGTGGAGAGCCCGGGCGACCTGGCGGTCATCCACGCGCTGCCGAACCTCGGCTTCGCGAAGGGGCACGTGACCGACCCGGAGCGGGCCGCGGCCTACCGCGACCGCCACCCGGACCGGTTCCGGCTGTACGCCACCGTGGACACCCCGGTGACCGACGCGGCGATCGCCCAGTTGGAGCGGCAGGTTCGCGAGTTCGGTGTGGACGGGCTGAAGCTCTACCCCGCGTTCTTCTACGGCGGCAGGGCGGAGGGCTGGCGGATCGACGGGCCCGACTTCGCGACACCCCTGCTGGAGGCGGCGCGCGATCTCGGCGTCCGCCACGTGGCCGTGCACAAGGCGCTCTGGCTGCCGCCGGCGCCGCGCGGCGCGTTCGACGTGGACGACCTGGAGGCCGCGCCGGCGCGCTTTCCCGAGCTCACGTTCCAGATCGTGCATGCCGGTGCGGCGTTCCTGGACAAGACGGCGGCGCTGCTGGCCCGCCACCCCAACCTGTACGCGACGCTGGAATCGGTGTTCGCCTATGCGGTGGTCCGGCCGGACGCGTTCGCCAAGATCCTCGCCACGCTCATCGGCACGGCCGGCGTCGGCCAGCTGCTGTACGCGAGCGGCGCCAACCTCAGCCACCCCGCGCCACTGCTGGCCGCGTTCGACGGCTACGAGTTCCCCGAGCACGTGCTGGCCGAGCATGGCATCCCGCAGCTGACCGCCGCCGACCGGAGAAAGATCCTCGGCGGCAACGCGATGCGGATGCTCGGGCTCGACGAGGGCGAGGTGCGTGAGCGGGTGGCGGCCGACGAGTTCGCCGTGCGGCGGGCGGCGGCGGTCACTCCTGAGCCGTGGAGCCGGCTCCGTGTTCGGAGCGGGCGGTGACCACCAGGGCGACGCCGTCGGAGGAGACGATCCGCGCCCAGTTGAGCAAGATCCCCGAGCCTTGCGGGATTCTCATGCGCTCGCCGCTGGACATCTGCCAGATGGGGCTGGTGGACAAGGTCGAGTGCGCGGACGGCCGCGTCCGGATCGAGCTGGTGCTGACGGATTCGTCATGCGTGCACTTCACCGGCCTGCGCCGCTACATCGTCGACGTCCTGCGCGAGCTGCCCGGGGTCGAGACCGTCGAGGTCGTGGCCTCGACGACCACCCTGTGGACCCCCGACCGTCTCCGGCGGCCCGGTTCGGCCTGAGAACAAACAACTGATTGTTAAACCTCGGCCCGCCGACGGCCTGGACGGCGGCGGCGCGCGGCGCCGAGCCTGGCGAAAGCCGTCGCTCGATCCGCGATTCTCGCGATAAAAGAGCAGGTCATCGTCATGGCATGCGCCTTGATCCGGCGTCGCTCGCTGGTCTTTCGTGGAGTCCAATCATCCGGCGCTATTGACACCTTCCTCACAGTAGACAAACATTTGTTTTGAGCGTGTGACGCCCGCCACACCCCCTGGCCGCTACCGTCGGCGGGGCGATCGGGGCGTCGAGCACCGGCATCTCCCTGTCAAGAACCCACGGAGGCCTCCCCGTGACCGCGACTCGACCACACTCGACCCGAGACCACTTCCACGATTTCGATCTCGACTCCCCGGAGTTCAACGAGGACTTCGTCGAGGTCATCGACGATCTGGTGCAGCACTGCCCCGTCGCGAGGAGCAACGTCGGGCATGGCTACTACGTCGTCAACAGGCAGGAGGACGTCCGTACGGTCGGCCAGAGCTGGGAGACGTTCAGCAGCGCCGAGGGCTTCCAGCCGAACCGCCCCGAGGGAATGCCGTTCATGTATCCCGAGGAGTCCGACCCGCCCTACCACAACCGGTGGCGCGCCGCCCTCAACGGCTACTTCAGTCCCCGCGCCGTGCGGTCCTACGAAGGCTCCGTCCGGGAGCACGCCAACCACCTGATCGATCAGTTCATCGAGCGCGGGGAGTGCGACTTCGTCACCGACTTCGCCGCCACCCTGCCCGGCCGCGTCTTCTTCTCGAGCTACATGGGCGTGCCGATCGACGACCTGCCGCCCCTCATCAAGGCGATCGACGAGGCGTTGTTCGGCCCGCTGGAGGGCCGCGCCCAGGGCTGGGGCACGGCGCTGGGCTACATCAACGCCTACCTGGAGCGACGCCTGCGGGAGGAACCACGGGGCGACTTCGTCGACGCGGTGCTGAAGGGGGTGGAGCTCGACAGCGGCGAGCCGTGCCCGTGGGAGCACAAGGTCAGTGTCGTGACCGACCTCCTGGCCGGCGGCCTGGGAACGACGACCTACCTGCTCGCCGGCATGACCCACCACCTCGCGACGCACCCCGAGGACCGCGCCCGGCTCGCCGCGGATCCCGCCCTGCACGACAAGGCGACCGAGGAGTTCGTCCGCGTCTACGCGCCGGTCGTGGCACTCGGCCGAATCGTCAGGCAGGACGTCGAGGTCGGCGGGCACACCTTCAAGAAGGGTGACTGGGTGATGCTGAACTACGCCGCCGCCTGCCGGGATCCCCGCTTCTACGACAACCCGAAGGCGGTCGACCTCGACCGCGACCTCCCGGTGAACGCCGCCTTCGGGTTCGGCCCCCACCGGTGCATCGGCTCCCACCTCGCCCGGCTCGAGGGCAAGGTCGTCATGCGGGAGCTCCTGCGGCGCATGCCCGACTTCTCGCTGAAGCCGGGAGCCGAGGTCACCTACACCACTGGTCTCACCCGCGCGATGAACAACCTCCCTCTGGTCTTCCAGCCCGGCCGCCGGGACGACGCGAGCTGATGAAGTACACCGTTGACGGGTCGCTCTGCTCCGGGCACGGCCGCTGCTACCTGCTCGCGCCGGAGGTCTACGAGTCCGACGACGACGGGTTCAACCTCCACCTCGACGAGCCCGCCGAGGTTCCCGCCGGCCGGGAGGCCCCGGCCAGGACCGGGGCCCATGGATGCCCTGAACGGGCCATCACCCTGCACGCGTGATCGCCAGACCACCTCACACTCCACCATCACCGACAGGAAGGGGCCGCCCGCCAACGGGGCGGCCCGCGACCTGGCAAGGAAGGACATCATCATGGGCAAGCTCGACGGCAAGGTCGCCATCATCACCGGCGCCGCGCAGGGCATGGGCGAGGCGCACGCGCGGCGGTTCGTCGCCGAAGGCGCGAAGGTCGTGCTGACCGACATCAACGAGGAGCGCGGGCAGCTGATCGCCAAGGAGCTGGGGGAGAACGCGCTGTTCCTCCGGCACGACGTGACGTCCCTGGCCGAATGGCAGGAGGTGCTGCGGCAGGCCGAAAGCGCTTTCGGGACGGTGACGATCCTGGTGAACAACGCGGGGATCATCGGCCCGATCGCCGCGACGGCGGAGCTCGACGAGGCCGACTACCTCACCGTGTGCGCGGTCAACCAGCACTCCCAGTTCTATGGCATGAAGACCGTCATACCGTCGATGCTGCGGGCCGGCGGCGGCGCGATCGTCAACATCTCGTCGATCGCCGGCCTGGTCTCCATCGTCGGCACACCGAACCTGGCGTACGTGGGGAGCAAGTTCGCGTCCCGGGGCATGACCAAGCACGTCGCCGTCCAGTACGGCCCCGACAACATCCGGGTCAACTCGGTGCATCCCGGCTACATCAAGACGCCCATGATGGTCGCCGCCACCGACGAGAGCGGCGGTGGCATCGCCGAGCAGGTCCCGCTGCGGCGCATGGCCGATCCGGACGAGGTCTCCAGCCTGGTGCTGTTCCTCGCCTGCGACGACTCGTCGTACATCACCGGTCAGGAGCACGTCATCGACGGAGCGCTGACCGCGCAGTAACAGTCGATCGAGGGAAGGAGAAGCTCGTGAGCGCTGCCGATGTAGCCCCGACCTCCACAGGAACGGGCCCAGGGTTATCTGTCCCGACGGAGGCCGACCGTCGCAGCATGAGCCGCAACTCGCAACTGCTCATCGCATGGTGCGGCCCGGCCATCGTGGTCCTGTTCCTGATCGGGAGCGTCTGGCTCGCCAGATACTTCCCGCCCGCGATCCACCCGAGCGATTCCGCACAGCAGGTCGCGCGGTTCTACCAGGAGAATGCCACCTCCATCCGCATCGGGCTGGTCTTCTCCTGTCTGGCGTACGCGCTGATGGGCGTCTGGGGGGTCTGCATGGCCGTCCAGACGCGGCGTAAGGAGGGGCTCTACCCGGCGCTGACGTACGTCCAGCTGACCTGCATGGCCGCGGGCACCGCGCAGATCGTGGTGAACTGCGGCCTGTGGGCGACCGCCGCCTTCCGCGCGGGCGAAGTGTCGCCGGAGATCACCCAGGCGTTCAACGACGCGGGGTACATCATCCTGCTCGGAACCTGGATGCCGTTCACGATCTGGGCCATCGCGCTCGGGCTGAACATCCTGCTGGACAAGACCGACGCTCCGGTGTTCCCCCGGTGGACGGGCTACTTCAGTATCTGGGCCGGCGTGTGCTTCATCCCGGGCGGCACGGTCTGGTTCTTCAAGGAGGGGCCGTTCGGCTGGACCGGTGTGGTGTGCCTGTGGATCCCGTTCGTCGTGTTCGGCATCTGGGTGCTGTACTTCAGTTACCTGTCGATGCAGAACGTCAGGCGTGGCTTCGTCAACGAGCAAGAGCCGGCCACCGATTCATGACCATGCATGCCTGGTCGGCGGATCCGTTCGCGGCCAAGCCCCCGACGGCGCCCGGCCGGCGTCTTCGGGGGCCCGGCCACGTACCAGGCGAGATCGGCATCTGGGTCTTCATCTTTGGAGACATGCTCATCTTCGCCGTGTTCTTCGGTGTGTTCGTCTATGAGCGGTCACGGGCGGCCGAGCTCTTCGAGCAGGCCCGAGAGCACATGAACCTCGCGTTCGGCGCGGGGAACACGCTCCTGCTGCTGACCGGCTCGATGTTCGTCGCGCTGAGCCTGAACGCGTCGCGCCATGGAGCCTCTGTCCGCGGCTCACGAATGATCCTGGTGACCCTGCTGTGCGGTGCCGGCTTCGTCGTGAACAAGTTCCTGGAGTACTCGAGCGCGATCGAAGCCGGCCATACGCCGTCGACGAACAGCTTTTACATGTACTACTTCGTCCTCACCGGCATCCACCTGCTGCATCTCCTGCTCGGCATGGTCGCTTTGGCGATCATGTACCGGATCGCCGGCAAGCCGGTCCTGAGCAGAAGGGACCTTCGCCACCTTGAGGCCGGAGCATGCTATTGGCACCTCATCGACCTGCTCTGGATCGTCCTGTTCGCCCTGCTCTACCTGATGAGGTGAAGAGTTGCCCACGACCTCCAGCGGCAGGAACAGGGCCATAGTCGCCTGGCTCGTCCTCATGGGCGCGACCGCGACCTCCTGGTACCTCGGAGACGGCCACGGGACCCGCCAGTTCGCCACCGTGGTCGTGCTCGTCCTGGCGTTCGTCAAGGTCTACCTCGTCGGACGGTACTTCATGGAACTGAGGGAGGCCCCCCGAGCGCTGCACCTGTTGTTCGGTGGGTGGACCGTGGTGGTGTGCGTGATCCTCATAGCGATGTTCATCCTCACGGACATCGGTGACTCGGCCTCACCCAAGGGAGACGCGATCGTACGAGCGGCTGCCGTTGACCGTGAAGTCGATGTACAGCGTGTACGTCCTCGCCTCCGGGACCGTGACGTCCTCGAACAGCACATACGCGTCCGGCACGCTGCCCTGGTCCGGTCCGCCGCCGATGTTGCGTACCTTCTGCCCGCCCGAGCAGGCCGCGCAGTTGGTGATCCCGGCCTCACCGATCTTGTTGCGTGAGTCCTCGGCCTCCCGCATGAACACCCGGTCGCCCGGTCGCGGTCGCACGCCGACCTGGTCGAGCACCTCGTCGCTTTCCAGGCGCAGCGTCGCGGGGCCCTACTTGGCGGCGCGCTGGATGGCGGCGACCGCGGTGGCGGCGGCGTCTTTCGGGGCGGACTGTCCCGCGAGGACGGCGCTCCACGCCTCGGTCACCGGCGTGCGCATCTGCGTCAGTTCGGTGCCGAACCCCGGCAGCAGGTACGGCACGCCGTTCTGCAGGGCCTTGAGGAACTGGCTGTAAATCGGGTCCTGCATGCCCTTGGTGTCGGCCAGGTCCTTGCGCACCGGCATGCTGCCCGCCTCAAGGGCGGCCAGCTCGCCGTCCTTGCTGAGGAACATGGCGGCGATGGCGTTGAAGGCGGCGTCCTTGTCCTTGGTGAACGCGCTCATGTGGACGTTGTCGCCGAACTGGTAGACCTTGGCCGGGGCGGTCCCGTTGGGCACGGGCACGACGCCGTACTCGAAGGACGCGGTCTTCTTGGCGTTGCCGTACTGCCAGTTGCCGCCGAGCACGAAGGCCATGCCGCCGGCGGCGAACTTCTGGAAGGCGACGTCGGGGGTCCAGGTGGCGGCGTCCCTGGGCACGTAGCCCTTCTCGGCCCAGCCGCCGACCAGCTTGAACGCGTTCTCCAGGGCGGCCGCGTCGGGCTTGGCGTAGTCGAAGCCGTACGCGGTGATGAAGGAGAAGGGATTGACGTCCTGATCGCCCTGGCCGGGCAGGCCGATGCCGATGTACTTCTTGCCGATCTTCTCCAGGGCGGCGGTCAGCTCGTCCATCGTGGCGGGCGGCGCGATGCCGAACTCGGCCAGGATCTTCTTGTTGTACCAGAGAGCGGTCGTGTTGCTGAAGCCCTGCACGCCGTAGACCTTGCCGTCCTGCCTGATGACGGCCGAGTCGGGGATCTGGTCCTTGTCCTTGAACTTGTCGTACTGGGCGGTGAAATCGGTGATCGCGCCGGCCTTGATGAGCTGGAGCAGGTCGGCGCCGCCCTGGACGAAGATGTCGGGGCCCTGTTTGCTGGCCGCCGTGGCGATGACCTTCTGGGTGAGCTGCTCACCGGGCACGTAGACGCTGTTCAGCGGCTTGGGCAGCTTGGCCTTGGCGTAGATGTCGTTGAGGTCCTTGGTGAACTTCGCGGTGGCGGGGATGCCCTGGGCGTAGTAGTGCCAGAACGTGACCTGGTTGACGTTGCCCGAACCGCCGGAACCGGAGGTTCCGCAGGCGGCGAGGGCGCAGAGGGCCACCGCAGCGGCGACGCTGCGGAGTTTTGCAGAAATCAACGGACGCTTCCCATCGTGATGCCGCCGACCAGCAGCCGCTGCCCGAACAGGTAGATCAGTACGGTCGGGACCGAGACCAGGGCGGAGACCGCCATGAGGCCCGGCCAGTTCACCCCGTAGGAGGACATTTGCTGGGCGAGCAGCGCGCTGACCGGGTACTGGCCCGGGTCGTTGAGAAAGGTGATCGCGTACAGGAACTCGCCCCACGCACCGATGAAGGTGAGGGTCGCCACGGTGGCGATCCCGTTGCGGGTGATCGGCAGCACGATCTTCACGAACCGCTGCCATCTGCTCGCGCCGTCGCTGGCTGCGGCCTCCTCGATGGCGATCGGCACGCCGGCGAAGAACGGCCGCAGGAGCAGCATGCTGAACGGCAGGTTGGTCGCGGCGATCGCGATCGCCACGCCGTACAGGTTGCCGGTGAGCCCCCACTGGGCCAGCAGCCGGTTCAGCGGGATGAGGGTCGAGGTCGCCGGCACCATCTGCAGGATGATCAGTACGGCCAGCCCGCCGGTCACCACGGCGCCGCTGAGCCGGGCCAGGCCGTAGGAGGTGGGCACGGCGATGACGAGCACGATGACGGTGGTGGACACGGCGATGATCACGGAGTTGGCCGCCGAGGTGGCGAAGCCGCCGTTCCACACGTCGACGTACGCCTGCAGGGTCGGTGTGAAGATCACGGCCGCCGATCCGGCGAACACGTCCTTGAGGCTCTTGAACGAGGTGGCGAGCAGCCAGTACAGCGGCAGCGCGTAGATCGCCAGCAGGACGACGCAGCCGAGCACGGTGACCGTGGTGTTGCGCCTGGCGTCGGTCATCAGCCCTCCCGCCGGTTCATCCGCAGGTAGACCGCGCCCAGAAAGAGCACGATGACCAGCGACAACGTCGCGGTGAACGAGCCCTACCCGAACTCGAAGAACTTGAAAGCCTGCTGGTAGCCCAGGAACGGCAGCGTCGTCGTGGCGGTGCCGGGCCCACCGCTGGTCATCACGAAGATGAGGTCGAACGAGCGGAAGGCGTTGATCACGACGAGCACGCCGAGGATCGAGATGACGGGCCGCAGCAGCGGCAGCACGATGTGCCTGGTCACCTTCCAGCCGGCCGCGCCATCGAGCGCGGCGGCCTCCAGCAGTTCCTGAGAGACGTCGAGCAGTGCCGCGCGCAGCACGAGTGCGCAGAACGGCACCACCATCCAGGCGTTGACCAGCCCGAGCACGACGATCGCCAGCGTGCCGTTGGCGAGCCAGGGGACCGGCTGCTGGATCACGTGCAGCCAGACCAGTACGGAGTTGACCGGACCGCCCGACTCCAACAGAAATTTCCACAGATTCCCGGCGACCACCGCCGGCAGCGTCCAGACGAACACCATCACGCCGAGCGTCACGCCGCTCAGCCGGGTCCGCGGGCGCAGCACCAGGGCGGCGGCGAACCCGCCGGCCAGCCCGACGACGAGCACGATCACGACGATGACCAGCGTCTGCAGCACCACGTGACCGAATGACGGATCGCCGATCACCCGCCACATGTTGTCGAGGCCGTTGAACGGCCGCTCTCCCAGCAGGTTCGCGGCGCTCACGTCGGAGAACGCCGTGCGGAACAGATCGATGAGCGGGTAGACCGACAGCACCGCGAGATAGACGGCTCCCGGCAGCAGGAACAGCATGGTTCTGCGACCGAACAGTGTGCTGCCACCGCTCTGCCGCCGTTGGCGCGCCGCGACCCGGTCGGCCACGGCCGTCACCATCGTTCGACCCGCGTTCGTTCCCCGGTGAACGCCGAGGTCAGCGCGGCCTCCAGCATCGCGACGCTGTGCGCGTTGTCGGCGGCCGGCGAGGTCGGCACGCCCGAGCCCTCGACCGCGTCGATGAACGCCCGCAGCACCCCGGCCCGCTCGAACAGCGGCAGCTCGGGCACCTCGACCGGGGTCACGTTCCCGGCTCCATCGGTGATCGACACGGCCCGGTGGTCGTCGGGCGCGGCCCCCCACCTGATGAGCCCCTCGTCACCGGAGATCCGCCACACCCCGGGCCAGGGCGTCTGCGCGTCGATCCCTTGACTCGACAGCACGTAGTCGACAGTGAGCCCGCCGTCCAGCTCGACGATGAGGCTCGCTCCCGGCGTATGGTCCTGAGCCGAGCGCACCGGCGCCACCGGCACGCACGTGATCGCCACCGCGTCGCGCCCGAACAGGTACCGCATCAGATCGAAATGATGGATGGCCAGCTCGACCAGGGAATTGGCGTCCCTGACGCCTGAATGGTCGCGATGCCATTCGAGCGAGACCCGGCGGATGGTTCCGACGGCCCGCCGTTCGAGCAGGGCGCGGACGACCGGGGCGCCGGGGAAGATCCGGTAGTTCTGGTCGATGCCGAAGACCAGGCCGCGCTCCCGGGCGAGGTCGGCGAGCTCCCGGGCGGTGGCCGCGTCCAGCGCGAACGGCTTCTCCAGCAGCAGATGCGCACCGGCCTCCAGCACCTGCTTGGCGACAGCCGCGTGCGCGCCGATCGCGACCGGGGCGATCGCGGCCACGGCCCCGGTCGCCTCGAACGCCTCCCGCACGGTGGCGAACACGGTGCCCGGGTCGGCGCCGGTCGCGGCGACGAACGCCGCACGCGCGTCGGAGGAGGCGTCCACCCAGCCGGTCACCCTGGCGTCTGCCAACTGCGGAATGATGTTGGTGGCCCAGTCGGTCCCCCAGGGGCCGAGGCCGATCTGGATCAGATCGGTCATGCCTGGACCCACCAGTTCTTCGGGTACTCGCCCTGTCTGGTGGCCTTCGGCTGGGCCTGTACGGGCGGGGCGGCCCATTGCACGGCGTTGGCCAGCACGCGCCTGATCTCGGGCTGGAAGTAGATCGGGGACTCCTCGTGCCCGGGGGCGAAGAAGAAGATCCGGCCCCTGCCCCGCTGGAAGGCGCAGCCGCTGCGCAGCACCTCGCCGCCCTGGTAGGAGCTGATGAAGACGAGCTCGTCCGGCGTGGGGATGTCGAGGGGCTCGCCGTACATCTCACCCGCGGGGATGACGACGGGGTTGGGGACGCCGCGGACGATGTCGTGGCCCGGCAGGATCGTCCAGAGCAGCTCACTGTCGCCGTGACGCCAGCCGGTCATCGCGCCGGACGTGCCGAGCAGGGCCTTGGCGATCTTCGATCCGATGGCGGAATGCAGGATGAGCAGGCCCATGCCGGCGAGCACGCGCTGCCTGACCCGCTCGACCACCTCGTCGGAGACCTCGTCGTCCTTGAGATGACTCCACCACAGCAGCACGTCGGTGTCGTCCAGCACGGCCTGGCCGAGACCGTGGTCGGGCTCCTCCTGGAGCGCGACGCGCACGTCGGCCTCGGGGCCGAGGTGTTCGACCAGCGCCTGTCTGAGCACGACGTGCAGCCCGTCGGGATACACCGACGAAACGCTGGGATACGTCTTCTCCTCGAAGAACTCGTTCCACACGGTCACGTTCATTCGTTCTCGCACCCATCCGCCAAGCCGATACATAGGATGTATCGCAGGAAGTCGTGCCTACTTATGTAAGCTCTCGACATAATAGGATGCGATGTTAAGCAAGACAAGAGTTGGCCTGCTGCAAGGGAAAACGTCTCAGACTTTGAGATTGGCGGGAGTGCGAAGATTGCTCACACTGCGATGATCTATGTTTGATACATCCGATGACAGATGAGAAAGGTCAGGATGACAGAGTCTTCCGACGCCGCGCGGCGCGTCGTTCAGCTACGATCCGCCGGCGTCGCCCTGATCCTCGACCTCCGGTCCGCCGGGCTCCCCACCGTCGTGCACTGGGGCGCCGACCCGGGCCCGTGCGACCAGGCCGAGCTCAACGCGATGGCCGAGGCCGCCGTCCCACCGCACGTCGACAACCTCATCGACGGCCCGGTCTCGCACTCCGTGCTGCCGGAGAGCCACACCGGCTGGTTCGGCATCCCCGGACTGTCCGGCTCCCGAGGGGGTGTGGCGTGGGCACCTCGCTTCACCGTGAACACGGCCGTCCAGGAGGCGCGGCGGCTCACCGTCGAGGCGGCCGATCCGAGCATCGCGCTCGGGCTACGACTCACCATCGAGCTGACCGGCAGCGGGCTGGTCCGGTTGCGCACGGCCGTACGGAATGACGGGGATGACGCCTATCGGGTCGACGCGGTGTCGGCCGTGTTGCCGGTGCCCGAGCGGGCGGGAGAGTTGTTCGACCTGGCCGGGCGCTGGTCGCGAGAGCGACAGCCGCAGCGGGGCCCGTTCACCATGGGGGTGCATCTTCGCGAAGGGCGGCGGGGCCGCACCGGGGCGGACGCGGCGACCGTGGTGGTGGCGGGGATCGCTGGGTTCGGGTTCCGGTCGGGGGAGGTGTGGGCGGTGCACATGGCCTGGAGCGGCAACCATCGCACCTGGGCCGAGCGTACGGGTGAGGGCTTCAGAACGCTGGGCGGCGGCGAGTCCCTGCTGCCCGGGGAGATCGTGTTGCGGCCGGGAGAGACCTACGAGTCGCCCGAGCTGTTCTTCGGATGGGCGGACGGACTCGACGAGCTCGCCTCCCGGTTTCACCGGCACCTCAGAGAACGGCCGCACCATCCCGGGTCCGCTCGGCCGGTGGGCCTCAACGTGTGGGAGGCCGTGTACTTCGATCACGACCTTGCCACGCTCCTCACCCTGGCCGAGCGGGGGGCCGCGATCGGCGTGGAGCGGTTCGTGCTGGACGACGGCTGGTTCCACCACAGGAACGGGCCGGATCGGGGGCTGGGCGACTGGTTCGTGGACGAGCAGAGCTGGCCGGACGGGCTGCATCCGCTGGTCGATCGGGTCAAGGAGCTCGGCATGACGTTCGGGCTGTGGTTCGAGCCGGAAATGGTCAGCCCGCGCTCGGAGCTCGCGGTCGCGCACCCCGAATGGATCATGCGGGCGCGGCCCCAGTTGCCACCGGCCTCGCGCGGGCAGCAGGTGCTCGACCTCACCCATCCGAAGGCGTTCGACCACGTGCTCGCGCGGATGTCCGCGGTCATCACCGAGTACGGCGTCGGCTACCTCAAATGGGACCACAACCGCGACCTGATCGAGGCACCCGGCGTCCACCGGCAGACGCTGGCCGCCTATCGGCTGATGGACGAGCTGCGCGCCGCGTTCCCCGGGCTGGAGATCGAGTCGTGTTCCTCCGGGGGCGCCCGCGTCGACCTCGGGGTCCTGGAGCACACCGACCGGGTGTGGGCCTCCGACTGCATCGACCCGCTCGAACGGCAGACCATCCAGCGCTGGACCAGCCAGCTCATCCCGCTCGAACTCATCGGCGGCCACGTGGCCTCCGCCGTCTCCCACACCACCGGCCGCCGGCACGATCTCGCCTTCCGGGCGATCACCTCGCTGTTCGCGCACTTCGGCCTGGAACTCGACCTGACCAGGCTCGATGACGCCGAGACCGCCGAGCTCGCCGAGTGGATCGCGGTCTACAAGCGTTATCGGGCGCTGCTGCACTCCGGCACACTGGTCCGCGACGAGCACCTGAGCACGGGCCGCTGGCTGACCGGCGTGGTGACGCCGGAGCTGGCGCTCTACTCGGTGGCCGCGCTGCGCCGCTCCGACGAGGAGCCCGCGGGGCGGATGACCTTCCCCGGGCTGGACCCGGCCCGCCACTACGCGGTCCAGCTCGTCGGCCCGAACAGGGACGACCTCGGCCACCGGCCCGGCTGGCTGGGCTCACCGGCGCCCCGGTTCAGCGGCGCGACGCTCGGCACGGTCGGCGTGCGGCTGCCCGCGCTGCGCCCAGAGACCGCGATGCTCATCGAGATCTCGGCGCTCCCGGGCACCGCGCCGTGAAGCTCGGCGTGATCACCACTCCCGCCGTCCGGGATGATCGGTGTCACCTCGGCGCTGCCGGTCGCACCTACACTGCTCGCCTGCCGGTTCCTCGCGGCGGGCTGCTACCGGGCCATCGTCAGACCGGCGCTCGGCGGTCAAGCTGTAGGCAACGAAGCAGAAAGCGAAGAGGATGACCTCGTTCATGGTTCGGTCGACGACGCAGCTCAGCGGTGACACCTCCATGGTCCGCAGGCTCAATCTGCGGTCCGTGCTCCGCGTGCTGTACGACGGCGGCAGCCATACGATCACCGCGATCGCGGCCGCGGCCAAGATCTCCCGTCCGACCACGAGCCAGGCGATCTCCGACCTGCTTGCCGCAGGCTGGATCCAGAGCTCGGACCAGGCCATCGACAAGAAGGACCGGGTGGGGCGGCCGGCGCAGCGCTTCGAGTTCCGCCCGAGCGCCGGCCACGTGCTCGGCGTCGACATCGGCGGCCACAAGGTGCTGGTGCTCGTCAGCGACCTGTCCGGGGAGATCGTCGCCGAACGTCGCGAGACCCTCCGCCCGGCCTCGTCCAGAGCCAGACGCCTGGCGATCATGAACCAGGCGATCACCGCGGCCCTGAACGCGGCCGGCCTGTCCGCCGCCGACATCTCGTGCGCGGCGATCGCCACACCCGGCGTCGTCGGCCCCGACGGCAAGGTCGCCCACGCCCCGGCCATCCCCGAATGGGACGGCGTCGACCTGGGCAAGCACGTCCACGACCGGTTCGGCATCCCGAGCCAGGTCTTCAACGACATGCGGATGGCCGCGCTGGCCGAGCACTGGAAGGGCGTGGCCCGCGACGCCTCCGACGTGGTGTACGTCCACGTCGGCCACCGCATGGGCACCGGCCTGCTGGTCGCCGGCAGACCGCACGCCGGCGGGCACGGCGCCGCGGCCGAGATCGGCCTCTGGCGCGGGCTGCCGTGGGCGCACGCCTACGAACGGCTGCTGGAACTGGCGCCCAGGGCGCTGGCCAGACGGAGCGCGGACCAGGACGACGCGATACAGGCCATCTTCGACGCGGCCAAGGCGGGCGACGCGGCCGCCCAGACGGGCATCGACGGGTTCGCCGACCTGCTCGTGCAGGGTCTGGCGCCGGTCATGGTGACGATCGACCCCGAACTGGTGATCATTGGGGGCGGCATCTCGGCCGCCGGCGAGGCCATCCGCGAGCCGGTGCGCGTCCGCATCGAACGAGAGACGGCCTTCCCGCCGACGGTCGTCTGCTCGGTCATGGGCGACCACTCTTCCGCGATCGGAGCCGTACGCAGCGCCCTCGACGTCGCCGAGGAACGCCTCTTCGCCGACCTCACCCCCACCCCGAAACCGGCCACGGTCTGACATCCCACCCCAGGGTTCGCCAGGGTGGTGCCGGCGCAGGCGATGGTCGGGCACATGAAGCTCGCCGCTGCTCGGTGGGTGCGGCACGTCCAGGAAGATCCCCTGGACGTGCCGCACCCTGGCCTGCTGGGAGGGCATGGCCTACATGATCACCCCCGAGCCCGCTGTCCGCCTCCGCCGGCCCGCTCCGCGCACACCGTGGCTACATCCCCGCTAGCCCCCGGTCATCACGGTGAAGGTGAACCCGGCGCTCCTCGGACGACGCAGCGGAATGTCGCACTTGATCCGGCGCAGCACCTCGTTCCTGCTGAGGCCGAGCCCCTGCGCGATGAGCCAGTCCGGGCGCACCGGCACCGGATCCTCGAAGACGACCTCCACCTGGACCGGCCACGCCTCGTCGAGCCATACCGGCGGGGCGTCCAGCCGCCAGGCCCCCTTCCAGTCCAGGGTGAAGCGGTTGCGCCGGGCGAACAGCGGGTCCAGCAGCCTGGACGCCACCAGCTCCGGATCGTTGGCGTGGTAGCCGTCGAGCTCGGCCGGATCGAAGGATCTGACCGGCGCTCGCTCGTACACGGTGAGCTTGCTCGTCCAATCGCAGGACACGCAGCGGACCAGCAGCCACACGTCCAGCAGCTTGCGGTTGGCGTTGACGCGGAACCTGCCCTCGCCGGTGGTGGCCGACTCCGACCGACAGTCCACGCATCGCAGCGACAGCAGAGGCAGCCTGGTCCGACGAACGACCCAGGGCAGCACAGTATGAGGTTGTGAAGACATGATCTCTCTAGACCTGACACGAGGCCGATTGCGCGCGGCCTCAATCGCTGAATGACCGGGCGCACACGGGCAGCCCGGCAGAGCCGACGAGAGGGTCGGCTTGGAGGTGAGCGGAAGAAGGTGTCAGGTCTAAAGAGCAGGCGGGGTCACGCGGTTCGTCCTCTGTCCTCACTGCGACGGGGCCGCAGGCAACCTACGGGAACGCGGAAGGAAGATTCAAACGGTTTTCCGGCGGTGGTGGTCCCGGGCGCTTCCGCAACAGGTGGGATGCTGTGCGCGAGGACGTCCTGCACGGTTTGAGCCCGTCTCGGAACCCTCTCGGCCCGGCCCAGGACGTCCACCCGGCATCCCCAACCACCGGCCCGCCACCTGCTACGACGTCGGCAAGACCGTCAAACGCGGCCGCACCCCTACAACAATCCGGACGACAAAGAACAAGATTGGAGAGTGTTGCTGATCTTGCGCCGTTGATCAATCGGTGTACGTCGCCCCCACCGTCGCTAAGGGCGATCGGGCGGGGTCAGGGCGTCGGCGGGTGTGTGGGTGGCGGCCCAGCTCGCGAGGAGTTTGAGGGCGTCGTCGTCGGGGGTGCCGGGTGGGGCGGTGAAGGCGATGAGGGACAGGCCGGCATCGGCGGCCAGGTCTAGAACTTCGTAGGACAGGTGAAGGTCGCCGACGACGGGGTGGTGGAGGTGTTTGGTGCCGGTGCGGTGCAGGCGGACGTCGTGGGCGGCCCAGCGGGTGCGAAAGGCGTCGCTGCGGGTGGACAGTTCGCCCACGAGGTCGGTGAGGGCCTTGTCGTAGGGGTCGCGGCCGGCTTCGGTGCGCAGTGTGGCGACGCTGTCGTCGGCAGCGCGTTCCCAGTCGGGCCAGAAGGTGTGAGCGCTGGGGCTGAGGAAGGTGAAGCGCGCGTGGTTGGCGATCTGGCCGGCGGGGCGGGCCGGGTCGGCGAACACGGGCGCGAACAAGGCCATACCGAGGTGGTTGGCGGCCAGAACGTCCAGGCGCCCGTTGTTGACCATGGCCGGGACCTCGGTCATCAGCTCAAGGAGGCGCGCCACGCTGGGGCGGACCTGCCGCGCGCGGGGCTTGCGACGGGCGTGGAGCGCAGGGCCGGCGGCGCGGGCGAGGTCGGCCAGGTGCGCCCGCTCGGCGTCGTCCAGCCGAAGTGCGCGGGCCAGGGCGTCCAAGACGCTGTCGGAGACCCCGGCCAGGTTGCCGCGCTCCAGCTGGGCGTAGTACTCCACGCTGAGCCCGGCCAGGTCGGCGACCTCGCTGCGGCGCAGTCCCGGCACCCGGCGTCGGCCGGAGTCGATCAGCCCGGCCTGCCCAGGGCTGATCTTGGCGCGGCGGGAGGTGAGGAAGGTCTTGACCTCTTCGCGGTTGTCCACTTTTCCCAGGTTAGGTGAGGATCGACAACCGAGGGGTGGGCTGCTGGCACACCTTCCAGCAGTGACTTCTCCCCGGACCGGGCACCGGGTTGCATGGTCTTCAAGCACCGATGGCCGACCTCGCGCGACGGGCTTCCGGCCGCAAGGTGAGAGACCCACAAGGAGTCAGCTGATGAAACATGTGTCCCTGGGCGGGCTGGACGTCTCCCGGATCGGGCTGGGAGCCATGACGATGGCCGGTATCTACACCAGCGGCGGCGGCCTGGACGACGCCGAGTCGATCCGCACCATCCACCGCGCCCTCGACCTGGGCGTCACCCACATCGACACCGCCGAGATCTACGGCCCCTTCCACAGCGAGGAAGTAGTCGGCCAAGCGATCAAGGGTCGCCGCGACCAGGTCGTGGTCGCCACCAAGTTCGGCCTCGTCTCCCACTCCGGCGGCGGACCCGGCGTGACCGACAGCAGCGCCGCCAACGTCCGCGCCGCCGTCGAGGGCTCCCTGCAGCGGCTGGGCACCGACCACATCGACCTGTACTACCAGCACCGAGTGGACCCGGACACCCCGATCGAGGAGACCGTCGGCGCACTGGCCGCCCTGGTCGCCGAGGGCAAGGTTCTGCACATCGGCCTGTCCGAGGCCGGTCCTGCCACCATCCGCCGCGCCCACGCCGTCCACCCGCTCGCCGCGCTGCAGACCGAGTACTCGCTATGGACACGGGACCCCGAGAACGAGCTGCTGCCGCTGCTACGGGAACTGGGGGTCGGGTTCGTACCCTACTCTCCGCTCGGCCACGGCTTCCTCACCGGCCAGATCCGCACCCTCGACGACATCCCCGACGACGACTGGCGCAAGACCAACCCCCGCTTCACCGGCGAGAACTTCCAGCGCAACCTGCGCGTCGTCGACGAGGTCCAGGCCATCGCCGCCGAAGCCGACGCGACTCCGGCACAGATAGCCCTGGCCTGGCTGCTCACCCGCGGCGACGACATCGCCCCGATCCCCGGCACCCGCCGGGTCGCCCGCGTCGAAGAGAACACCGCCGCCGACACCGTCGACCTCACCACCGACCAACTCGACCGGCTCAACAACCTCACCCCCGCCGCCGGCGAACGCCACGACGCAACCAACATGGCCGCCATCGACTGCTGACCCCTGGCCGAACACGCATGTGAAGAGGAGCCGAGCGAGTCAGTACCAGGCCCACCACGGAGAAGATGACGGTCCCCACGCCGCTGGTCGCCGCGGTGCAGGCACGCTCGACCGCAATGCCCGCCTTGCGGTGGGACATGACACCGCATATCGTGCCGATGTATCGACTCGATATATCGGGCCGACGGTTTGCCGTAGCCCGACTGGACGCGGGAGGTGCGATGAGGCGGATCGACTACGACACGGAGCAGCACCAGAACTACGCGCGTGGCCGTGCGCTTACCGAGCAGCAGTTGCAGGTGTGGATCAGTGCCTTCGGAGCGGTGCTGCCCGAGCGGCGTCCGCTGGCGGGGCTGGACGTCGGCTCAGGGACCGGCAGGTTCACCCCCGCGCTGGCGCGAGCGTTCGGGCCGGTCACCGGCGTCGAGCCGTCGGTCCGCATGCGCGAGATGGCGCAGGCGCAGCCCCCGCATTCCGATGTGCGGTATCTGGCAGGCTCCGCCGAGGACATGCCAGTGCCGTCCGGCAGCGCCGACTACGCTCTCATGTTCTTGTCCTGGCACCACGTCCGGGACAAGCCGCGGGCGGCCCAGGAACTGGCCAGGGTACTCAGGCCCGGCGGGCGGCTGCTACTGCGCGGGAATTTCAGCGATCACCACCCCAGGCCGTGGTGGCTGGAGCACTTCCCCCGCGGCCTTGAGGTGGACCTCTCCCAGTTTCAGCCGCTGCACGAGGTCATCGCGATGTTCACGTCGGCCGGCTGGCGCGTTGCCGGCTTCGGCACGGTTACCGAGCCGTCCTGCGGTACCCGCGCTGACATGCTCGAACGGCTGCGCCTGCGCACCCTTTCGTTCTTCGCTCACCTCAGTCCCGACGAGCAGGAGGCCGGCTTCCGCCGCCTGGAGCAGACTGTCGCCACAGATCCCGGCGCGCCGGCACCTGTGTTTGCTGAGCCGCTGCTCACGCTCGAACGGGGCTAGACGGTAGTTCACAGGTGACCACCTGTGTAACAGTCGCCGAAGCTCCCGCACGCGGACGCGGCGGCGTTCAGTGTGGAATCACCCAGCCCGGCACCCAGGTCCCGGCGGCGTCGTGGCCGGCCGCCGCGGCGGCGAGGTGGGCGCGGAGGGTGGCCAGCGCTGGGTGGGGGTTGTCGCGGTGCCACAGGAGCGAGTGCGGGTAGACGGGCGTCGGGTCGGTCACCGGGATGCGGCGCAGGCCGTGGTCGGCGGGCCAGACCAGGCGGGTCTGCTCGCCCATGAAGGTGGCCAAGGCCGGGGTGTCGGCGATGGTGTCGAGGAGCGCGTCGGAGCCGAAGTTGGGGCCGGTCGCCTCGATGGTGAGGCCGAACTCGGCGACGAGATCGTCGTAGTAGGCGGCCCACTCGGTTCCGGGGACGATGCCGGGCATCCAGATCCGGTGCCCGGCGAGCTGAGCGACGGTCACCGACCGGGCGCCGGCCAGCGCGTGGGCGGGCCCGGTGAGGAGCTGGAGCGGCTCGTCGAGCACCCGCACGGATGCGATGTCCTCGGGAAGGGGCCGGCCGGGCACGGTGACGGCGCGGAAGGACGCGTCGATCGTACCGGACCGAATGGCGGCGAGGGCCGTCTCGATATCGAACAGCATCACCACGTCGAGCTCGATCTCAGGGTGCGCGCGATGGAAGCCGCGCATCAGGCCCGACGCCGCGCTGCGCGAGGCGATCATGTCGACGCGCAGCGGACGGCGGCCGGTGCGCACGGACGCGACCGCGCGCTCGGCGACGCGCAGCAGTTCGCGCGCGTGAGGCAGGAACGCCTGCCCATCGATGGTGAGCTCGGCGCCGCGCGGGGTGCGGGTGAACAGCCGCACGCCGAGGTTGCGCTCCAGCGCGGCGATGCGCTTGGAGACGGCCTGCTGGGTGACCGCCAGCTCGGCGGCGGCCTCCTGAAACTGCCCCGCGTCGGCGGCGGCGACGAAGGTCCGGACGGTGTCGAGGTCCATGCCGATACTCTATGGGCACAACCGTTGGTTGTGCCCAACGGCGCTGCAGTTGTTTGATCCCCAGGTATGGCGCGCGCTTTGATGCTTCCGATCGCGGATCGGTTGTGCGAGTGAGGAGCGTCAAGCATGAAAAATGGGCAGCGGCTGGGATATCTGCGCGGACATCGACTGGGGCGTCGGTTCGGGTGGCTTTGGGGAGCGTACGGGACCAGCGCGCTCGGTACGTGGCTCGCCTTCGGCGCGTTCCCGCTGATCGCCATTCAGGTGTTGCACGCCGGACCGGCCGAGGTCGCCGTGCTCTCCTCCGTGGGGGCTGTGGTGGGCGCGGCCGTGGCGGTGCCGCTCGGCCCGTGGGTGGAGTTCCGCCGCAAGCGGCCGGTGCTGATCGCGATGGACCTGGTGCGGTTCGCGGCGCTGCTGACGATCCCCGCCGCGTTCGCGCTTGGCGTGCTCACCTTCCTTCAGCTCCTGCTGGTCTCGGTCGTCGTCGCGGCGGCCGACATCACCTTCCGCGCCGCCTCCGGCGCGTACCTGAAGACGCTGCTGCAGGCCGAGGACCTGCTCGTCGCCAACGCCCGATTCGAGTCCACGGCCTGGACGACCACGATCATCGGACCGCCGCTGGGCGGCGCGGCGATCGGGCTCCTCGGTCCGGTGGCGACGGTGGTGGCCGACGCGGTCAGCTACCTGCTCTCGGCCTTGGGCATCGGCGCGATGGGCGGGCGCGAGCCGCGGCCCCAGCGCCGGGAGGCCGCGCGCATGCGGGCCGGGGACCTGCTCGACGGTTGGCGGTACATCCTCGCCGACGCGACGCTGCGTCGGCTGTTGTTCAACACCGCCTTGTTCAACGGCCTGGTGATGGCCACTCAGCCGCTGCTGGCCGTCCTGATGCTCGGCCAACTCGGGTTCACGCCGTGGCAGTACGGTCTCGCCTTCGCCGTGCCCTCGATCGGTGGGCTGCTCGGTTCGCGGCTGGCCCGACCGCTCGTCACTTGGTTCGGGCAGCACCGGATCCTGGTCGTGGCCGGGGCGCTGCGCGCGCTCTGGCCCATCGGCCTGGTCTTCCTGGGGCCGGGCACCGGAGGGCTGCTGCTGGTGATAGGTGTCGAGCTTGGGCTCATCTTCTGCTGCGGGGTCTTCAACCCCGTCAGCGCCACTTACCGCCTCGAGCGCACCGCGACTGACCGGGTCGCCCGCATGCTGTCCGCCTGGGCGGTGACGACCAAGGCCTCGACCGCGCTCCTGACGGCAGTCTGGGGTGTGCTGGGCGGACTGCTCGGCCCGCGTACGGCCATCGGCCTGGCCGGCGTGCTCCTGCTGGCGACCCCGCTGCTGATCCCGCGCCGCCCGGCCGCTCTTCTCCCCGAGCCGGAGCCGGAGCCGGCACCGAGCCGCGCCTGACGGCGGCAAGGCCGTCACCGCGATCGGCGAGCGCAGCCCTTGTTCGGAGCGGTTCACCGGTCTTTGCCGGAGGCCAGGCTGTAGCGCCGGGTGGAATGCGGGCGCGTCCGCAGGCGCGCGGGTGTGGCTGGCGGGATCGCGGTTGCGACGTCTATCCGGCTCCGTCATGTTCGAGGCCCTCGGGTCGAGCGCGGACCGACGATCAGTGCGTCGCGTTGCGCGGAGCTCAGGCGGTCGGGCCTCGGGGTGATGGCGTACGCGCCGCGCCCGACCTGCTCCACGGTGAGCGGGTCGGAGAGGATCGGACGACGGCTGATCGCGTCCAGGGCGTCGGCCGCCCGCTGGATGGGCCAGTCCAGTGCCGTGGCGAGTTCGTCCACGGTGAGTGGCCGAGCGGCGTACACCAGCGCGGCCAGCACTGTCAGCGCGTCGTGCACGACGGCGTCGGTGAGGCCGCTGTTGTTCATCTGCTCGTTGATCCGGGTGAAGAACTGAGCCATCTGGCCCAGCCGGGTGCCGGCGGGCGTGTCGGCACCGAAGACTTCGATCCCGTGCCGCGCGGCGGCCGCGACCTCGGCGTGTGCCCCGGTGTCGGCTTTGAACGCCCGGAGCCAGACGTCGTCGTCGACGACGTACCGCTCGCGGCGGCCGGCATCCTGCGTGCGTCTGACCAGCTCGATCTCCTCGAGGTAGCCGATGGCCTTGGACACCGACGCCGGGCTGACCTGTAGCCGGCGTACGAGCTCGGCGGACGTCAGGCTCCCGGAGCCGGAGGTGAGCAGGCAGACGAACACGCGAGCCGGCATCCGGGGAAGGCCGATCCCGACCAGCAGCGTCGCGAACTCCTCCACGAAACCGCGCACCGCCTCGGCCGGCCGCCCGTCGACCGGTGGCTCCGTGGCTTGAACCGGTCTGTGGCGGCGGGCGCGCTGCCCGGCGGCCTGCTGGGCGCGGTCGGCCAGGTAGCCGCCGGGCGCGCTGTTGCGCGCCACTTCGCGGCTGATCGTGGACGTGGGCCTGCCCAGCCGCCTGGCGATCTCCGCGTATCCCAGCCCTTCGGCCAGCTCGATCGCGATCTGCCGGCGATCCTCGTGGGTCAGCCTGCCTCCGGGCATCGGCCGCCCTCCTGTCGGTTCGGGTTCACGGGTGCGTTCACCAACATTACATTGCAACGACTGGTTGGCATGGATTGCATTTATCAACAATGCTGTTGCAACGATCGGCTGAAAGGCCAGCATTATTGAGGTGTTCTCGTTGACGCTACTTGAAATGCAACGTAGCCTTTTCCCGCTTGGAAAGAATCGGACAGGACGAGGAACCCCTTATGACAAGAGCGTTGGATGTGACCCGGATACGAGCCCGCGTCTCCGAGTTACTCGCGGAGTACCGGATTCCGAGTGCCGCGATCGGCGTCCTCCGCGACGGGGAGATCACCGACTTCGCGGTCGGCGTCAAGAACATCTCCACACGGGAGCCCGCGACGACCGACACCATCTACCAGTGCGGCTCCGTATCCAAGACATGGACCTCCCTCGCCTTCATGCGGCTCGTCGACGAGGGGAAAGTCGCCCTGGACGAGCCGGTGCGGACCTACCTCCCTGATTTCCGGGTCGCCGACCCCGACGTCAGCGCCAAGGTCACACCCCGCCATCTCCTCAACCACACCAACGGCATCGAGGAGAACTACGGAGATCCGGGCGAGGACGACGACGTGTACCAGCGCATGGTGGCGAACATCGCCGGCGCATGCCAGGTCCACCCCTTGGGCCACACTCACGGCTACAGCGCGGCCCTGGGCTACGCGATCCTCGCCCGCATCATGGAGGTGATCGACGGCGGGCGGTGGGACGACATCATGAAGAATCGCCTGTTCGACCCCTTGGGACTGACCTCGACGAGCAGCCGGTGTGAGCACGTGGACCAGAACCGGGCCGCGACCGGATACCTGATCCGCTCCCTCGAAGAGGGACCCGTCCTCTCACCGCTGGGTCACCTGCCGCGCTCCTTCGGCCCCGCGGGCAACGTCAACACGACAGCCCGGGAACTGCTCACGATGGCGTACGTCTTCCTCAACGAAGGAAAGGCGCCGAACGGGACCCGAATCGTCTCACCCGGCATCATCCGCGAGATGACGGAGTCGCGGGTCCCCATACCTGACCCGTACATGTTCGGGCCGGAATGGGCACTCGGCCTCATCGTGTGCGATTGGCACGGCCAAACCGTCTACGCCCACGACGGCAGTGCGGTCAGCCAGAGCGCCCGCCTGCGGATCCTGCCGGAATCGAACATCGCCGTCTCGATGCTGGCGAACGCCGGGCCGCGCGACAGCTTCTACCGGAAGGTGTTCAACGAAATCCTGGCCGACCTCGGCGCGGTCACGATCCCCGGCCTGCCGGAGCCCGACCCGACCCTGGCCCTTGATCTGTCCAGGTACGAAGGCTCCTACGAGCGCCCCGGCACCCGCTACGAAGTGGCGGCGGACCGCGGAAAACTCCACCTCAAATTCACCCTGAACCCCATGGAGGCGCAACTCCTCAACAAACCAGAACAGCTCGACTACGAGCTGTTCCCGATCAGCGAGACCCACTTCCTGATGCCTTCGGACGATCCGCTCGAGGACCCTCAGACCGTCGCGATCTACGACTTCAAGAATGGTGCCGCACAGTATCTTCACATCAATTGCCGAGTGAATCCGAGAGTCAATGAGGAGGGTGCCACCGTGCACGTCATGACTGTTTCCACGATTTCTGACAACGACGGTTTCTGGGATTCCCTGAAGAAGGCGTACGGCCAGCTTCCCAAGGGTGCCAAGTGGACGCTGGCGGTGGCGAGCACCGACGGGACCAAGGCGGTGAACGTCATCGTCCATGACTCGATCGACGGCGTCAGGAGCTTCTTCGAGGATCACGTCGGCCCCTTCGCCACGACGGAATACTTCGAGGCCGACGCGTCCAACGCGGTCGGCCTCCCGACGACGTAGCCGCTCCTCGCACTGGCGTCCCCCCAAGCCGCGATGGCGGAGCACCGTTCGGAGCCATGCGACCGTTTATCCCGCTCAGAGGTACATGCGGTCCTCGACTACCACGCCCGGCGCGCGGTACCAGCAAGCCCGCCAGGCGCAAGTCCGACTGGCGGGCCTGCTCGTTTTGCGGGCCGCGCCGGCCCATGGCGCACAGCCCCGGCCGCAGCACCGACCTTGTCACCCGCGCCCGCGAGGCCGGGTTCCGCCCGCTCGTCCTCGCCGTCGCACAGACCTCGGCGGCCAACTCGACCGTGCGACGACACCACTCGAAGAACTCCCCGCGGTCGTGCAGGAGATCGGCGGGTCATCGACAAGCTCGGGACATCAACGCTGAAGGACCTCAACAACGACAGCGCGCTCTGCTCCGGCGCCACGGGTGCATCTTGGTTACACACTGAAATGGCCCCGCGTGATCCGATGCGAAGCCGTCGCCCGGCGGTCATCGCGTTCCTCTCTCGGGGGTGTCCCTGAACGGTCGTGAGGATGGTTCAGGCTGTCCGCCCTCCAACCGGACCTGTCGTCCCGCGTACCACCAGGTAGGCACGTCGATCGCTCACGTCCACGGGCTCGCCACTGACCATGACGGTCGCGCAGCCGGATGCCGGCCCGATCATCCGCAGGCCAACCTGGTGGGCCGGGGATCCTGACGCGGAGCCGTGGCGCGCGCTCCTGCGGCGGATCAGGCGGGGCCGGTTCGGCCGGCGCCACGGTTGGCCGGCCACTCCTCTCGCGGACCCGCCGTGGCAGGACACGGTCTCGGCCGAGCGAAGCGGCGGGCGGACACGCACCGCCACGCAGCGCAGTGAGCACGCCTTCGCGGTCGACTACCACCTCTGCCGCCGGTGCCGGCTCGGCTGGGTCGAGCACCCCTACACCATGCCGGAGTACCAGAGATGCGCGCTGGCCGGCGCTGCCCTCGCCCAACTGCGCGCCGAACACCCGGGCCTGTCCTGGCACACGCTCGGCGGCCACTTCCGCGAATCCCGGCCGTTCTGGGCCGCCGTCGGGGAGGACGTGCCTGGCGGCTACCAGCAGTGCAAAGTCTGCCCTCACATGACGAACGGCTGATCGGCGGAGGGTTTCTGGGCCGAACGGGATTCCCCTCTGCTGCGCGGGCCGATCACATATCCCCGTGTGTGCGCGGGCCCGCAGCCCTTGCCGCCCGGGTGCCTCCGTGCCGGGGCGGCCCCGGCGATCGTGGCCAGGAAGCGGGCCGCCCAGCATCAGGCTGCACAGTGGACCATAGACGCACAATGCCGAAGGGCACCGGGCCGACCGGCAATTGTCCGCAGACCATGCGAGGCGGCGGAGCGACTCTTCAAGGACAGGGAACCGTGCTCCCCGAAGATCGGGGAGGTCCCCACGCGCCCACTACTCAGAGAAGACTCTCTTGCCTATCGCGACAAGACGCACCTGGGTCACCGTCATCTCGCTGGTTCTCGCACTGTCCGCCGTCATCGTGACGGTGCCGGCCAGTGCCTCATCCGCCAACATCCCCGACTACGAGGTCGTATTCGACACGAGCGGCAACACCTCCGACAACAAAGGCGCCGATGTCACCTGCCCTTCGGGCACACGCGTACTCGGCACGGGAGCCGAGATCATGGGCCCGAGCGGCGACGTCGTCATCGACGAGGTGGTACCGACGACGTACACGGTCAGCGCGTTCGGGATAGAGACCGGAGCGGGCACCTCGTCCTCCTGGATGATTCGCGTGTGGGCCGTCTGCGGCGACCCGGACGAGGCGACCAGGATCGTCAGCCGGACCGCCCCGCGGAACGGGCTGCTCCCCCTGACCGTCACCTGCGACCCCGGTGAGTTCATGCTCGGCAACGGCTACCGGCTGGACGGAGCGGGCGGCAAGGCCGTCGTCGACTACATCAAGCCGCAGCTCAACGCGGTTCACGGCCACGCGACGTGGATCTCCTCGTCGGCAGCACCGTATTGGACGCTCCAGATGTTCGCGATATGCGCGGAAGATGCGCCACCAGGGCTGTGGATCTACAGCGACTCCACCGTGAACAGCCCGGCCTCCACCCTGCCCAGCAAGGAGCTCGACGTGGCCTGCGGCGGCGGTGACAGGCAGGTGGTCTTGGGGACTGGGTTCGCCGTCCAGGACGAGATCGGATCCATCCCGGTCACCGACATCACCCTCGACTATCTGGTCCCGACCGGCGAGAAGGTCCAGGCCAAGGCGGCGGAGGTGGTGCCCGACAGCAGGTACTGGAACCTCGTGGTCTACGCGATCTGCGCCTACGAGGACTGACACCGCAGAGATCAGGAAACCGGCCACGGGCAGCGCGGGGATACCGCTGCCCGTGGAAGTCACCCGCACCCGCGATCCTCAATTCCAGGCGTTCTGTATGCGATAAGTCCCCATGTGACTGATCTGACGCTGGGCGCGGTCCACCGGACCTTGCGTGACGAGGTCACGATCGTGGGACGGCGGTCCCAAGCTCCGAGCCTTCCCCCTGGTGATGGCGAAACCCTCTCGGGAGGACCTCCCGCCTAGGTCTGCGACGTTGGATACACCTGGTCGGCGGTGATGGATGCGCCGACGTCGCCCCGACAGAACAGCCCTGGGACGACCCGGACGCCCTGCTGCCGCATGGCTACCAGCCGATGGCCGCCGTTGGTGAGTTGTACCTGTGTGATGGTGATGGGCTTGAGGACGAGGGCGAGTAATCCCTCCCGCTCGCGCCGGCCGATGGCGCGGTCGCGGGTGTGCCGGCTCGTCTCCACGGCGCGCAGGAAAGCGTTTCTGCTCGCGGGCGTCGAGAGCCGTGGAGGCGTGCTTGGGCGGGGTGCCGCGGCAGCACTGGACCGGGCCCGGGACTGTACGGTTTCGGCTCTGTCTCTCTTTACTGGACACTCCCCTCCGGCGCATCCCGTCTCGGTGCTCAGGTGGATGAGCGCTGGGTGACGTGTGCATGGGTCGAGGCGTCGGCCGAGATGCCGGCGTGGTGGGTGGTCTGGCCCGCGCCGGCCAGGCTGGTGACGATCGTTTCGGCGCGGTGTCGTGCCACGTCGTGCAGGTCGTAGCAGAACTGCGCCGCGCCGGCGATCTCCAGGTGTACGGTCAGCGGAACGGGAGGTTCGAGCCCGGCCTTCGCGCACGCGTCAGTGTCGCCTTGCAAGCGTTCGTCGGCCATTTGCCGGAAGGCGGGGTGGCCGGGGAGGGCGTAGCCGAGGCGTTGATGGCCACGGCTGATGAGGTGTTCGGCCTGGAGGCGGCCGACGTGCCGACGCGGTCGCCGACCTCAACCAAGCCATGGACCGCTGGGTCAAGCAGCGGGCCGCCGCTACCGCGGGCGAGCTGACACCGCGAGGCGTTTTCACCGCCGTCCTCGACGCGGCCCTGCCCTCCGACGAGCAGAGCCGCCTGGACTCCATCGCCTGGACCGCCTACTACACCGCCGCATCCTCGGCAAATAGGGTCTTTTGCGTCAGACGGCGAGACGGCGCCGGTGGGCGCGCTGGCGGCAGGTCGGACCGCAGTAGCGGGGTGGCCGCCCGGTGGCACGGACGCGCAGCCGCGCGCCGCATTCCGCGCAGTGCCTCAGGGCGGTGGTTTCGTGACGCGGAAGGTGGGGCGAGTCACGGAACGTTTCAGCTTTCGTGACGGCCGGGGTGCGCAATCCGTCCAGCAGTAGCCGCACCAGCCCTGTCCCGCGTACCTGGTCCCGGTGTGCCGAACGCAGTGCGACACCGCCGATGGCCAACGCGGACAGATCATCGGCCCGTACGTCGGCGCGTATGGCACCAGCCTGTTTCGCGTCGCACAGCAAGCGTTCCAGCGCATCGTGGAACCGCTGAGCCGCGGCGGCCAGCACGGCGCGCGGCCAGCCCCGGTCAGCGGTGAGCACGTCGCAGAAGTGCTGGCGGCCCGCCGACTTCTCGATCACTTCGAGCAGGAACCCGAACAACGCGTCACCAGGTGGGGCGTGGGCGGCCCACCGATCGGCGGCGGCCACCAAACCCTCGATGTGCTCGGCGAGCACCGCCTCGACCAGGATCTCCTTGCTCGGAAAGTGCCGGTAGACGGTCCCTGCGCCGACCCCCGCGCGCTGCGCGATCCGGCCGAGTGACACCTCCAGCCCTTCCTCGGCGAATACGTGTATCGCTGTGCGTAGCACGATCTCTCGGTTGCGGCGGGCGTCGGCGCGCCCGGCAGGCGCCGCACCCAGTGCTGCTGTCATGTCACGTAATCCTTGTCTCCGGCATTAAACGGGGGAAGTATTCCGGATCGCATCACCATCCTCCACTATCTCCGGAAAGGGCACCATGACCACCGCGATCCCGGCCAACCCCGACTCTCCGATCCTCGTCACCGGCGCCACAGGCAAGCAGGGCGGCGCCACCGCGCGGCGGTTGCTCGCCGGTGGCTGGTCGGTGCGAGCCCTGGTGCGCGACCTGGCCGCACCCGCCGCCGTGGCGCTGACGGCCGCGGGCGCCCAACTCGTGCGGGGCGACTTCGACGATCCGGCGAGTCTGCCGCCCGCGCTCGACGGCGCCGCCGCCATGTTCGGCATACCGCCCGTGGCCTTCGGACCGGCCGGACCTGAAACAGATCTCGAAGTGGCCCGCGGCCGGGTACTGATCGACGCCGCGGCCGCGGCGGGGATCGAGCAGGTCGTATTCAGCACCGTCGCCTCGACATCCGCGCCATCGCGGGGCTCGGAGGGCAAAGCACTGATCGAGGAGTACCTGCGCGACCACATCGCGCTGCCCACCCTGCTGCGCCCGGTTCGGTTCATGACCAACTATCTCGGCGTCGGGGTGATCGGCATCGACGGCATTTCCTACGGCGTACACCGGCACTTCTTCCCTCCGCACGAGCCCATGCAGATCATCGCGCTGGAGGACATCGCCGAGTTCACCGCGCTCGCGTTCGCAGACCCGGCCCGGTTCGCCGGCCGGACCCTGGAACTGGCCGGCGACGAACCGACCCCGGTCGAGGCCGCCGCCGCGATCACCGAGGCCACCGGCATTCCGATCCGGTACGAGCAGTTCACCGACGGCGAGGCCGCCGCGCTCAGCCCGCAACTTGCCGAGACCAAGAAGCACTGGCAAGCCGGTCACCGCTGGCACGCCGACATTGAGACACTGCGCGTCATCCACCCCGGACTGCGTACCCTCACCGACTGGCTCACCGAATCCGGCGCCGCCGCCATCCGCGCCCATCTCACTACCTCCTGACCTCCCGGGCCGGTTGGTCGGTAGATGCGATGCGAATTACCCCCTAAACAAGTAGGAAATATTGACTTATCGGGGCTCGCGGCCTAGCGTCGTTGGTATGAGCCAGGGCTTTCTGCTGACCAGGCGCTCTCACGTGGATTTCTGCCACGTCGCCAGCGCACAGTGTCGTTGATCACGGACCCGTAGCCGCCGAATCCCACCCTCGTGCTCCCGGCGTGGCCGGCGCCGCCCACGCCCTCGTCGCCGACTCTGCTTTTCCGCCGCACCCCGGCAGCGGCCGGGGCGCCGCGTGAGCATGCCTTCTCCGTGAGGAACCGTCTCGTGATCATGCCATCACCCACATTCCGCCACCCCGCCGGCCGCCCGCACCGGAACGGGGCGCCCACATGACCGACACACTGCCCGATCGGGCCATCGCGGCCGACCAGTTCAGGCGGGCGCTCGCCGTACACGCCAGCGGGGTCGTGGTCATCACCGCGCAGAGCGACGGCATTCCCGTGGGCCTCACCGCCACGTCCTTCTCCTCGGTCAGCCTCGAGCCGCCCTTGGTCTCCTTCTACGTGGACCGTTCCTCGACCACCTGGCCCCAGTTGGGCGGCGCCGACCACTTCGCGGTCAACATCCTGACCAGCGACCAGGCCGAGCTGGCGGCCCGCTTCGCCCGCAAGAGCATCGACCGGTTCGCCGCGCCCACCCGCTGGCGCCCCGGACCGCTGGGCGCTCCGTTGCTGCAGGACGTCTCGGCGCACCTTGTCTGCCTGCCCTACGAGCGGGCCGTGGTCGGCGATCACATCCTGGTGGTCGGCCTGGTCGCCGAGGCGGATGTGCAGCGGCCCGGCCGCCCGCTGCTCTATCACCAGGGCCGCTTCGGCCGCTTCCTGGCCCACCCCGACTCCTGAACCCCGGAGGACCCGTGTCCATCTCCACGCAGACAGCGGTCTACGCGACCCCTGTCGACCACGCCGCGTACGGCCTCTACGGCCCGGGCCGGCTGCACCTGTCGCCGGACTGGAACCGTCCGATCTACCCGTTCCAGGGCCGGATCACCGCCGACGGTTCCAGCGGCTTCCGCGCCGAACCCGGCCGCTACCACCTCTACGTCGCCTGGGTCTGCCCGTACGCTCAGCGCGCCGCGATCGTTCGCCGGCTCAAGGGCCTGGAGGACGTGGTCTCGCTGTCCTACGTGGACGACGAGCGCGACGGCCGCGGATGGGCGTTCAGGGAGCGCCGCGGCGCCGACCCGGTCAACGGCTTCACCCTGCTGGAGCAGGCGTACGAGGCGACCGAGAAGGGGTATGGCGGCCACATCTCGGTCCCCGTCCTCTGGGACCGGCGGACCGGCGCGATCGTCAGCAACAACTTCCCCGACATCACGCTCGACCTGGCCACCCAGTTCGAACGGTGGGCCGGCACCTCCGTCGACCTCTACCCCGACGAGCTGCGCCCGGAGATCAACAAGCTGAACGGGTGGATCTACTTCGACGTCAACACCGGCGTCTCCCGCGTGGCCCGCGCCGCTACCGAGGACGAGCGCGAGCAGGAGCGCCACCGGGTGGTCTCCGCGCTGGAGCGGCTGGACGAACGCCTGGCCGAGCGGCGGTTCCTGACCGGCGACACGATCACCGAGGCGGACGTGCGGCTGTGGGTGACGCTGGCCAGGTTCGACTCCGGTGACAACCGCGGCCATCTCATCAGCGAGCGGGAGCTGTCCGACTTCGAACACCTTTGGCCGTACGCCCGCGACCTGTACCAGCGCCCCGCCTTCCGGGAGACGACCGAGGGCCTGCCGGCGACGTGGGACGCGCCGCACGGGCGGGGGCTATGACGCGCAGGCAGGCCACAGGAAATTCTCTACTATTTAGGTAGGTTATGCTGGCTTTGAGAACCCACCCTGAAGGCGGACCAGTGACAGAACCACAGCTCGACCACCTCGTTTACGCGGTGCCCGACCTCGCCGCGGGAGTCGCCGAGTTCGCCGAGCGAACCGGAGTCCGCCCGGTGGCCGGAGGCAGCCATCCTGGAGGCACCGCCAATCACCTCGTCCGCTTCGGCCCCACCTCCTACCTGGAGATCATCGGGCCCGACCCTGAGGCGTCCGTACGGCCGCGGGCCTTCGGCCTGGAAACCCTCACCGAGCCGCGGCTCGCCGCCTGGGCCGTACACCCGGACGACCTCGACAAGGCGGTGCGGCAGGCCCGCGAGCAGGGCTACGACCCCGGTGACGTACACCCCCTGTCCAGGCGCACCCCGGCAGGCGAGCTGCTGGAGTGGCGGCTCACCCGGCGTGAGGACCCGGCGGCGGTCAGGCCGGTGCCGTTCCTCATCGACTGGGGCGCCACCCCCCACTCCGCGGACTCGGACCTGCCCCTGGTGAGCCTGACCTCTTTCTCCGCCGTGCACCCGGCCCCGGACGCGCTGCGGCGCGACCTGGCCGCTCTTGGCGTCCGGCTCGACGTCTCGCAAGGACCCGAAGCGGTGCTGCGCGCCGTGATCGACACCCCACTCGGCCCCGTGACCCTGCGCTGACCAGGAAGAGAAGACCATGAGCACCCTACGCGAGTACCTGTCGCACAAGCGCACGGCCCTGCTGGCCCGCCGGGAGGCGCCCGCCGCCGGGCCGGTCCCGCTGCACGCCCACGTCACCGCCGAGGGCCGCAGCGGAATCCGGCGCGTCAGGATCCGGGACTTCCAGATCATCAGCGACAGCGGCCCCGACTTCGCCGGCTACGACCTCGGCCCCACCTCCCCCGAACTCCAGGCCGGTGTGCTCGGCAGTTGCGTCACCCACATCTTCCTCATCAAGGCGGCCGAACTGGCGGTGCCGATCGACGCGCTCGAAGTGGACGTGCACGCCGAGTACGATCCTCGAGCCCAGCAGCCGGGCGACAGCGGCGTCCCGGTCCACCCGCACAACTTCCGCTACGAGGTGCTGATCGACTCGCCCGCCGCGGATGAGGAACTGGCCAGACTGCATGCCGAGGTGGAGCGGGTATGCCCGATACTCAACCTGATCCGCAATCCACAGCCGGTCAGCGGAACGGTGGTCCGGACCCGGCGAAGCTCAGCAGCCGTCGTTTGACCGCGAAGAGCCGAACATGATCGTGTTCGGTTAAGGTGAAGGCATGTTTTGACGCCTGCCCGGAAGCCGGGCACCCCCGTGACCTCCTTCGTATCCCGCACAACCAAGGACCCACGAAGGAGATACCGACTTGAGCATGTCAATACCCGTCGACATCCCTGACGCGTTTGCCGCGTCGTACGGCGAGAACAACGCGTCCGGCCGTGCCTGGATCGCCGAGTTGCCCCGCCTGGCCGCGGACTTCCTGGACCGCTGGAGGCTGCGGCCGGACGGCCCCGCGGCACACGGCATGGCCTCGCTCGTGCTGCCGGTGATCCGCGCGGACGATACGCCCGCGGTGCTGAAACTCCAGCAGGCAAGCGAAGACAACGCCGGCGCCGCGCTCGGTCTGCGGGCATGGAACGGCGACGGCGTGGTGCACCTGCTCGACCACGACCAGGACACCGGCACCATGTTGTTGGAACGGCTGGACGCGGCCCGGCCGCTGTCATCGGTGGTTGACGACAATGCCGCCATGCGGATCCTCGCCGAGCTGATGGCGCGCCTGGTCGCGGTGCCCGCCCCACCCGGTCTGCGGCACCTGGCCGACATCGCCGCGGCCATGCTCGACCAGGTTCCACGCGCCGTACCGGCGTTGCGCGACCCGGCCGAGCAACGGCTGGTACGCACCTGCGCGTCCGCCGTGGCCGAACTGATCGGCGAACCGGGCGACCGCCTGCTGCACTGGGACCTGCACTACGACAACATCCTCGCCGGGCAGCGGGAACCATGGCTGGCCATCGACCCCGAACCGCTGGCCGGTGACCCCGGGTTCGACTTGTGGCCGGCGCTGGACAGCCGATGGGAGGAGGCGGTGGTGGCGACCGGCGACGTGACCCGCACGGTCCTTCGCCGCTTCGACCTCCTTACCGAGGCGCTCGGCCTGGACCGGCAGCGGGCGACCGGGTGGACACTCGGCCGCATCCTGCAGAACGCGTTGTGGGACATCGAGGACGGCAAGACCACGCTGGAACCGGCCCAGGTCACCCTTGGCCTGACCCTGCTACGCCGTTAGGCACCCCTGGTCAAGCGACCCCGGCAACCGTTGTCGATCAGGCCCTGCTACGGGGCGGGCGCCTTGAGCCCGTCGAGCATGACCGTGGTGAGCTGGCCGACGGCACGGTCACCACTTGGACCGGCGCGGCCGCCATCGCCGGTCACATCGCGCCGCGCATCACCGAGGCCGCCCGGGCGGCCGGCCGCCCGGCACCGCGCATCGTCGCCTCCGCCCTCGTGGCGGTCACGGACGATCCGCAACGGGTACGGGACCAGGTCGCCGAGCGGTTCGGCTTCGCGGCGAGCTTCGCCAGCTACCGTTCCCTGCTGGAGCTGCAAGGACTGTCGGGGCTGCACGAGACGGTCATCGCCGGGGACGAGGGTACGGTCGACAAGGAGATCGGCCGGTTCGCTGAGGCCGGCGCGACGGACTTCCTGGCGAGCCCGGTCGGCGACGAGGGCGACCAGGCCCGCACCCTCGCCTTCGTCCGCGACCGGCTCGCCACGGCCCCGTGGTGAGCGCGCCTACGACTCCCGGCCGCCGGAGCTCCTGCGCAGTCGTGGCAGGCTAATTTCATGTATATCAAGTAGGCAATAGAGATTATGTGGTAGCTTCATGTTCATGATCCACAGCCTCCTCCTGACGACCCGCCGGCACGTGGACTTCGCCCGCGTCGCCAGCGCGCAGTGTCGCTGACCGCCTCACCCGGACGCATCCTGGCGGCATCTCCGGCAGGGCAGGCCGTCTTGATCGATCCGGGCGCGGACTCCGGTGTGCGTTCTTCCCGGCGTCCGACGACCTGAGTGGCAGCGGGAACCGACATATGCGGGGAGGACGCGCATGAGCGCGGTCGTGGTGGTCGGCGCGGGTCCGGCCGGAACGTGCCTGATGGAGCGGATCTGCGCCAACGCCGCGCGGATCGGCCGGGGCGGTGTGCTGGACCTGCACATCGTGGACCCGTATCCGCCGGGTGCGGGCCGCCAATGGCGGAACGGGCAGCCCGACGCGCTGAAAGCCGACTCGGCGACCGAGGAGCTCACCGTCTTCCCCGATGGCGCGGGTCCGTCGCTGGCGGACCGGCTCGGCGGCGGGTCCGGGCACTCCGCCTCGCGGTCCCAGGTGGGCGGGTATCTGGCGGCCGCGTTCGAGCGCACGGTACGCCTCGCGCCCGGCGATGTCCGGGTGCGCGTGCACGAGGCCATGGCGGTCGGCCTCACCGAGTCGGCGGGACGGCAACGGGTGGCGCTGTCCACCGGCGGGTCGCTGGAGGCCGACGCGGTGGTGCTGGCACACGGGCAGCCCGAGGTGCCGCCCGCGACGGCGGAGACGGCGGAGATCGCCTTCGCCGCCCGGCACGGGCTGGCCTACCTGCCCGCCGGTCATGCCGCCGACCTCGATCCGGACGTCGTCCCGGCCGGTCAGCGGGTGCTGGCGCGCGGCACGGGGCGGGCGTTCGCCGACCTGGTGGCGCTGCTCACCGTCGGGCGCGGCGGACGGTTCATCGAGGGAGACCGGGGTGAGCCGGTCTACCTGCCGAGCGGCCACGAGCCGCTGCTGCACGTGGGCTCGCGACGCGGCGTGCCGCACCACGCCCGGCCCGGCTACCGCCTCGCGGGCCCGCCTCCCGGCCTGGAACGGCTCCCGGCCAGCGGTGGGCAGGACGCGGCCAAGAGGCTGGCGTACGCGTACTATCACGAGCTGTTCACCCGGCAGCCAAGCCGCACCCGGACGACGTGGACCGCGTTCGAGAGCGCCTTCGAGGCGGCCGAGTGGGGCGGCAAGGAGATGCGCGCCCTGGTCACCAAGTCCGTGCCGCGCTTCGCCGACCGCCTGCGCCTCGACCGGCTGGAACGCCCGCTGCACGGCATGCGCTTCGGCGACCTCGCCGGTCTGCAGCGGTGGATGCACGGCTACCTCGCGGCCGACCTGGAGCGCAGCGCCGACCCGGCCTTCAGCGCCGACCTGGCGATGATCCACTGGCTGCTCTCCGCGCGCACCACCCTGGCGGACGACCCCTGGGTTCAGGGGCTGGTCGGCCTGCTCGCCGGTGGCCCGTCACTCGCCCGCCAGGCCGAACTGCGCGCGCTCGCCCGGGCGGGCATCGTCACCTTCCTGGGCGCCGACCTGCGCATCCACCAGGATGAGAAGTCCGGAACGTGGCGCGCGACCAGCCCCACCGTGCCCGGCTCCACCGCGGCGCGAACGCTTCTCGAGGCCCGGCGGCCCGTGCCCAGCGTGCGCCGCGGCTCCGACCCCCTGATCGCCGGGCTGTACGCCACGGGCGAGTGCCGGGAGACGGCGGGCCTGCTGGACGTGCGTCTCCCGGACCGCCGGCTGGTGACCCGGACCGGAGCCGCGCACGACCGCCGGTTCGCCCTCGGCTCCTGGACCGTCGGTG
This sequence comes from Nonomuraea sp. NPDC026600, assembly GCF_040638335.1. Lineage (NCBI taxonomy): Bacteria > Bacillati > Actinomycetota > Actinomycetes > Streptosporangiales > Streptosporangiaceae > Nonomuraea > Nonomuraea sp. NPDC026600. The sequence continues at coordinate 247,795 of NZ_JBEZYD010000011.1, forward strand.
GCGCTCCCGGTTTCGACCGCCCCGGCGGGCCGGGGCAACTGCTGCGACAGGCCGACGCGCTGGCCCGCACCGTGCTGGCCCAGGTCGCCGGATCCTGGCTGCACGCCGCCGCATGACCGACACCAACGCGGCCACCTGCCCGCCGGAGTCGACCAGAAGCTTCGACCCCGCCGGACGCCGGGTGATGATCGTCTGCGCCGCCGGCGGATTCACCACCTTGCTCGACCAATCCGTGCTGAACATCGCCATCCCGGCGCTGCGCGACTCGCTGCACGCGGACGTCACGCAGGTGCAGTGGATGGTGGCCGGATACTCCCTGGCCTTCGGCCTCGCGCTGTCGGCCTGTGCCATGCTGGCCGGCGGCCTCGTCGCTCTGCTCGCCCCTCGGGCCGGCCAGCCCCTGCTGCTGGGGGTGTGCGCCATGTGCGCCGGCGCCGCCTCCGGGCTGGTCATCTCGCCGCTCCAGGCGTCGGTGCTCCAGCACGCGCCGACGGAGGCGGCCGGAGTGGCGGGCGGCATCCTCCAGATGGCGCAGCGCATCTCGGCCGCGATCTGCGTCTCGGCGGTGTCGGGCGTCTACCTGAACGCTTCCGAGGCCGGCGGGTACGGCCCGGCGTACTTGCACGCGGCGCTCGCCTGCGCGGGCGTAGCCGCCGCCGCGATGGTCGTCTCGCTCCTCGGGATCCGGACGGCCGCAGCAGCGAGAAGGAAGGTGACCCGGGGCGAACTCCCGGACCGTGCGACACCGCCACCCGCTGGCTAGGGACGGGGCCGCCAGCCCAGCTCAGGGCCGAGGCGGGTGGCGATGTCGGTGAGGATCTGCACGTAGTCCTCATGCTCGAACGTGAACGGCAGCGCGAACGCGACCTCGTCGATCTCCTGGAAGGCGGCGTGGGCGTAGAGCCGTTCGGCGATCTCGGCGGAGTCGCCGACGAGATCGGCCGCGAACATCATCCGCGCCGGTCCCTGGGGTGCGGCGGTCCTGGGCGTGCGCTTTTCGGCGTACTCCTTGTACCTGGCGCGCTGCTCGGAGGAGGCGCTGTCAGTGGGGATGACCACGAGTCCCTGGGAGACCCGGGCACGGTCGCCGTCGGGGTGGTGCGCGCGGAACTCCCGTATGTGGGAGAGCTGGATCTCGGCGAAATCCTCGGACTTCTCCGCCTTCACGACGCTGCTGGTCAGGAAGTTCATGGCGTTCTCGCCCGCCCATTGGGCCGAGCGCAGGCTGCCGCCGCCGTACCACATCCGGCTGCCGAGGCCGGGGGAGTGAGGCTGGACCCGGTGGGAGAAGACCTCGAAGCCCTCGACCCCGCTGAAGTCGGTGGCCGGTTCGCCGCGGACGAAGCTCAGCAGCCGCCGCACGCGTTCGTAGCCGAAGTCCTCAAGATCGCCGGTGTCGGGGTAGAGCGCGTCCTTGACCTGGTCGTAGCGCATCGGCGGGCCGACGCTGACGCCCGGGTTGAGCCGGCCTCCGGACAGGACGTCCACCGTCGCCAGGTCCTCGGCAAGACGCAGCGGATTCTCCCAGCCCACGGGGATGACCGCGGTGCCCAGCTCGATGCGGCTGGTCCGCTGTGAGGCCGCCGCCAGCACGGCGACCGGGGAGGAGATGCCGTACTGCAGATGGCGGTGCCGCACCCACGCGCTGTCGAAACCCAGCCGCTCACCCAGCTCGATGACGCCGAGCGTCGACTCGTGGCCGCGGCCGGGATCAGCCTCGTCGAACAGCCCGATCGTCAGGAAACCCAGCTTGCGCAATGGTTGCGAGGGCAGCGGCATATGCATGACTCCTTCGGCTACGATCCGGAAAAATCAGGATATTGCGACGTCCGGTCGGCCGGTCCGCAGGACGATTTCGCCGATCTCGGGGAGTACGGCGTCCGCCACGGTGATCTTGCGCTGGATCAGCCCGTTGGCGTGGAACAGGTCGGCGGCGTGCTGCTGCTCGGCGACGAACTCCTCGCTCACCGGATGCAGGCCCCACGGCCGGGTGCGCAGCGCGTGCTCCCACGCGTCGAGGTCGCCGTCGAACAGGGCCGCCGCCTCGCGCGGGTGTTCCCCGGTCCACCGGTCGGCCCGCTGCAGCGCGGCGACGATCCTGGCCAGCTCCTCGGGCCGCTCCCGCGCGAAGTCGCGGCGGGTGAACCACAGTGAGCGGTGGCTGAACAGCCCGTCCGTCTCCACGAGGGTCCTGGTGCGCGATTCGACCGGCGTCAGGTGGGGATAGGAGCCCACCCAGGCGTCCACCTCGCCGTTGACCAGCAGTTCGGCGGCGTTGCCGTAGGCGTCGACGGGGACGATGTCACCCCAGCCGAGCCCGGCCCGCTCCAGTGCCAGCAACAGCAGGGTGGTCTGCCACGAGCCGTGGCCGAGCGCGACCCTCTTGCCCTTCAGCTCCTCCACCGAGCCGATCGGCGAGTCCTCCCGGACCACCAGGCGGCCGTTCTCGACGCGCGGCCCGGAGATCGCCACGTACACGATGTCGTGCCCCCTGGCCTGGGCGGTGACCGGGGGAGTGGAGCCGGTGCCGATGAAGTCGTACCCGCCGTCGAACAGGTGGTCGCCGTGCGCGGACGGGAGGGCTCTGGTGGGATCGACCCGCTCGCCCCGGCCCAGGGTGTTCAGGTCCACCCACTCCACATCGGGCAGCAGGTCGCGGTGGCGGGCCACCCACAGGGTGTTGTTCTGCGGGAAGAATCCGACTCGGGTGGTCATGAGGTGCGTCCTTTCAGGAGCGGCAACACGTGGCGGCCCACACGGCGGGCCTCTTCGAGGTGGGGGATCCCGGCCAGGATGAAGGCGTCCACGCCGAGGTCGAGGAGCTGGTCGAGGCGTTCGGCCACCTGGTGGTAGTCGCCGACCAGACCGAAGGCGGGGCCGTCGCGGAGCGCGCTGAATCCGCCCCACACGTTCGGTGCGACCTCCAGGCCGCGGTAGTCGTCACCCGCCTCGCCGAGGAAGGAGCGGCTGCGCCGCACACCGACCGAGTCGCCCCGCCCGGCGGGGCCCTCCTCGGCGGCGCGGGCCTGCCAGCCCTGCCTGATCTCCTCCCACGCCTCCTCCTCGCTCTCGCGGGCGAGCAGGTCCACGCGTACGGCGAACCGGGGCGGGGTGTCGCTGTGCGCGCGCACGGCGTCGAACTTCTCCGCCAGCGCCTCGAACGGCTCCAGCCACGACAGGTAGTAGTCGGCGTGCCGGCCGGCGGCGTCGATGGCGGCGGGGGAGGAACCGGAGAAGAAGATCTCCGGGAACGGCTGCCCCGCCAGTTCCTCGGGCAGTCCCGCGTCCTCGACCTGGTAGAAGCGGCCATGGTGAGTGTGGCCACCCGCCCAGACGCCCTTGAGCACGTCCAGGAACTCGGAGGTACGGGCGTAGCGGTCGTCGTGGTCCACCTTGTCGCCCCACCACAGCTGCGCGGGACCACCGCCGCCGGATATGACGTTGTAGACGATCCGGCCGCCGGTCGTCCGCTGGAGCGTGGCCGTCATCCGGGCGGCCTGGACCGGATGCAGGAAGCCCGGCTGGAAGGCGACCATGAACCGGTAGGACGTGGTCTCGCGGGCCAGCGTCGCGGCGGCCGCCCATGGGTCGTCGGTGTGCGGGAAGTTCGGCAGCAGCCCGCCGACGAAGCCCGACTCCTCGGCGGCCCTGGCCACCTCGGCCATGTAGTCGGCGTGGCTGTAGCCGTCGTCCAGGCCGTCTCGCGTGCCGGGCGCGGTGCCGTCGGGGGTGAAGCCGCCGCGGCTGCGGACCCGGCGGCGCAACGAAGGCTGGTCGCCCTCCATGTGGATGCGCCAGTAGATGTCAACCGGCAAGAGCCCGCTCCTTCACGTACTCGCCGAGGCGGTAGACGTCCTCGGTCTGAACGAAGAACTCGGTGACACCCCGCGCGGCGTACTCGCCGACGGCGTCGAGGGAGGCCAGGCGCAGGCCGTACCGCAGACCCGGCAACTCGGGGATCAGCGTGCCCAGATCGTCGCCGGCGGAGAAGACGTGCACGTCCGCGTGGCGCCGTGACAGGGCCAGAGCCTGCGGCGAGGTCCCCGACAGGTACACCTCCGGGAAGGGTGGCGCCGACAGCGGCGGCGCGAAGCCACCCGCCGCCACCTCGTAGAAGTCGCCACGGAAGTCGAAGGTGCCCTGCCAGACGCCCTTGGCGACGGTCAGGAACTCCGCCGCGCGGGCGTAACGGTCGTCGCCGGTCAGGAAGTCGCCCTGCGCCCTGGCCACGGCCGGGTCCAGGTCCACCGCCACCTGCCAGCCGAGCCGGCCGGCGGCGAAGCGCTGCAGGGAGGCCGAGAGCTTGGCCGCGTAGACGGGCGTGGCGACGCCGGGGTGGAACTCGGCGACGACGCGCAGGTGGCGGGTGCGGCGCAGGACGTTCGCCGCGACGGTCAGCGACTCCTGCCCGCCGGGGTCGAAGGGCACCAGCGCGCCGGCGAGCCCGGCCAGGTCGGCGGCCACGGCGGTCCGCCCGGCCGGGTCGGCGAGTGCGGGGCGCACGTCGCTGAGGAAGGCGGGCAACTCCGCGCGGACGGGGCTCCTCGTGGGCAGGATCACATGGAAGCGGATTCGCGTCGTCACGGCGCCGCTCCGGCGTGCGTCTCCACGCCCAGGTCGGCCAGGAGCCTGCGGCGCAGCTCGACGAACTCCTGGTCGGTGCGGTCGCGCGGCCGATCCAGGGGCACGGTCAGGTCGGTGACGAACCGGCCTTCGCGCAGCACCGCGATCCGGTCGGCGAGCAGGATCGCCTCCTCGACGTCATGGGTGACCAGCACCACGGCAGGGCGGTGCCGGGCGCACAGCTCGGCGATCAGGTCCTGCATGTGCAGCCGGGTCAGCGCGTCGAGTGCGGCGAACGGCTCATCGAGCAGGAGCAGCTCCGGCTCGCGTACCAGGGCCCTGGCCAGCGCCACCCGCTGGGCCTCACCCCCTGACAGCGTCGCGGGCCAGGCGCCGGCGTGTCCGCTCAGCCCCACCTCGGCCAGCGCCGCCAGCCCTTTGGCCCGGGCGGCGCGGCCCTGCCCGATGATCACGTTGGCGAGGGCGCGCTTGGAGGGGACGAGCCGCGGCTCCTGGAAGACCACCGTGCGCACCGGCGGCACCAGCACACTTCCGCCGGTCGCGGCATCCAGACCGGCGAGAATGCGCAGCAGCGTGGTCTTGCCGGTGCCGCTCGCGCCGAGCAGCGCCAGGAACTCCCCGCGCCGCACCTCCAGGTCCACCCCGTCCAGCACGGCGCGGTCGCCGAAGACCTTGCGCAGTCCCGTCGTGCGTACGGCCAGGCTCATCGCAGCGTCACCGCCTTGCGCCAGGGCATCGTGACCCGTTCGGCCAGCCGCAGCGCCAGGTCGGCCAGCAGCCCGATCACGGCGTACAGCAGCACGCACAGCGCCAGGATGTCGGTGCGCAGATAGTCGGTGGCCCTGGCCATGAGGTAGCCGAGCCCGGCCGTCACGTTGATCTCCTCGGCGGCGATGAGCGCGATCACGCTCAGCGTGGTGGACAGGCGCAGCCCGGCGAAGATCGACGGCAGCGCGCCGGGCAGCACCACCTCGCGGGCGAGCGCCAGGCGGCCGAGCCCGAACGAGCGGGCCGCCTCGACGACCTTGCGGTCCACGTTGCGCACGCCGCTGGAGACATTGACGTACATGGGGAACGTGCAGGCCACCCCGATCAGCAAGATCTTGGACGCCTCCTCGATACCGAACCAGACGATGAACAGCGAGGTCAACGCCAGGAACGGGATGGCGCGCAGCGCCTGCATCGAGGAGTCCACCAGCTCCTCGCCCAGCCGGGTGAACCCGGAGACGACACCGAGCAGCAGCCCGGTGGACGCGCCCAGCACCAGGCCGAGGCCCGCCCTGGTGACCGACACGCGCAGCGCCTCCTGCAACTGGCCGTCCGCCCACAGCTCGCCGAAGGTCGCGACGACGTCCTGGGGGCCGGCGAGCACGTCCTTGGTGAGCGCGCCCGACGTTGTGGCCGCGTACCAGGCCGCGAGCAGGAGCACGGGGCCGATGATCCGCAGCGCGAACGTCAGCCCGGGCGGCCGCCCGGCGGTGCGGGGCGGGTTCGGCGCGACGAGCCCTTCGACGGTCGTGCTCATTGCTTCGTGTTCCCGAGTGTCGTCACGTCCACGACGTGCTGGGAGACGTCCAGCGGCGCGGTGAGCACCTTCTGGTCGAGAAAGAACTTCGCCACGTCCTGATATTTCGCGATCTCGAGGGCGGTGACCGGCTGAGCGGGCTTGCCCTTCTTCTGGATGTCCACCACCAGGTCCTTCTGCGCGCCCTGTACGGCCTGCGGGCCCGCCTGGGTGAAGACGTTCAGGTACGCGGCCGGATCGGCGATCTCCTTGGCGCTGCCCTCGCGGATGAACGCGAACAGGGCCTTGACGACCTCCGGGTGCTGGTCGAGGAGCTTGTTCGCGGCCACGTAGATCACGTAGTTGTCGGACTTGATCGCCTCGCCGCCGGCCAGGATCCGGGCGTCCAGCTCAGTGACGGCGGGGATGAGGAACGTGGAGAACGTCGACCACGCGTCCACCTTGCCCGAGCCGAACACCGGCGCGGTCTGCGGCGGCGGCAGGTAGACGCGCTTGACCTTGTCCACCGGGACCTTGAACGTCTGCAGCGCCTTGAGCAGCAGGTACTCGCTGGTGCCGCCATGGCCGACGGCCACGCTGTGCCCGGCCAGGTCCGCGACCGACTTGATCGGCGAGCCCGTCTTGACCACGATCCCCTCGCCCGCCAGATCGGGCGGCACGGTGGCGAAGATCTTGAAGCTGGGTTTGACGGCCAGGGCGGTGACCCCGGAGGTGATCGAGCCGGTGGCGACGTCGAGCGAGCCGGCGTTGATCGCCTGGGCGGCCGGGGCGAACACGGAGAAGTCGCCGGCCCACTTGATCTTCGCGTTGACCTTGGCCAGCGCGGCGTCCAGGCTGCCGTCCTTCTTCGCGACGGCCAGGAAGCCGCTGTTGCCGGGGTCCGCCATCCTGACGACGACCTGCTCCCGCGCGCCGGTGGTCGTGGTGCCGCCGCAGGCCGCTGTCAGCAGGACAAGGGGGACGGCGAGCAGCAGCTTACGCATGGGTGACTCCTTGCAAAGGGGTGTGATCGGCCCAGGCCGCGACGTCCACGGGTGATTCGAGGAAGCCGTGGCCGCGCAGGAAGCGCTCCTGCTCGGCCAGCAGGTCGAGACGTTCGGGGGAGAGGTCGAGGTGGAGTGAGGCGCCGGGGACGTAGGCGGCGGTCACGCCCGCCGCGCCCGCGCCGGTCTCGGCGCCGAGGATCCTGGCCACCTCCGCCGGATGTTCCGTGGCCCAGTCGGCGGCGCGCAGCAGGACGCCCAGGAAACGGGCGACCACGTCGGGACGCTCGTCCAGGAGCCGCTGGTGCACGGTGATCGGACGGGGGGTGCCGTTGTTGATCCTCGCCCGGCGCTCCGGTACGGCGTCCAGGTCGATGCCCACCTCCGCGCCATGACGCAGGGCGGCCTCGACGGCGAGCGCGCCCTTGACGTAGACCGCGTCCACGTCGCCGGCGGCCAGCGCGGCCAGTTCGGACTCCCACTGGCCACCGTCCGGCTCGGCCTCGACGTCGACCAGCTCCGCGTCGCCCAGGCCGAGCCCGGCCAGTGACAGCGCGCCGTGGAAGCCGTGCAGCGCCATGGCTCGCCAGAAGTCGATCGCGATGCGGTGCCGAGGTACGGCCAGGCGCAGACCTTTGAGCTGTTCGGGGCGCTCCAGACCCGTGCCGCCGCGCACCAGGACGGCCTGCCGCTCCTCGATCCAGGTGAGCCCGATGAGCCGGGTGGCCTCGCCATGGGAGCGCGCCCACAGCGCGGGCACGTTGCCGCCCTCGCGGAACAGGCCGGTCAGCGCGTGGGTGTAGTGCGTCTCGCGGGGGACGCCGGGCGCGTCGTCCTGCAGGGACCTGACCGCGATCCCGTCGGCGGCGAACTCCTCGGCCAGCCAGCCCTGGTCGGCCGCGATACCGGTCGCGGTCGGCACGGGACAGCGGGTGAACCAGAGGGTGTCGAGTGCGACTGTGGTCATGCGGAAGAGTTTGCTAGTAAATTGGTAGGAAATGCAAAGAATGTCCCGCGATGCGGGAAGATCTTTTCGCCGAAACGGCTCTCACCTGGGCTCGGCTCTCCCTACTCGGAACTCGGAGATTCCCGCATGGCAGCAGAAGGTGGCGTTCAGGCCGTACACAGGGCGATCGGCATGCTCGGCTGCTTCGGTGGCGGGGATCCCTCGCTCAGCCTGTCGGACCTGTCTCGCAGGATGGAGCTGCCCACCTCCACCACGCACCGCCTGGCCAGGACCCTGGCCGGGGCGGGCTTCCTCGAACAGGAGGCGCGGACCGGCCGCTACCGGCTCGGGCCGTCGATCACCGAGCTGGGGCAGCTCTCCTTCCACCGCCGCGGCCTGCACAGGATCGCGCCCGAACTCACCGAGCTGGTCCGCGTCACCTCCGCGACCGTGGACCTCGCCGTACGCAACGACAGGCACGCGGTCATCCTGAGCGGCGGCTCGCTCAACCCCGACAGCGGCGTCGGCCTGCGCCGCCCCTTGCACTCCACGGCGCTGGGCAAGGTGCTGCTGGCCTGGGCGCCGGAGGGCAGGGCGGACCTGGAGGCGCTCGGGCCGCTGCGGGCGCTGACCGGCCGCACGATCGTGGACCACGCCGAGCTCCGCGCCGAGCTGCGCAAGGTTCGCGAAGCCGGCTACGCGCTCAACGACGGGGAGTCCTACGACGGCATCCGGACGGTCGCGGTGCCGGTGCTCGACCGGCTCGATCACGTTCGCTACGCGCTCGCGGTGCGGTCCACCCCGCGCGTGATGAGCGACGCGCGGATCGGCTGGTTCGTCACGCACGCGCGGGCCTGCGCCCGGGCGCTGGAGGTACTGCTGCTCCCGCCCGCCGAACGCAGGCCGAGCGCGTCCGAGTGAGGTCGGCCGACGACGGGAGGTGTGGCTCCCAGCGCGTGCGACTGTGCCCGCCAGCCAACCGTTTTGTTGTAGCCGGACCCGCCTGGGCAGGTACGGAAATGCTCAGAGGCGACCTGTCACGCGCTGTGCGCGGCAGTGGCCGTCCGCGGAAGCGGCAGCATCAGGGCGGCGGCCAGCAGGTAGAACGCGATCTCGGCCGGGATGACTGCGGCAAAGGCGTTTCCGAACACGTCCAACGGCGATGCCCCCGCGACGGGGCTGTCCACGGCGGCGAAGAAGATGCTCCCGAGGGCGGCTATGCCGGCGGCACCGCCGATCTGATTCACCGTAGAGAGCACACCACCGGCGGCGCCGGCGTCCTCGCCCGGAACACCGGCAAGGACGACATTGACGAGGATCGGCGCAGCCAGACCTAGGCCGAGACCGCCGACGAACAAGGCCAGTGCGAGCATCCAGTAGCCAGGGTTCTGACCGTCACGGACGAGGAACCACAGCAGTGCCTGTGACACGGCCATAGCCAATGATCCGCTGATCAGCAGCGCCCGGCCCGCTTTGGCGGCCAACGCGACGCCGACACCGGAGGTGATGATCGACCCGATCGCGTAGGGAAGGATGACCAGCCCTGTTTGCCAGGCGGTGCGTCCGGTGCCAGCCTGCAGATAGATCGAGAGCGTCAGGAACAGAGCTGCGATGGCGCCGAAGAAGAACACCGAAGCCAGCAGTCCCGCGCTGAAGCTACGCGTCCGCAACAGCATCGGGTCCAGCACCGGTTGCCCACCGCGTCGTACGACTGAACGCTCGTAGAAAAGGAATCCGGCCAGGAGCAGCACGCCGGCGGCCATCAGCGCGAACCCCCACCACGGCCAGCCCCAGCCGTGTCCCTGCACGAGGGGGAGGAGCACCATGAACACGGCCAGAGTGGACATCACCGCGCCGACGATGTCCCACGCGGCTCGGTGTCGACTTGTGGATTCCGGCAGAACCCGGGACCCGAGGACGAGCGCGACGGCCGCGATCGGAACGTTCACCCAGAAGATGGTCCGCCAGCCGAGCCCGAACAGATCAGCGTCGACCAGGAAGCCTCCCAGCAGAGGTCCGGCTACCGCGGCCAGACCCTGGACGGCGCCGAAAGCGCCGAAGGCCTTGGCCATCCCCGCCGGATCGAACGAGGAACGGATGATCCCGAACACCTGCGGGACCATCAGACCACCGGCGAGACCCTGGAGGACACGGGTCGCGATCAGCGTCGTCGGCCCCGTCGCCAGGGCGCACGCGGCAGACGCGACGGCGAAGGCAGCCAGACTGGCCAAGAACACCCGGCGTCGGCCGTAGTCGTCGCCGATCCTTCCACCGGTGATCAATCCTGACCCCAGTGCGAGGACGTACCCGGCCAGCATCCACTGCAGCTGAGCCGGGCTCGCGTGGAGCTCGGCCGCGATCGCCGGTGTGGCCACCATGACGATCGTGGCGTCCAGTAGGTCCATGAATGAGGCGAACAGCACCACCAGCAGGGCGACACCGGACGCCTTGGCGACCGACGAACCTGGCTGGGGTGCTTGATGCGAGGTAGAGGGTGAGGTCATGCGCCATACCGTGACAGTGGTAGCGGACGCGGAATGTCCGCTACCCGCGAGACCATAGATCCATGGCCACCACGTCCTCGCGCCTCCTCCAACTGCTTTCCCTGCTCGGAGCCCGCCCGACCTGGTCCGGTCAGGACCTTGCCGACCGGTTCGGTGTCAGCACCCGTACCTTGCGTCGTGACGTGGAGAGCCTGCGCGAACTCGGCTATCCCATCCAGAGCATCATGGGCCCCGACGGTGGCTACCGCCTTGGCGCCGGCAGCACGCTTCCACCACTCCTGCTCGACCGCGAGCAGGCCATCGCCATTGCTGTCGCACTGCAGACCGCACCAGCCAGCGTGTCCGGCATCGACGATGCCGCCGCTCGTGCCCTGATCAGCATCAAACAGGTCATGCCCGCCCATCTGCGTGCCGAAGTCGACGCGATGCATCTGACCCCCATCCGCAATCTCTGGGAGTTCTCCGCACCACCCATCCCCTCGATCACCCTCAAGGCCGTCGGCAACGCCGTACGCAACGCTCACGAACTGCGGCTGGACTACCTCTCCACCGACGGACACCGGCCCCAATCGAACGAACCCGGCTTCACGCCGCCGCTCCAGGTCGAACCCCACCACCTGGTGATCTGGGCCGGGCGCTGGTACCTCGTCGCCTACGCCCGGGCCGACGACGCGTGGGGCATCTACCGCGTCGATCGCATCCACGCCTACGCACCTACCGGGATTCCCTTCCAGCGTCGCGAACTGCCCGAACCCAACGTGGCCCGCTACGTGATGACCAGCTACGACCGAGGGGACACGCCGGCCCAGTGGCAGTGCCTCGGCACCGCCTTGATGGAACTGCCGGCCGACGTCGTAGCCCGATGGGCACCCGGCGGATCCGTCATCGAGTACGTCACCCCCACCCAGGCCCGCATCACACTGGGCGCATGGTCCTGGGCCGGGATCGCAGGCCTGCTCGCCACCTTCGACGCCGACATCACCATCATCGAACCCGACGAGCTGAAAGACGCCTGCAGCGCCCTCGCCCGGCGCTACCAACAGGCCGTCGAGTAGACCTGCGCGCTGCCGCGGTCGCGGATGTACCGGGGCGGGCAGCAAGGCGCCCCGCACCTGAAGGTCACGCTGTCGGCGTTCTGCCGGACGGCGGTGACCTCCGCGTCCGTGCGGATCCAGCCGCCGGGCACCGCCTCCAGCAGCGCCCGGTGCAGGTCAGCGCGGGCACTTCAGGGGGTACTCAATCAGGGATCGTCATGGCTGCGGGTCGGACGAGCGCCTGACCCACGATCACGCGCGCACCGTCGAACGCCAGGGAAGGTGGGCCGTGCAGCTCGTAGCCGAGATCAAGCATTTCGCTGACTCTTCGGCAGAAAGCAGCGTCGTCGGGGCCGGTGAGGACACGGTATCTCGGGAGATCTTCGGCGTGGGTCATGCGGTGATCCTAGGAGCCAGGCGGCCGGGTGGCCGATGTGTGCTTAGTGGTCCGCGGCGGGATCGGAATCGGTGGGAGGCCGGTCAGGCACGACGCGTGCCGGCGGTGAATGCTGTGAGCAACGCGCGCCCGAAATCCCAGCTGCCGAGTCGGCCGGCGGAGTTGATGTGTCCGGCCGAACCGACGCTGACGTGGTCGAGTTGCCAGTCAGCGGTCAGGCGCAGCGCGACGTCTGGGGAGCAGTAGGGGTCGTCCTCGCTGGAAATGACCAAGCCTGGCACGTGAAGTGGTGTCACCTTCACCGCGGTGAAGGTGGAGGCAGCGGCCGGGAAGTTCGCTCCGGCATTGTCCGGTGGAGCCACCAGGAACACTCCGCGGATGTCCGGCCGACGCCGGGTGACCCAGCAGGTGGCGGCAAGACAGCCCAGGCTGTGGGCGACAAGCACCAGATCGGTCGGTGGGCTCTCCCCAACGGCTTTGTCGATCGCTTGGCACCAGTCGTCCAGATCCGGTTCGTCCCACGAGAGGGGGGAGATCCGTGAAGCGCAGGCTCCCCACTCGGCCTGCCAGATGCTCTGCCAATGGTCCTCATCCGACCCGTTGATGCCAGGGATGATCACATAGCGCATGAGCTTCTCGTTCCGTCGTCATCAGCGGTGCCGGCTTGTGCTCTGGGCGTCAGTATGTGCGAACGATCGAGTAGAGTCGCATGCTGCTGATGAACGGAAGGTCGATGACAGGCGAGACGTCGCTTTCATTGGATGCGGTCGACCAGGCGATCCTGGCCATCCTGCAAACCGAGGGGCGCCTTGGCGTCACCGAGATCGGCCGGCGGATCAACCTCTCGCAGCCGGCCGTGTCGGCGCGCATCAAGCGTCTGGAACAATCCGGGGTCATCACCGGATACCGCGCGGTGGTCGACCCCGCCCGGCTCGGTCTGAGCATCCATGCCGTGATCCGGCTGCGTGCCACCCATGCCCGCATCTCCGCGTCCCTTGACCACTTCGCAAAACTGCCCGAGGTCACCAACGTCTACCGGCTCACCGGCGAGGACTGCTTCCTCATCGATGTTCACGCCCCCAGCGCCGAACGCCTCGAAACCATCGTCGACAGCGTCGCCCGCTTCGGGCCCGTCATCACCTCACTGGTACTCCGAACCTACGAAACCAAGCCGATCACACCGCACCGCCCCGCTGGAGCGGCGTGACGCGGTGAGCCGGCCTCGGCGCTGATCGGCAGCCCGGCGCGGATCGCCGAGCGCTCTGGTCTCACCCTCGCAACAGCGGGAGAAGGTGATCGCCCTGACGCTTGATCTCCGGCAGGTAGGGAGTGTCGGAGAGCACGAAGTGGGTGACGCCGAGCGCCTGGTATTTGCGCAGCGACCTCGCCACGTCCTCGGCTGAGCCGACCAGCCAGGTGGTGCCCGCGCCGCCGCCGCCGAACCTGCCAGGCGCGGTGTAGAGGTTGTCGTCGAGCACCTCGCCCCGCGCGGCCAGGTCGAGCAGCCGCTGCTGGCCGACGGCGGCGTGCCGGTTCGGGTCGCGTGAGATGTCGCCTCTCGCCATCTCCGCCACCTTGGCCTCGGCGTCGGCCCAGGCCTGTTCGGTGGTGTCCCGCACCAGCGTGGTGATCCGCAGCCCGAACTCCAGCGGAGGGTGCTCGCGTCCGAGCTTCTCGCCGAGCTGCCTGAGCCGCTCGATCCGCTCGCCGACGCCGTTGAGCGGCTCGCCCCAGAAGAGCTGGACATCGGCCTCGGTGGCGGCCACCTGCTCGGCGGCTTCGGAGGCGCCGCCGAAGTAGAGCCGGGGATGCGGGCGTCCGTCCCGGGGGACCGGCCGCGGCACGACGGTGGAGCCGGTGACGCTGAAGTGCTCGCCGTGGTAGGTGACGTTCTCCTCGCTCCACAGCTTGCGCACGATCTGGATGAACTCCTTGGTACGGGCGTAGCGGTGGGCCTGGTCGCCTTCGCTGTCGCCGTACGCCGCCAGGTTGTCCTTACCCGACACGATGTTGATCAGCACCCGTCCGCCGGTCAGATGGTCCAGGGTGGCGGCGGCGGAGGCGAACTTGGCCGGGTGCCAGTAGCCCGGCCGGACCGCGATCAGCGGCTGGAACGTCGTCGTCCGCGCGGCCAGCGCGGCGGCGACCGTGAACGTGTCGGGCCGTCCCCAGCCGGCGCCGATGAGCGCCCCACCCCACCCGTGCTCCTCAAGAGCCTTGGCGTGGCCGGTCAGGGTCTCCAGGCTGTTGTGGTCCGTGACGGCGTCGTCGCCGCGGTGTCCGGGCTGCGCCTGGTTCGGGATGTACCAGAGGAACTGGAGGCTCATCAGACGGGTCCTTTCTGACCTGCGATCGAGATTACCCTTTAAAACCTACTGTTCATGTAGGTAAAGTGTAGATTGTGACGACGTTGCTTCGGTACTCCAGGCGCGAGATCGACTTCGCTTTCTTCGCCGGCGCGCTGTGTCGGCGCTGATCGGCTCTCTCACACCTTTCGCATCGAGCAACGAGGAAAGCGCATGTCAGACCTTCGCAGTTCCATCGAGCGCGCCGCTCCCCGGCGCAAGACGTGGCCCTGGGCCGCCGGTGCCGTCGCCGTCCTTCTCATCGCCGGGGGCGGGTTCGCCGTCACCCGCGGTGGCGACTCCGTCGGCGCGGCCGCCGGTGACGGCGGGCCCGTCCGCGGCGGCACGCTGCAGTTCGCGCTGATCGACTATCAGCGCAGCCCCGACCCGCAGTGGGGCACCAACTACGCCGAGTCGCTCATCGGCAACAACATCACCGACAAGCTGACCTGGCAGGACCCGAAGACCGGTGAGATCACGCCGTGGCTGGCGCAGTCGTGGGAGTACAACAAGGACCTGACCGACTTCACCTTCCACCTGCGCAAGGACGTCACGTTCAGCGACGGCAGCCCGTTCGACGCCGCAGTGGTCAAGGCCAACTTCGACCAGTACGTGCACGGCGACCAGAAGCTGGGCATCAACCCCAACGGCGCCGCCCTGCTGTCCGGCTACATCGAGACGCGGACCCCGGACGCCTACACCGCCGTCGTCCGCTTCAAGAAGCCGCTCGCGAGCTTCCTGCAAGCCTCTTCCTTCACCGCCAACGCGCAGCCCGGCTTCCTGTCGCTGTCGACGCTGCGGCTCAGCGCGAAGGAGCGCAACGACCCGAAGAAGGTGATCGGCACCGGTCCCTTCGTGTACGACTCGTGGGAGCAGCAGGTCAAGACTGTCCTGGTCCGGCGCAAGGGCTACACCTGGTCCCCGCCGGCGCTCAAGCACCAGGGCGAGGCGTACCTGGACAAGGTCGTGTTCAACACGATCCCGGAGGCCAGCGTCCGGACCGGCTCGCTGGCCTCCGGCGCGATCGACGCCACGCTGGACGTGGGCACCACGGACGAGAAGTCGCTGGCCGACCAGGGCTTCACGATCATCCACCGGGCCGTCTCCGGCACCGCCATCCTCTTCAACTTCAACTCCCAGCTGTTCCCGACCAACGACATCGCGGTGCGCAAGGCGATCCAGCTCGGCTGGGACCGTGAGGCGATCAAGAAGACGGTGCTCACCGACTCCTACTCCATCGCCACCTCGATCCTCGAACCGTCGGTCTCCGGGTACGCCGACTACAGCGGCTCGGTCCTGAAGTACGACCCCGACAAGGCCAAGCAGCTCCTCCAGGAGGCCGGCTGGAGCGAGGGCCCCGACGGGATCCGGGTCAAGGACGGCAAGAAGCTCGTGGTCAAGCTGCTCGGCATCAGCAACCTGGTGGTGAACAAGCCGGCCTACGAGTCGATCCAGCAGGACCTGAAGAAGATCGGCATCGACCTGCAGCTCACCGTCGTCCCCATCCCGGACTACACGGCCAACCTGGCCAAGGCGAAGACCGACTGGAACGTCACCGCGTCCAACCGCTCGCGTAACGACCCCGCCGTCCTCAACCTCCAGTACAGCCCGCTGCTCGGCAACGTCACCTACCTCGCCAAGGAGTCCACCGGGGTCGACGTGGACGAGGTCACCCAGACCGTGGGCAAGCTCGACCAGACGCTCGACCCCGCCGCGCGCAAGCAGTACGCCAAGGCGGCGCAGGACCTCCTGCTCGACAAGTACGCGCTGGTCAACCCGGTCTACAACCCGTCGCAGGTGATCGCCCACGCGAGCTACGTCCACGGGATCGTCTTCGACGCCCAGTCCCGCAACCACTTCGTGGACGCGTGGAAGAGCAACGGGAAGTGACGCGTTACCTGGCGCTGAAGGTCGGCCGGGCCACGTTCGTGGTCTGGGCCGCCTTCACCCTGACCTTCGTCCTGCTGTTCGTGCTGCCGGCCGACCCGGCCGATCTGCTCTTCGACCCCGCCGAGATCAACAGCATTCCGCCGGAGGTCCGTGAGCAGGTGGCGGCGAATTACGGCTTCGACAAGCCGGTGCTCCTGCAGTACTTCGACCGGCTGGGACACGCGCTGACCGGCGACTTCGGCGACTCGGTGCAGTCGGGACGGCCGGTCACCGACACGATCCTGGACGCGCTGCCGAGCACTCTCGTCCTCGCGTCCGGCGCTCTGGTGCTGGCACTGCTCATCGCCTTCGTGATCGCGCTCGTGACGACCTCGACCCGCCGTCCATGGGTGCGCAACCTGGTCGAGGCCCTGCCGTCGGGCGCGGTCTCGGTGCCGGTCTTCCTGTCCGGCATCCTGATGCTGCAGATCTTCTCCTTCAGGCTGGGCTGGTTCCCGGCCTTCGGCGACCGCGGCGCGAGCAGCATCGTCCTGCCATTGGTCACGCTGGCCGTCCCGGTGTCGGGTCCGATCGCGCAGCTCCTCGTCCGCAGCTTCGCCACCGAGTTCCGCTCCGGCTACGTCACGACGAGCTATGCGAAGGGCGCCACGCGCAACGGCATCATCATCCGCGACGTCTTCCGCAACGCCAGTCTGCCGGCGCTCACCATCGCCGGCATCACGTTCGGCAACCTGATCGCCGGCTCGGTCATCACCGAGACCGTCTTCGCCCGCAAAGGCATCGGCCGGCTGACCCAGGCCGCGATCAACACGCTGGACGTCCCGCTGGTGCAGGGGATCGTCGTGCTGGTGGCGGCCAGCTTCGCGCTGATCAACCTGATCGTCGACCTGATCTACCCGCTGCTGGATCCGCGGCTGCGGGCCACGCTCGCCGTCGCCTGAGGAGGATCGTGATGACCGTCCAATTCGCCGCCCCCGCCCTCGCGCGCCCGCTGGTCAAGCGCCTCGGTGAGCTCGCGGAGCAGCCGATCCTCGTGGTGGCGTGGATCGTCGTGCTGGTCGTGATCGGCTGGGCCGTCGCGCCCGGCCTGTTCACCTCCTACAGCCCCTACGACGGCGACACCACCGCGAGCTTCGCGCCGCCGAGCGCGGAGCACTGGTTCGGCACCGACCGGCTGGGCCGGGATCTGTTCGCCCGCAGCGTGTACGGAGCGCACACGACCCTGACCGCGACCCTGCTGGCGGTTCTCATCGCCTTCGGCATCGGCACGGTCGTCGGGCTGCTCGCCGGCTTCGCCGGAGGGATCGTCGACACCGCCGTCATGCGGGTGGTCGACGTGTTCCTGGCGATCCCGAGCCTGCTGCTCGCGATGGTGGTGGTCTCGGTCCTGGGCTACTCCACACAGAACATCGCCCTGGCCGTCGGCATCTCCTCCATCGCCTCGTTCGCGCGGGTGATGAGAGCCCAGGTGCTGGCGGTCGTGACCCAGGACTACGTCAAGGCGGCCTACGGCCTCGGGGTCGGCCGGCTGGGGGTGATGGTCCGGCATGTCGTACCCAACTCGCTCAGCTCGGTGATCGCGCTGGCGGCACTCGAGGTCGGAACGGCCGTGCTCGCCGTCGCCTCGCTCGGCTTCCTCGGCTACGGCGCGCCGCCGCCGCAGCCGGAGTGGGGCCTGCTGGTGGCCGAGGGCCGGGACTACGTCGCGGTCCACCCCTGGGCCTCGATCCTGCCCGGCGTGGCGCTCGCGATCGTCGTCATCGCCACCCACCGCATCAGCACCTCCTACCGGAAGGAGCACCGCCGATGACCGACCCGTCCAAGGATCCGCTGCTGCGGATCACCGACCTGGCGATCGACTATCGGACGGGACGCCGCGAGTGGACGCCCGCCGTCCGTGGCGTCGGCCTCCACGTGGAGCCGGGCGAGTTCGTCTCGCTCGTGGGGGAGTCCGGCTCGGGCAAGACCACCCTCGTCCAAGGCGCGCTCGGCCTGCTGCCGGCCGCCGCGCGGATCCGCGGCGGCACGATCGCCTACTCCGGCGTCGACGTCACCGGCTGGAACGACCGGCGGATGGCGTTGGTACGGGGCAGCTACGTGGGTTTCATCCCCCAGGACCCCAACACCTCGCTCAACCCGGTCAAGAGGATCGGTCAGCAGGTGATCGAGGCGGTCCGGTTCAACGAGCCCGAGGCCGGCAACGCGGCCCAGCACACGCAAGCCGCGCTGGAGAGCCTGCGCACAGCCGGGCTCAAGGACGCCGAGCGGATCTTCCACCAGTACCCCCACGAGCTCAGCGGCGGCATGAAACAGCGTGCGCTCATCGCGATCGCGCTGGCGGGCAAACCGAAGATCATCGTGGCCGACGAGCCCACGAGCGCGCTCGACGTCACCGTCCAGAAGGTCATCCTCGACCACCTGGTACGGCTGCGCGAGGAGCTCGGCATCGGCATTCTCCTGGTCACCCATGACCTCGGCGTCGCGCTGGACCGCTCCGACCGGATCCTCGTCATGCGGAACGGCGAGATCGTGGAGGAAGGCCCGGTCCGCCAGGCGCTGGAGAACCCGGCCGACGACTACACCCGCCGGCTCCTCGACGCGGCCCCCGCCCGGCACACCGGCCGGCTCGAGCCGACGTCAGGCGCGCGGCCGGACCCCGCCACCGCGTCGGCGGTGCTGCGGGCACACGCGCTCACCAAGACCTACCACCTGCGTGGCCGAGGCCAGAGCCGTGAGCTGCGCGCGCTCGACGGCGCCGACCTGATCGTACGCAAGGGCACCACGCACGCCATCGTCGGCGAGTCCGGCGCGGGCAAATCGACGCTGGCCGGCATCCTGGTCCGCTTCACCACCGCCGACAGCGGCACGGTGCACGTCGGCGATCGGGAACTGACCGGCCTGAGGCGCGGGCAACTGCGGGAGATCCGGCGGGACCTGCAGTTCGTGTTCCAGAACCCGTTCACCTCGCTGGACCCGCGGTTCACCGTCGGCAAGATCATCGCTGAGCCGCTGCGTGCCTTCGGCGTGGCCACCGGCAAGGCGCGGGTGGTCGAGCTGCTGGAGGCGGTGGCGCTGGACGAGAGCTACCTGCACCGGCTGCCGGGCCAGCTGTCCGGCGGTCAGCGACAGCGGGTCGCGATCGCGCGGGCGCTCGCGCTCAACCCCGAGATCCTGGTGCTCGACGAGGCGGTGAGCGCGCTCGACGTGTCGGTCCAGGCCCAGATCCTGCAGCTGCTGGTCGACCTGCAGGCCGGGCTCGGGCTCAGCTACGTGTTCGTGACCCACGACCTGGGCGTCGTACGCCTGATCGGCGACGACGTCACGGTGATGAAGGACGGCGCCGTGGTCGAGACCGGCCCGGTCGAGCAGGTGTTCGGCGCGCCGCGGCACGACTACACCCGGGAACTGCTGGAGGCGATCCCAGGAACCCGGCTCGCCGTCGCACGTTAAGGAGAAGATCGTGCTGCATATCAATGTCAACATCCTCAACGCGGGCGTCTTCGGCGGCTCGTGGCGGTTCCCGGACACCGACGGGACCGCCAGCTACACGATCGAGCACTACACCTCGATCGCGAAGAAGGCCGAGGAAGCCAAGCTGGACGCGGTCTTCCTGGCGGACGGCCCGTTGCTCGACCCGTCCATCAGGCACCGCCCTGGCAACAACCTGGAGCCCACGACGGTACTGGCGCGGATCGCCGCCCAGACCGAGCGGATCGGTCTGATCGGGACGTTGTCGTCGTCCTACAACGACCCGGTCGAGCTGGCGCGCAGGCTCGGCGACCTCGACTACGTCAGTGGTGGTCGCTTCGGCTGGAACGTCGTGACCACCGCCGGGCCGGTGGCGGCGCGCAACTTCGGCCGCGGCGGCGAACCTGAGCACGCGCTGCGCTACCGCCGCGCCGCCGAGGTCACCGAGCAGGTCGTCGCCGGCTGGGCGGGCCGGACCGAACTCGTCTCCCCGCAGGGCCGGCCGGTCGTGGTCCAGGCCGGCGGTTCCAGCGACGGCCGCAGGCTCGCCTCCCGGGTCGGAGAGGTGATCTTCTCCGCCGACCAGGATCTCGACCATGCCCGCGCGTTCCGCGCCGAGATCCGGGCCGGCGCGGCCGGGTTCGGGCGGCGTCCCGCGGAGATCGTGGTCCTCCCGGGCCTGTCCACCGTCGTGGGCAGCACCGAGGCCGAGGCCAAGGCCCGGCGTGAGCTGCTGGACGAGATCCTGCCCGACGCCTACGCCCGGGGCCGGCTCGCCGGTCAGCTCGGGATCTCCCTCGACGGGCTGTCCGACGACGAGCCGATCCCGGCCGAGCTCCTCGTCGATCCCGACGAGGCCGGTGGTTCTCAGACCTTCTACCGGGTCGTCAAGGCGATCATCGACGCGGAGCAGCCGACGCTCGGCCGACTGCTGAAGAAGCTCTCCGGCGGCGGGGGGCACCGGATCGTCGTGGGGACGCCGGAGCAGATCGCCGACGACATCGAGTTGTGGTTCCGCGCGGGCGCGGCGGACGGCTTCAACGTGATGCCCGACGTGCTGCCGTCCGGTTTCGCCGACTTCGCCGACCAGGTGATTCCCGAGCTGCGGCGTCGTGGCCTGTTCCGCACCGACTACGACGGAACGACCCTTCGTGACCATCTCGGACTCGGTCTGCCCGCGGTGCCGGGCCGGGTTCCTCAACCGGAAGTGATCTCCTCATGAGTACAGCCATCCAGCTCGCGCTCGCGGTCGGGGAGCCGACCGGCCACCCGGCTCCGGTGTCGCTCACGGACGCCGTCGTCATCGCGGCGGTGGCCGAAGAGGTCGGGGTCGCGGCCATCCGGCTCCTCGACGGCCGGGCGCTCGACCCGACCGTGGTGGGCGCCTACCTCGCCGGCCTCCATGGCGACGTCGGTTACGTCGCCGAGCTGCCCACGACCCACAACGCTCCGTACAACGCCGCACGGCGCGTGCTCTCCCTCGACCGGGCCACCGGCGGCCGGAGCGGCGTCGCCCTGCGGGCGGGCGGGGGAGACGAGGTGAGCCAGGCGACCGCTCCAGACCCCGGCGCGAGCGACCCCGCCCGGCGCTGGACGGAGTACGCCCACGTGCTGACCCGGCTGTGGGAGTCGTTCCCGCGCGCGGCGCTGATCGGCGACCAGGCGGCGGGGGTCGTCGTCGAGGACGCGCGCATCAAGCCGATCGGCCACGAGGGCTCCTTCTACCGGGTCGCCGGTCCGCTGGACGGGCCGTCGTCGGTGCAGGGCCGCCCGGTCGTCGTCGCCGACCTGGGAGCCCTTGACGTGGCGGCGGTCGCGGAGTCCGCGGACGTCGTCGTGGTGGAGCAGGAGCAGGCCGCCGGTGCGGACGCCGCGCTGACGGAGGCGCTGCGGCGAGCCGGTCGTTCCCGGGCGGACGTCGTGCTGCTCGGCCGGGTCGAGGTCGTGGTGGACGACCCGGCCGCCGGCCCCGCCATCGCCGAGGCCGCCGCTGACGATCTTCGTACCTGGGCCGCGGCGCACCGGCTGGACGGATTCGAGCTGGTGCCCACGGGCGGCACCGCGGCGGTGGTCAGCCTGCTGCGGGCGTTGGTGCCACGGCTGGCGGACGCGGCCGGCTCGTCGCCCCCGACCCTGCGGGCCGCGTTCGGCCTGCCCGAGCTCGTGGCGGTGCCGGCGTGATCGGCACCGAGCACTACACCGTCGACGGCATCCGCTCCGCCGTCTCCCCGATCTTGGAGCGCCTCCGTATCGGTGCCCATCAGCGCGAGCTCGCCCGCGAGTACGCCTTCGACGACGTCCGGGCGCTCGCCGGGCAGCGGATCACGCTGGTCGGCATCGCCGAGGAGGACGGCGGCGCCGGCGGCTCGCAGCGGGACGTGATCGACCTGGTCATCGCCATCGCCCGAGCCGATTCCAACGTGGCCCAGGCGCTGCGCGGCAGCTTCCTCACCGCCAATCAGGTGGCGAGCCGCCGCGACCTGCCCCATCGGGCGTTGACGCTGCGGCGGCTGCGCGACGGCGACCTGTTCGCCGGCACCGCCAACGAGCGCACCGGCGGCGCCAGCGGGTCCGTCAGCACCACCATCCGGCGTGACGGCGACGGGTACGTCATCGACGGCGAGAAGTACTACTCGACCGGCGCGCTGTACGCCTCATGGTTCTCGGGCCTGGCCAAGGACGAGGACGGGACCCTGCTGGGCTTCACGGTGCCGGTGGATCGCGCGGGCGTGGAGCGGCTCGACGACTTCGACGCGGTCGGCCAGCGGCTGACCGCGAGCGGCACCACGCGGCTGAAGAGCGTGCGGGCGCACGAGCACGAGGTCGTGGCTCGCGACAACACCCGGCTGGACAACCCCTGGCTGGGCTCGTTCGCGCAGCTCTACCTGGCGGCGGTCGAGGCCGGCATCGCCGCCGCGGCGCTCGACGACGCGGTCTGGTTCGCCCGTGAGAAGGCCCGGCCGATCAAGCACAGCACGGCGGGCAAGAGCGTCGAGGACCCGTACGTACGCGAGACCGTGGGCGAGATCGCCGCCCGGGCCCAGGCCGCCAGATCGGCGGTGCTGCTCGCCGCCGAAGCGCTGGAGAGCGTGCGCGGCCTGACGGGTCAGCGGGCGCGGGCCTCCGGCGCGGAGGCGGCGGTCACCGTGGCGCAGACCGGCGTGATCGCCATCGAGTCCGCGCTGCGGGCCGCCGAGCTGCTCTTCGACGTCGCGGGCGGCTCGATCACCAATCGTGACCTCGGCTTCGACCGGCACTGGCGCAACGCCCGCACGGTCGCCAACCACAACCCCAGGCAGTGGAAGGCGGCGGTGGCGGGCGCGTACCACCTGACCGGCGAGGACCCGCCGACGACCGGCCTGTTCTAGAGAGGAACTCCATGACCGACCGCATACTGGGCCGCACCGGCGTCCTGGTCAGCCCGCTCACCCTCGGCACCATGAACTTCGGCCGGTGGCAGGAGGAGGGTGAGAGCATCAGGATCATCCATGCCGCACTCGACGCCGGCATCACGGCCCTCGACACCGCCGACGTCTACGCCCAGGGCGTGTCGGAGGAGATCGTCGGTAAGGCGATCAAGGGCCGCCGCGACGACGTCTTCCTGGCCACCAAGTTCCATGGGCAGATCGGCGACGACCCCCGGCACGCCGGCAACTCGCGCCGCTGGGTCACCCGCGCCGTGGAGGACAGCCTGCGCCGGCTGGGCACCGACCACATCGACCTCTACCAGGCGCACCGGCCGGACCCGCACACCGACCCGCTGGAGACGCTGCGGACGCTCAACGACCTGATCCACCAGGGCAAGATCAGCTACTACGGCACCTCGGTCTTCCCGGCGCAGCAGCTCGTCGAGGCGCAGTGGCTGGCCGACGAGCACGGGCTCATCGCCCCGCACACCGAGCAACTGCCGTACTCCCTGCTCGTCCGCAGCGCCGAACGGGAGGTCTTCCCCATCGCGCGGAAGTACGGCGTCGGCGTTCTCAGCTACGGCCCGCTGGCCGCCGGCTGGCTGTCCGGCAAGTACCGCATCGACGGCGAACAGCCGGAGTCGGCGCGCGCCGATCTCATCCCCGGCCGGTTCGACATCGGTGCGGATCGCAACCGGCGCAAACTGACCGCCGCCGACACGCTGGCCCGGCTGGCCGAGGACAACGGCCTGACACTGGTCGACCTGGCCCTGGCGTTCGCGCTCAACCACCCGGCGGTCAGCAGCGTGATCATCGGCCCGCGCACGCTCGACCACCTGGAGAGCTACCTCCAAGCGGCCACCGTCAAGCTCAGCGCGGACGTCCTCGATCGCATCGACGAGATCGTCGACCCGGGCACCCACTTCCTCGAACGCGACACCGGCCGGGACACCCCGTCCCTCCAGCCGGCCGCCCTCCGCCGGGAGAACCGCTCATGAGCCGCTACGAGAAGATGGAGTACCGGCGCGCCGGGCACTCGGGTCTCGACCTGCCGGCCTTCTCCTTCGGCCTGTGGCAGAAGTTCGGCACCGACCACCCGTACGAGACCCAGCGCGACATCGTGCTGCACGCCTTCGACCTGGGCATCACCCACTTCGACAACGCCGACCGCTACGGCCCGCCGCACCGCGCCGCGCAGCAGGTCTTCGGGCGGGTGCTCAAGCGGGACCTGGCCCCGTACCGGGACGAGCTCATCCTCTCCACCAAAGCCGGCAACCCCATCGGCCCCAGCCCGTACCTCAAGGGCGGATCACGCAAGTCGCTGCTCACCTCGCTGGAGAACAGCCTGCGCGACCTGGGCACCGACCACGTCGACATCTTCTACAGCCACCGCGCCGACCTGACCACGCCGCTGGAGGAGACCGTCGGCGCCCTCGTCAGCGCCGTCGAGCAGGGCAAGGCGCTGTACGTGGGCATCTCCAACTACGCCCCCGAGCGGGCACACGAGGCGGCCGAACTGCTGCGCCGGGCCGGGGTGCCGCTCCTGGTCCACCAGCCGAGGTACTCGATCTTCGATCGCCGGCCCGAGCTCGACGGCCTGCTCAAGCTGGCCGCCGAGGACGGGTTCGGCCTGATCGTCTACTCACCGCTGGCACAGGGCCTGCTCACGAACAAGTACCTCGACGGCATCCCGGCGGGAGCGCGCGCGGAGAACAGCGCGTTCCTGTCGCCCGACGTCATCGACGACACCTACCGGCAGCGGGCCGCCGCGCTCAACCGGATCGCCGAGGGGCGTGGCCAGTCGCTGGCGCAGCTGGCCCTGCAGTGGGTGCTCCGGCAGCCGCAGGTGACCTCGGCACTCATCGGAGCCAGCTCGACGGCGCAGCTGGACCACAACGTCAAGGCGCTCGACTTCCCGCCGTTGACGGAGGAGGAGCTGGCGCTGATCGACGAGCACGGCGTGCACGGGACCGGAGTGAGGCTCTGAGATGGCTGACCTGATCGGGGCGGGTGTCGAGGACGGCCGCCCCTTCCGCCTGGGCTTCCTGCTGCACCTCGACGGCGACCTGCCCCCGGCTCGGGCCTACCGGGAGGCGATCGACCTGTTCGTGGCAGCGGAGGAGCTGGGCTACGACTCGGGATGGGTCATCCAACGGCACTTCCGCCAAGGCAATGAGCACGTCTCCGCGCCGCTGGTCGTGCTCGCCGCGATCGCCCAGCACACCACGCGGATCCGGCTGGGCACCGGCGTGCTGGTGCTTCCCCTGGAGGATCCCCTCAAGGTCGCCGAGGACGCGGCGACGCTCGACGAGCTCAGCGGCGGCCGACTGGAGCTGGGGGTGGGGTCGGGGCCCTTCCCGGGAGCATGGGAGGCGTTCGGGCAGGACCTGGCCGACCGGCACAAGCTCTTCGAGGCTTCAGTGGCGCGCCTCCACGAGGTGCTGGCGGGCGTGGCGCTCAACAGCCTCGGCGAGGTGCTCCATCCGCCCGGGGCCGGTGTACGTTCGCGCCTGTGGCAGGCCACCACCGGCGACCCATCACTGGCGGTCCCGGCGGCGGCCGCCGCGGGGCGCGCCGGCGACGGGCTGCAGCTCTCCCGCGCCACCGGCTGGCGCGGCACCACCGTGCGCGAGGCCCAGCAGCAACAGGCGGAGTGGATCGCGGCCTACCGCGCGGCGGCCCGTCAGCCCCGGGTACAGGTCTCACGGGCCGTCTACCCCCACCCCGACCGGGCGGAGGCGATCCGTTCGGTCACGCCCGGCGCCCGTCGTTGGCAGGGCTGGCTGTCCGCCAAGCGCGACGTCGCGGGGCTCAGCGTCGAGGAGTACCTGGAGGCCGACCGCGCGCTGCTCGGGCCACCGGAGGCGCTCGCCGCCGAGCTGGCCGCCGATCCGGCGTTGCGGCAGATCACCGACCTGCTGGTGAGCTTCGTCCCCGGCGTACCCGAGTTCGACGAGCACCTCCGCCTGCTCACCTCCGTCGCGCGGGAGCTGGCACCGCGGCTTGGCTGGCGTCCGGCACTCTCCGCAAAATCCCTATCAAATTAATAGGAAAAGCATGAAATTGGACAGGGGATGTGCCATAGTCCCGGCCATGAGCTTGGACGAGATCCGCCCGAAGAGCGCTCGTGCCGCCTCCCCGCTGACCGCCGCCGTCTCGACGGCGCGCTGGATCAGATCCGCCGGGGTCGAGGGCGAGCACGGCCGCCACTGGGTGGCCAACCCCGACCCGCACGGCAGATCGGCAGTCGGATCGCAGCCTCGATCTCTGTATTCGGGTGCGGCCGGAATCGTGCTGTTCTTCCTGGAGCTGGCTGTCGCCACCGGGCACGAGGCGTACCTGGAGGACGCGCGGGGCGGGGCCGAGTGGCTCGCGGCCACCTGGCGGCGGGACGACGATCTGTCGCTCTACCACGGGCTGACGGGCACGATGATCGCGCTGATGGAGGCCGGGTGGGTGCTCGGCGACGACCGGCTCACCGCCGAGGCGGCGGCCGTCGCCGAGTTGATCGTCGGCAGAGGGCGCAACGGCGCGGACGGCTTCGGCTGGACGCACGACCCGACGCAGCGCGGCGACGGCGGCATCATCCTGGGCCTGCTGCGAGCCGCCGCCCAGTTGGGGATGCCCGCCTACGAGGCGGCGGCGGTGGAGGCGGGCCTGCGCATCGCCCGATTGCCCGTTCCCGGCCACCGTCTCGGCGATGTCGACGGCGCGCCGCCGGACGCGACCACGCCCGGATTCCTCGCCGGCACCGCCGGCACGGTGTTCCTCCTCGCCCGCCTGTACGGAGTGACCGGCGACGAGCGCTTCCTGCGTGCCGCGCGCAGCGGGGCCGGTTTCGTCCGCGAGGTCAGCGCGGTCGGCGACCGATCGGCGATGGTCCCGCATCACGTGCCGCAGGCGCGCGAGCTGCACTACGCCGGCTTCTGCTCGGGCGCGGCCGGGGTGGCCAGGATGTTCTACGAGCTGTACCGGGTGACAGGCGATCCCGGCGACCTGGATTGGCTGGAACGGCTGGCGCACGGCGTGGTCGACAGCGCCGCCCCGCCACGCAGGACGGACGGCTACTGGAACGTGGCCTGCCAGTGTTGCGGCACGGCCGGTCTGGTGGAGCTGTTCGTCGGGCTGTGGGCGGTCACCGGGAGGGCCTCCTGCCTGGAGTTCGCCCGTACCCTCGCCGCGGACCTGGTCGCCCGCGCCACCGACCACGAGGGACGCGGCTACCGCTGGTACCAGGCGTACCGGCGGTTGCGGCCCGGCGAGGTGAGTGCGGACACCGGCTACATGGTCGGCGCGGCGGGCATCGGCGCGGCCCTGCTCCACCTGGACGCGGCCGGGCAGCCGGACCGGCCGCGCCGGGTCCTGCTCCTGCCCGACAACCCCTTCCCCGCGATCCCCGTACCGCCGACCGCGCTCGTCCAGACCCCATAACCCGCGTCAGTCCCGTGCGGCCGGCGCCGCCGGGGCGATCGCGATCGTAAGGATCGCCGCATCAAGGCCGAGCACGCGCTCATGAGCAGTGATCAGGTCGCCCGCACCCACACGCTTGCGCCTCAGCTATTCAGTGTTGCTAAATACCGGTAGTCGGTGTTACTTTGTACCGGTAGTCAGCAACATTGAGTAGCTGGAAGGGGGTGTTCCATGGGCAAGCAGGTGACGGAGATGCTCAAGGGAACGCTGGAGGGCATCGTCCTCGCGATCCTGTCCGGCCGGCCCGCGTACGGCTACGAGATCACGGCGTGGCTGCGGGACCAGGGCTTCTCCGACATCGCCGAGGGCACCATCTACGCGCTGCTCGTCAGGATCGAGCAGCGCGGGCTCGTCGACGTGGAGAAGGTCCCGTCCGACAAGGGGCCACCGCGCAAGGTGTACTCCCTGAACGCTCAGGGACAGGAATATCTCGAAGAATTCTGGAGGACCTGGAGCTTCCTCGCAGAACGGCTCGAACAGCTCCGCAAAGGAGGCAGATGACCATGTCCGACGCTGAAAAGAGTGGCTTCCTCGCAAAGGTGATCGGCCCCAAGCTGCGGTGGCGGCAGTATCAGGCGCGCGTGAAACAACTCCCGCCGAACTACCGCACGGCGGTCGAAGCGATCGAGCAGTACATGATGCACTTCGTGCCGACCGACGCCGACAGCGATGCGTCGAGGTTCGAAGACCTCGCCGACCTGTTCGAACAGGCCGCGGCGGACGGAACGCCGATCCGCGAGATCGTCGGGGAGGACCCGGTGGAGTTCGTCGAGGCGTTCGTCCATAACTATACGGAGGGTGGCTACGTCCCCGCCCGTGCGCGGAAGCGGCTGACCGACGCCATCACGCGCGCCGTCGGCGAAGACACCGGAAAATAAGACAAGACAGACTGATAACGACACAGCACATCGTGCCCGGGGGCGGGCACCACTTTCATTGACTGTCTGCACGGCCACGGGGTCACGCCCGGTCGGCTACTTCTCGCCGCGTGTCAGCGGCGGCATCAAGACGGCGACGCCAGTATCAGAGCGGCCGGCGATGGATGCCATGAACGGTTCAGCGACTGCGCCCTCCGGGCTGCGAACTGGGCCGACCCCCGACCCTCGTGCCTCGCCCATGCGAAGCCCCTGAGCGCCACGCCGGGACGGGTCTCGCAAGATCAAACACTGTGTGTAAGGAAATTCATGATGAGAAAAGGCAACAGCGGCTTCTCCGAAGCAGGGCTGCGCAGGCTGCGCGAGGTACTGGCACGGCATGTCGAGTCCGGGAAGATTCCCGGGCTCGTCGCCCTGGTCGGCCGGGGCGAGGAGACGCACGTCGAAGCGTTAGGGACGATGCGCCATGACGGTGGCGCGCCGATGCGCCGCGACACCATCTTCCGGATGGCCTCGACGACCAAGCCGGTCGCGGTGTCGGCGGCGATGGTGCTGCTGGATGAATGCCGGCTGCGGCTGGACGACCCGGTCGACCCTTGGCTGCCCGAGCTCGCCGACCGGCAGGTGCTCAAGCGCCCCGACGGCCCGCTGGACGACACCGTGCCAGCACGGCGGCCGATCCTCGTGCGGGACCTGCTCACCAACACGTTGGGGCTCGGGCTGGATATGACGGCGCGGACCGCTCCGATGCTGAGCGCGTTCTTCGAGCGGGGGGTGTACGGCCAGGAGGACGGATGGCTGCTGCCGGCGCCGGACCCGGATGAGTGGATGCGCCGCCTGAGCACCCTGCCGCTGATGTACCAGCCCGGAGAGCGGTGGCTGTACAACCTCGGCGACGACGTGCTCGGCGTGCTGGTGGCCAGGGTCACCGGCCAGTCGTTCGAGGCGTTCCTGCGCGAGCGCATCTTCGATCCGCTGGGCATGAAGGACACCGGTTTCCACGTGCCCGCCGACAAGATCGACCGGCTGCCGCCCCTGTACGCCCCCCACCCGGAGACCGGTGAGTTCCTCGTGGAGGATGCGGTCGAAGGGGGACACCACAGCCGGCCTCCGGCGTTCCAGTCAGGCGGCGGCGGACTCGACTCGACCGTCGACGACTACCACGCCTACTTCCGGATGCTGCTCAACGGCGGGATCCACGAAGGCCGGCAGATCCTGTCCCGGCCCGCCGTCGAGCTGATGACCACCCTCCGCCTCACCCCCGAGCAGACCACCGCCCTGCAGACCTGGGCCCGCAGCGTCGTCCATCTCTCTCACGGCCAGGGGCAGCAAGGCGGCTGGGGCTTCGGGATGGCGGTGCGCACCTACCGTGGCGACTACGCGCCCATCGGCCAGTTCGGCTGGGACGGGGGAGCCGGCACCACCGTCTACGCCGACCCGGACAACCAGCTCGTCGGCATCCTGCTCACCCAGACCGGGATGTCCACCCCGGATTCGGCGCGAGCCATCACCGACTTCTGGACCACCCTCTACCAGGCAATCGACGACTGACCCGCCCTACCTGGTCGAGGTCGGTCCGGCAGAAGACCTCGACCAGGCTCCGGCCTTCGACGCCACCACGTTCTGCGATTAGCCGCCTGACCGGCTTAAGACAGTCGCCGACGCCACCCTCGAGGGGGCTCGGCGCCGCTTCGTGCCCCGGCGCTCACCAGCCTGCTGACACCCTTTCTTCAGGCCGAGAGTGCTGGTTCCTGCCAATCCGGGTTGTGCGCGCACGCGGCCGCCAACTCGTCCAGAGACATGTTCAGCGCTGAGGCCAGGGCCGCGATGGTGAAAAAGGCAGGGGTCGGGGCCCTGCCGGTTTCGATCTTGCGCAGCGTCTCGGCGGAAACTCCTGCCGCGGCGGCGACCTCCGCCATGCTCCGGCTGGCGCGTGCCTGACGCAGCAGCGAGCCGAACCGCTCGCCGCGTTCCCGTTCCTGTGGAGTCAAAGGAGTTCTCACCATGACCGTGATACTAATACCGGTATAAGTATTGGGTCTGATTGAGGCGGGGAATTACAGCACATGGTGGAGATCAAGACCGATGCCGCGATGGACGCGATGCGGGAAGCCGGCCGCGTGGTGGCCCGCGCCCTGGCCGCAGTGCGAGAAGCAGCCGGCGTCGGGGTGTCCTTACAGGAACTCGACGAGGTGGCCCGCGCGGTTCTGGCCGAGGCGGGGGCCGGTTCCCCCTTCCTCGGGTACCGGCCGTCCTTCGCCCCGGTGCCCTTCCCCGCCGTGATCTGCACCTCTGTCAACGACGCCGTGTCGCACGGCATCCCCACCGGCTACCGGCTGCGGGACGGCGACCTGGTGAGCATCGACTGTGGCGCCCAGCTCGACGGCTGGGCCGGTGACGCGGCCATCACCTTCACCGTCGGAACTCCGCGCCCCACGGACCTCGACCTGATCGACGCCACCCAACAGGCCCTCGACGCCGGCATCGCCGCCGCTCAGGTCGGCAGCCGCCTCGGCGACATCTCCCACGCCATCGACACCGTCGCCCGCGAGGCGGGCTGCGGCATGCCCGCCGACTTCGGCGGTCACGGCATCGGCCGCCGCATGCATGAAGACCCTCATGTCCCCAACCGCGGCCGCCCCGGTCGCGGTTTCCCCCTCCGCCACGGCCTGGTCCTCGCCCTCGAACCCATGCTCATGGCCGGCGGGCACAACACCTACCGCACCGGCACCGACGGCTGGACCCTGCGCACCACCGACGGCAGCCGGGCCGCCCATATCGAGCACACTGTCGCCATCACCGACCAGGGCCCGCGCATTCTGACCCTGCCCTGACCTTCCCCGTCCAGCAGCGTCGCCCCACCTGGAGGAGTTCTTCGCGAACACCTCCCGTCGGCGCAGCTGCTCCAGCATGCAGAACGTGTACGCCTTCCGGTCCACCGCCCCCGGCTCCAGGCGCCGCCACGAGCCGGTGTCGATCTCGGCCCGGGTCAAGCACCAAACAGTGAACATCCCTGCCTCCTGGCTGCCGTGCCGAGCCCCGGTGGTGGCGCGTCCACGCCGCCCGTGCCACACTCACTGTTATAGAACTCTTTCAAGAGTTATAGAACGATCGGAGCATGGCATGCGAAACGTGCTGCCCTGGCGTGAGCCGGTCCCGCTGGACGGGACGATGGGCGAGCCCCGAGCGCGGGGCCGATTCGGCGAGTACGGCGGACGGTACGCGCCGGAGTCCCTGGTGGAGGCGTGCCGCGAGGTGGACGAGGCGTTCCGGGAGGCCTGGGCGGATCCGGGGTTCCGCGGCGCCCTGGCGCGGCTGCTCGCCGAGCACGCCGGGCGGCCGACCCCGCTCACACCGGCCCGCCGGCTGTCGGAGGCGCTGGGCGTGCAGCTGTACCTCAAGCGCGAGGATCTCACCCACACCGGATCCCACAAGATCAACAACGTGCTGGGCCAGGCCCTGCTGGCCACCCGGATGGGACGGCGCAGGCTGATCGCCGAGACGGGAGCGGGCCAGCACGGGGTGGCCACCGCGACCGCCGCCGCGCTGTTCGGGCTGGAGGCCACGGTGTTCATGGGCGAGCGCGACATCGAGCGGCAGGCGCTGAACGTCTTCCGGATGCGCATGCTGGGCGCCGAGGTGGTCCCGGTGACCACGGGCAGCCGTACCCTCAAGGACGCGACCAGCGAGGCCATGCGGCACTGGGTGGGCGCGACCGGCGACTCCCACTACTGCATCGGCTCGGTCGTCGGGCCGGATCCGTACCCGTGGATGGTCAGGGAGTTCCAGCGGGTCATCGGCGACGAGGCCCGCGGGCAGTGCGCCGCCGAGCTGCGGACCGGCGTCCCGGACTACGTGGTCGCGTGCGTCGGCGGCGGCTCCAACGCGGCCGGCACGTTCGCCGGATTCGCCGACACCGCGGCGCGCCTGGTCGGTGTCGAGGCGGAGGGCGGCGCCGGGGCGGCTCGCGGCCGGCTCGGCGTCCTGCACGGCTGCCGCTCGCTGTTCCTGCAGGACGACGACGGGCAGATCACCCAGGCGCACTCCATCGCCGCCGGGCTCGACTACCCGGGAGTCGGCCCGGAGCACGCCCACCTGCGCGACCTGGGCCGGGCCCGCTACATGACGGTGACCGACGACGAGGCTGTCGGCGCGGCGGTACGGCTGGCGCGTACCGAAGGCATCGTCCCGGCGCTCGAATCGGCGCACGCCCTCGCCTGGGTGATCCAGGCGGCGGCCGGCGGCGACCTGCCCGCAGGATCGACGGTGCTGATGACGTTGTCCGGCCGGGGCGACAAGGACGTCTCAACCCTGAAGGAGCTGCTGTGACGAACCCCACTCTGACCGTGGGCGCGGTGGAACGCCACCTGCGGGCCCGCCGGGACACCGGCCGCGGCCTGCTCATGCCGTACGTCACCGGGGGGATCACGCCCGGCTGGACGGACTACCTGCGGGCGTTCGCCGCCGCCGGGGCGGACGCGATCGAGGTCGGCCTGCCCTTCTCCGACCCCACGCTGGACGGCGTCACCATCCAGCAGGCCGGCGACACGGCACTGGCCCGGGGGGCGAGCACCCGCCGGATCCTCGCCGACCTGTCCGGCATGCCGGACCTGGGCGTGCCGCTGGTCGCCAGCACCTACTACAACCTGGTGCTGAACGACGGCCCCGAGGCGTTCTGCGCCGCGCTGCGCCGGGCCGGCGTCGGCGGCCTGATCGTGCCCGACCTGCCGGTGCACGAGGCGGACGAGCTGACGGACGTGGCCGCGGCCACCGGGATCGAGCTGGTCCTGCTGGCGTCGCCGGCGACGCCGCAGCCGCGGCTGGCGGAGATCTCGTGCCGCAGCCGCGGATTCGTCTACGCGGTGTCGCTGATGGGCACCACCGGTGAGCGGGCCGACCTCGCCGCTTCGGCGGCGGAACTCACCGAGCGGATCAGGCGCGTCACCGACCGGCCGGTCTTGCTAGGATTTGGCATTTCCACCCCGGACCAGGCACGCGAAGCCCGCCGGCACGCCGACGGCGTGGTGGTCGGCGCCGCGGTCATGCGGCGGGTACTCGACGGGGCTGGGCCGGACGACCTGCGGGCCTTCCTCGCCACCCTGCGGCAAGCCCTCGACCAGGAGTGTGACCGACCACGATGACCCCTGACGCCGGGCACGAAGCGAGATACCGCGCCATCGCCGCCGACCTCGCCGCGAAGATCCGGTCGGGACACTACGCCGCCGGTGCGGCCCTGCCGCCGCAACGGGAGCTGAGCGCCTCCTACGGGGTGACCCTCATGACGCTGCGCCAGGCGTTGCGCGAGCTCAGCGACGAGAGGCTGATCGTGCAGCAGCCCGGCAGGGGCACGTTCGTCGCCCCGCCTCACCTGGCGTACCAGCTCGACTCGCTCCGCAGCCTGGTCGACGACCTGCGTAAACAGGGCCACGACGTACGCACCGCGGTGGCCGGGCGGGCGGTGCGCCGGGCCCCCGCCCGGATCGCCGCGGAGCTGCGGCTGCGTCCCGGCGACACCGCCCTGCGGTTGGAGCGGGTCCGCGAGTTCGCGGGACGTCCCGCCGTACACCAGGTGTCCTGGGTCCGCCGGCCGGTGGCCGACCAGATCCGCGACCGCGACTTCACCGCCGTCTCCCTCTACACGGCCCTCGCCGACGCGGGAGTGACGGTCGCCCGGGCGTCCGAGGTGGTCCGGCCCGGTCTGCTCGACCCCGCCGCCGCCCGCCACCTCCACGAGCCGCAGGGCAGCCCGGTGCTCGTCAGCACCCGGATCACCTACACGCTCGACGCCACGCCCGTGGTGTCCGACCAGGCCACGATCCTCGGCAGCATGATGGAGATCCGCACCGAACGCGCCGCCACCGGCCTCTCTCTCACCTGGGGCGCCACCAGCTGACGGGCCTAACGTGGCTGAACGCTTTCCAGGCGCCTGACCAGCCAGATCGCTTCAAGACCCTGGATGACCATCGCCTTTTGAGCAGGGGCCTACTCTGGTGCCGGACGCGCCCCGTTTTCACGATGGGCGCTATGCTCACCCGAGTCCTCACACTGATCGCCCTGCTCGCCGCCATGCTGGCGGTGAC
Source organism: Nonomuraea sp. NPDC026600 (assembly GCF_040638335.1). Lineage (NCBI taxonomy): Bacteria > Bacillati > Actinomycetota > Actinomycetes > Streptosporangiales > Streptosporangiaceae > Nonomuraea > Nonomuraea sp. NPDC026600. The sequence continues at coordinate 282,303 of NZ_JBEZYD010000011.1, forward strand.
CGGTCCGCCCGCCGGGCCGAGACTCCGTCGGCCGGCCCGTGCGCGATCACGCCGGTCGGCCTCATCCACGACCGATGGGACCTGCTGGAGGGCAAGGACGGCCCGCTCGGCTGCCCCACCGGCCCCGAACAGGATGTGCCCGGCCGTCACGGCAAACGCCAGGATTTCGCGCACGGTCAGATCGCCTGGTCGCCCGACCAGGGCAAGGACCTCACGGTCGCCGCCTACCAGTTGGGCAAGTCCGCGGTAGTGGAGTTCGGTCCCAGCGACCCCTTCAGCTACGACACCTTCCTCGTCCGCTGGGACTTCGGCGGCCAGAACCTGGGTCAGAAACCCGCCAGGTTCGCCACGTCGACGACCGGCTCGCAGGTGATCGATCCCGACAAGAACGGCGACTACCTCTTCATCGTAGAAGGCTGCGACCAGCCCCGCCTACGAGCTGGCGATGAACAAGGGCACGCCGTACCAGGAGCGCTTCAACCACGGGGATCGGCCGAAGATCCATCCGGACGCGGACCAGGCCGAGGGAGGCATCGAGATCTACTCCAGCTCGCCCTCATTCATGATCACCGCGGGTGGTGTGTTCCTCAACAGCGGTTACCGGATGGATGAGATCACCGGGTTCCCGCAGCGGGGCAGCGCTCAGCCGACCACGCTGATGCCGACCTCGCTCAATCTGGAGTTCGCCGATCTCATCCGCTTCGAGGGCGGCCGCCGCCCGGGCCACACGCCTCCGGACCGGGATGTGGTCAACACATGCGTGGCCGGAGGCTTCGCCTGCGGCCTGCAGGGCGTGGTGCCCGAGCGCTGGCAGCGGTGCGTGGGGCCGGAGTCCAACGGGCAGTGGCTGCTGCTCGACTCCGACAAGTGTGGCGGGAGCGGCTTCCACGTGGCGATCCAGATCAACAAGAAGGGCGTCCAGGCAGGGGTCTACGAGAACGCCGGGTTCTTCTACGCGCTGGAGAAGTCGAAGATGCCGTTCAGCATCTTCGCGGCCAAGATCAAGGAACTCAACGCCGGCCTGCCGAGGAACCTGGATGTCACCACGCCCAACACCTTTCACACCCCGGACGGCCACACCTACCGGTTCCAACTGCACCGGTTCGGCGTCAAGTACCTGAACCGGATCCTGGAGATCGACGGGGTGAAGCAGCCCGGCGACCTGACCGGCTGGCCGCTGGTCGACGGGGAGTTCCTCCGGGCTTCCGGCCACGAAGGCCTCATCAAGATCTTCCGGCCCGGTTGCGCCGGCCCGCTGACGCTGGACTTCCGCGACATGCTCCGGCCGGCGGTGACCGAGCCGGCCGCGCCCGACCCGTCACCGATCTGCCCCGCCGCGTGAGAGTCAGTGCGGGAGCCCGCATCGGGCTCCCGCACTGCTCAGACCTCCACGCTCTCCAGGACCCCGAGCGCGACCGCGTGGTAGGTCATCACCGGGTACGACGACACCGCCTTCTCGTTGATCCCCATGAACCGCAGCGACACCCCAGGGCGGGGCATCCCGGTCAACGCCAAACCGCGCCTGAGCTGGGACGCGACTCGATGGGCTCCGGCCGCGCATGGCTACTGCGGCGCCCGGGACACTACCTGGTACGGCACCGGGCGAGGGGATGTTGGCGTCTGGTTCACCCTCACCCCCTCGCCCGTAGGAGCCGGCAGCTCCAGGTAGCTCCTATGACGCCCGTGCGGTCACGGTGATCAGGCGGCCGCGCCGCGGGCGATGTAGAGGTTCATGTCGGTGAAGTCGAGGGTGACGTTGTAGGGCTTGAAGAAGCAGTGGGCGAAGTGGCCCGTCATGTCGATCCCTGACCCGTAGGGCCAGGGCACGTTGACCGGCATGTTCGGGTCCGTTTCGCAGTAGACCTCCTTGGCGACGGCGTCGCCGAGGCGGATCTCCTTCGGGTAGCAGGGGTAGGCGATGGTTGGGTGGCTGTGGGCAAATGTCTCGATCGGGCGGTCGTAGTCGGTGCGGACCCGCAACTGCTTGGCCGTTTCCCCGGGCATGCCCGCGGCGACCTCGCCGATTCCGCCGATGGTCACGCCCACCACTCGTGGGCCGGAGCCGGCGATGCCGGAGATGCTGCCCAGGCTGTGGACGTCGTGGTCACGGGCCAGCCACAGTGGCAGGGGCTTGGCGCCCGCCCGTATGGCGTCGGCGCGTGCCTTGCCGGCCACCTCGGGGGTCCGGCGGCGCAGGATCAGCGACCGGCCCGCGTAGTCGAAGGTGGTCAGCAAGTGGTAGAAGACCCATGTGCCGATCAGGCCGTCGCTGTCGGTGCCGACGTCTTCGCCCGACTCCGTCGACGACCAGCCCACGGGGACGTTGCGCAGTTCGATGCCGCCCAGCTTGAAGGAGTCCAGCACCCCGTAGTGCACCCATATGGGGATGCCCTCGAAATCGGTCTTCTGACTGACGACGGGGCTCAGCCCGGCCTCCTTGGCCACCGACGCGCGCATGCTCAGATTCGGGGCGCCGGTGTAGAACATGAAGCGCTTCGGCGGTCCGCCGTTGACCGAGGCCTCCACCAGCGGCTTCGGGTCCATCTGCTGGAATGGCACCCGCGCGATGTCGCCGTGGATCTGATACGGCTCGCCGCTGACCGCCGCGAACCACTTGGCGTAGGCTTCCTCTCCGGCCGCTTGCCAGTGTGGTGCGGAGAGGGCGAGTTCGTCCTGCCGGATGTAGCAGTCGCCCAGGAACTCGTTGGTTTGCTTGTCGTCGGGCGCCAGGTTGAAGGCCATCTTGAGGTATTTCTCGGCGTCGGGGAACCGGTTGGACAGCAGCCCGACATGGCCGCGCTGACGGGCCACGTGCAGGTTCGTGGGGTCTGTCTTCAGGATCTCCTCGTACGCCCGGCCGGCCTCCTCGAACTTCCCGGCCTTGAACAGCGCGTCGGCGTCACCGCTGTCGGCCAGCGCCGTGGCTGCCTTGCCCAGCAGCGGCGCGGCGGCGGTGGCACCGGCCAGCACAGCGGCGCCCCGAAACAGCGAACGCCGGTCCCATTTCCTGTCATTAGCCACGCCTTCTCCTTTTTGCGATCGCCTTCGTCGTAACGTTCTGTCCCAGCGGCTCCGGCCGGTTCGTCTCGCCATGCTTGATGAGGGCGATGCCGTGGTGCCGGGGCCACCCGGGCCGTACAGCGTCGTCCGATGCGGGCGGCCGGATCGCTTCACAGCACGCTCCGTAACTCGCCCGCCCATCAACCCCGTCCACTGTCGGCTGGCCGCGTCCTCGCCTCGTTCGCGCCGTGTCATGGTTGTGTCACAGTCGCGCCGGGGTGGCCGCCGTCGAGAAACCGTGACATGCGGCGTTCGGGGCGGACGGTGGCGCGGGTGGAGATCTTCTTGGCGAAGACGCGGGTGATGTCTGTGACCTTGAGCGCGTCGGTCTGGGTGTCGAGTGAACTGGCGCAGGGGTGCCGTGACACCCCTGCTTACGTGGTCGGACCGGAGTACTCCAGGGCCAGCTCTTCGGCCAGGTCGGACGCGACTTCGATGGCGATCTCGATCGCTCGGGCCGCCAAGGGGGAGTGGGTACGGTCGGCCCGCCAGTGCAGGCAGATCTCGCGTGGGGGAATGGCCGGTCGCAGCTCGTGGACGCGGAGCCGATCGTCCGACTCGGCGCCGGCAGCGTGGATGGCGAGCCATGGCAGCACTGCCGATCCCATCCCGGCTCGCACCATCGACAGCAGCGTTTCGTTGCCTGCCGTACGGAAGACGATCTTCGGGTGCGCGCCGGCGCGGGTGAAGGCCTCCTCCATCCTGGGCTGGTCGCAGGTCGACGGCCAGGCCACCAGCGGTGCGCCGTCGAGCTGGTCCAGCGGGACAGAACGCTCGGAGAAGGTGCCGCGCCCGGCCACCAGCAGGTACGGATCGTCGAGCAGCTTGACATGCTCGACGTCGCCGTCGAGGGGGCCGTCGTAGAACAGCAGGTCGAGATCGCCGATCTGAGGCGCCTCCGGCTCTTCCTCGGACAGCCGGATGTCGCAGCCGGGGTGCTCGTCGCGCAGCCGACGTACGACGACCGGCAAGATCACCGTGGACACGCTCTGGAAGGTGCCGATGTCGATCCGGCCGTCGCCGGCCTGGAACCGGTCCACGGCCTCGGCCAGGGCTGCCGCCTTCGCCAGCAGCTCGCGTCCGTGCTCGAGGACGACGGCGCCGAGCGGTGTGATCCGTACCGGTCTGGGCCCACCCGGTCGATCGAACACCGGGCCGCCGACAGACCTCTCCAACGCGGCGATCTGCTGGCTCACGGTCGACTGGGTGTAGCCGAGGCGGGCCGCCGCCCGGCCGAACGAGCCCTCCTCGGCGACAGCGGCCATCGCGGCCAGGTGCCTCAGTTCGAGATCGGTCACGGATCCCAGCGTACTCCCAGCCATCGCTTCTAGCGATCGAGTTGATCGGAAACAATCGCTTTTCACGATGGCATCTGGCTCCTAGCGTAGTAACCACCGCCGCACCGGCAAAAGCTCGAAGCCCATCAAGGGAGAGTCCAATGAGTACATTCGTGTTGATCCACGGCGGAGGAGACGTCGGATGGTCCTGGCACCTGGTGGAGGCCGAGCTACGAGCGCGTGGGCACGACGTGGTGGCTCCCGACCTTCCGGGTGACGACGAGTCGAAGACCCTGACGGACTACGCCGACGCCGTGGTCGAGGCCGTCGGTGACAAGCGGGACCTGGTCGTCGTGGGCCACTCGTTCGGTGCGTTCACCGCCCCGTTGGTCGCCGATCGGCTGCCCGTCGATGTGCTGGTCCTCTTGGCCGGCATGGTCCCGTCGCCGGGTGAGCCGCCGGATGAGTGGTGGGCCGGCACCGGCTGCCAGAGCGCGGTGGAGGAGCAGGCCGAGCGCGATGGCGGTTTGACCGGCAGCGCGGATCCGTTCGTGAGCTTCTACCACGATGTACCCCGTGAGCTGGCCGAGGAGGCGATGGGCAAGGAGCGCGACCATCCGTCCAGGGCCGCATCGGCCGCTCCGTGGCCGTTGGATGCTTGGCCGAACGTGCCGACGAGGTTCGTGCTCTGCAGCGAGGACCGCTTCTTCCCGCCCGACTTCTTTCGCCGGCTGGTGCCCGAGCGCCTGGGTATCGTCCCCGACGAGATCGCGGGCGGCCACTGCGTCGCACTCAGCCGCCCCAAAGAGGTGGCGGACATGTTGGCGGGCTACGCGGCTACCGCGTCTGCAACGAGGATCGAGCAGTGAACCGTTCCTTGCGGCCGAACTCCGAGCCGACCTCGGGTGAGCACGGGACCAGGCAGACCGACCTGTTCGACTACGACGCGGAGTTGCGTCTGCACAACGAACTCTTCCGCGCCGCTGCCCACGTCGGCTCCCGCGACCGCGTGCTCGACATCGGCTGTGGTACGGGCCAGTCCACACGCGAGGCCGCCCGCGCCGCCGTCACCGGAAGCGCGGTAGGCGTCGACCTCTCCGCGCCAATGCTCGAACGGGCCCGTCAGCTCAGCGACGACCAGGGACTGCCCAACACTACTTACCAGCAGGCGGACGCTCAGGTTCACCGCTTCTCACCGACGCATTTCGACCTTTGTATCAGCAGGTTCGGCACGATGTTCTTCGCCGACCCAGTCGCCGCGTTCACCAATATCGGGCGCGCTCTGCGCCCCGGAGTGCGCCTCGTGCTGCTGGTCTGGCAAGATCGCGACCGCAATGAATGGGCCTCCGCGATCCGCCGGAGCCTCGCCGCCGCAACGGCCACATCCGCCCCTCCCACCGGCGGTCCAGGCGCGTTCTCACTCGCCGACCCGACCATCACGCAAGGCATCCTGGCGGCGGCAGGCTTCACCCGAGTCAGCTTCACCGACGTGCACGAGCCCGTCTTCTACGGCCCGGACACCGCCACCGCCTTCGATAACGTGCTCCGCCTACGGGAATACAAAGACCTGCTCGCCAACCTCGACGCCGCGACAGCCGAGCAAGCACGCACGCGGCTACGCGCCACCCTCGCCGCCCACAACACCGACAGAGGCGTGTACTTCGACTCGCGGGCCTGGATCATCGCAGCCCGCCGTCACTGACCACCGCACCCGATCTGCCCCCATGCCCCGTCCTGACCCTGGGGATCAGCGTTGAACAGGTCGATGAATCCGAACGGTGCGCGGTCGCCGAGACAGAGGTCCAGCATCTCGTGCGCGTCGGCGTAGAAGGTTTCGGTGCGCGGGAACAACGCCTCTTCGTAGGCAATGAGTGCCGCCTCGAAGTCGTCGGGGTGAGCGGCGATCGCCTTACCGAGTTCGGCGCCGTCGAACATCGCCAGGTTCGCGCCGTCACCGGAGGGCGGCATCAGGTGCGCGGCATCGCCGAGGAGCGTCACCCCGGGTACGCGCTCCCATCGGTGTCCGTCCGGGAGTGTGTGGATCATGCGCGCGACCGGAGCGGTCTCGCCGTCGGTGATCAGCGCGGTGAGCTCCGGAGCCCACCCGTCGAACTCGGCCGCGACCCGAGCGGTCGCGGCGACGGCGTCGGTGAAGTCGATGCCGGCGATCCACTCGGCGGGGCGGTTCAGCTCGACGTACGTGTGCAGGATGTTCCCCGCCTCGCGGTGCGCGATGATCCCCTTACCCGGGGTCAGCGCGTACATCGCGCCAACACCGACCGCCTCGGCCGTCGCGCTGTGCCGCTCGTCGGCGTCGTACAGGTAGGTGTCGATGAACGTCGTGCCGACGTACTCGGGCTTGGCGTCGGAGAGCAGCGGGCGGATCTTCGACCAGGCGCCGTCGGCACCGACGAGGAGACTGCTGGTCGCGGTCGAGCCGTCGGCGAAGGTCAGCTCGTGTTGGCCGTCGCCGAGGGACCGGACACCGGTGACCCTGTGTCCCCACCGGACCGCCTGGTCGGGCAGGGAATCGAGCAGGATCCGACGCAGGTCTCCGCGTAGCACTTCGGGACGCCGCGCCGTGCCGTCGTCGGGGGCGTCGAACAGCAGCTTGCCGTGCTGGTCGAGCACGCGCGACGCCTCAGCGCCTTCGTGGATGATCGCGCGGAACTCGTCGGTGAGGCCGGCGTCGGCGAGCGCGTGCTGCCCGTCGTCCTCGTGGATGTCGAGCTGGCCGCCCTGCGTGCGGGACTTCGCCGAAGGGTCGGCCTCGTAGACCGTTGCGGGAATGCCGTGGACGTGCAGGACCCGGGCGAGGGTCAACCCGCCGAGGCCGGCGCCGACGATGGCGATCGGGTGGTGGCTGGTGTTCATGGGCTTCCTCGCTTCTGTGCGGGCGGAGCGCCCGGACATCCATATGGATCGGTGTTCCATAAGTAATATGGAACGCCGGTCCATGATGTGTCAAAATGAGGCCATGCGGACCCGAGGAAGAGCACCCACTGGGGGGCGCGCCGACGCCCTTTCGCGAGAGGTCATCGTCGGCGCGGCCGTTACGCTGCTGGACGAGCTCGGCGAGCGGGGACTCACCTTCCGGCTGCTGGCCAAACACCTGAACACCGGACCCGGCGCGCTGTACTGGCACGTGACGAACAAGGACGAGCTCGTCGTCCTGGCCGCCGATCAGGTGCTCGGCCACGCCTTCGCCGCGGCCCCGCGCCTCGAGGAAGACGCCGGCGCCGAGCTGCGCGCGCTTGCCGTCGCCGTCTTCGATGCCCTTGATCGGCACCCGTGGGCAGCCTCCCACGTCACCGCGCCGGCCACGCTGGCGAACGCACTGCGCCTGCTCGACCGCATCGGCACCCTTGTCGCACGTACCGGGTTGCCCGCCGAGCGGCATTTCGCGGTCTCCACCGCGATCTCCTACTACATCACCGGCGTCAGCGCCCAGATCATCGCCCCACGCACCACCGTCGGCGCGACCACCAGCCGCGACGCCTTCCTCACCCGGACCGCCGAACGCTGGGAAGAACTCGACCCCGCCGACTACCCCTTCCTGACGCGCACCACCGCGGACCTGCGCGACCACGACGACCGCGACCAATTCACCACTGGCCTCGACCTGCTCCTGGCCGGCCTGAACACGACCGCAGGCCCGCGACCGCCCGCGTGATGCCGCGAGGCAACGGCGCTTAGGCGCGGTGTTCCGCTGGGCCGGACGACTCGCGAAGCACCAGTTCGGTGGGCAGGCGGATCGTCTCGCCCTCGCGTTGTGATCGTGCGGCGAACTGCTCGATCAAGAGCTCTACCGCGAGCCGACCGGCGTGCGAGCCGGGCCCGGCCAGGGTGGTCAACGAGGGATGGACGAAGTCGGCGGCGAAGATGTCGTCGAACCCGATCACGCTGATGTCGGCCGGGACTCGAACACCGCGCTGGGCGAGGCGTCGGATGATGCCGATCGCCAGGAGGTCGTTGTGAGCTACGACCGCCGTCACATCGGTGCGCAGCGCTCCGTCGGCGGCGGCCCCGCCGCCTGCGACGTTGGGGGCGTACGGACCGATCCGGTGTGCCGTCAGACCGCGCGCTTCGGCCCCGGAGCTCAGTGCCGCCCAGCGCGCCGCCCCCATCCAGGAGCTGGGTGGCCCGGCGCAGTAGGTGAAGCTCTGGTGCCCGAGCGAGGCCAGGTGTTCCAGGATCTGGTGACAGCCGGCGACGGTGTCGAACGTCACGCTGGTCAACCCGGGCAGCTCTCGGTTGAACAGGACGATCCGGTGCACCTTGGCGAGGTCGCGCAGGACCTCGTCGTCGAGCCGGCTGGAGGCCAGCACGAACCCGTCCACGCCGGCGGTCAGGTCGCGAATCTGGTTCTCCTCGATGCGCCGGGATTCCTCGGCGTTGACGATCACCAAAGTGATGTCGGACGCCTTCGCGCGCTGCTCCGCGCCGCGGATCAGCTCGAAGAAGTGGGGATTGGTGATGTCGGAGAGCACCATGGCGATGGTGCGGTGGCGTAGACCCGCGAGAGCGCGGTTCTGCGGTCTGTGCTGGTAGCCGAGCTGTGCGGCGGCGGCGACTATCCGCTGTCGCGTCGCTTCGTTGACCCGGCCGGGCTTGTTGAACGCCCGGGAGACCGTCGACGCGGCCACGCCGGCAGCTTTCGCGACGTCAAAGATGGTGGGCTCCACGAACGCATCTACCCACGAGAATGGAAATTCTGGCAACACCTTGCAGAAGTTGTCGCATGCTACCTACGTTGCGATCATGCCGGCCACACGATCACGTGCCGGACGAGAGGAGCGAGGCATGTCGCAGCCCGGGCAGAGCGATCGAGGTGCGCACCGCGATATCGCGGGTCGGGCCAGGCGATGGTCCGTGGCTGTGACGATCGGCGCTCTGCTGGCCGCGTCGCTGACGTCGGTGGGGGTGACGCCGGCGCAGGCGTCATCGACCGGCTTCACCATGTTCAACGGTCGCACGACCGCTCCGATCCTGATCGACCCGTCCTATGGCGGCGATCACGCCGATCGGGACTACAAGCAGGTGCGCCGCGCCGTCCAAGACCTGCGTCAGGATGTCGCCATGGTGACCGGGGCGATCGAACCCGGTGATGTGCAGAGCCTGTTCGCCGACGACGAGCCGGCCAAGGAAGCACGGCTGGCGAAGGCCGACCAGAGCAAGCTGCCGGCCCTGCTGACCAAGGCCGCGGGCCAGAAGACCGCGATCATCGTCGGCCAGATCGGTCAGAGCCGGCTGATCGACGAGATCGTCGCAGCCGGCAAGTTCGACGAGGCCGCCGGGATCAAGGGCGCGTGGGAGGCGTACGCGACCAAGACCATCAAGAACCCGGTCCCCGGGGTCGGCGACGCACTGGTGATCGCGGGCAGCGACGCCCGCGGGACGATCTACGGGGTCTACTCGATCTCCGAGGAGATCGGCGTCTCGCCCTGGTACTGGTACAGCGACGTGCCGGTCAAGCAGCGCGAGGACATCGAGGTCAAAGGCAGGACCCGGGTCGACGACGGGCCGGACGTCAAGTACCGCGGAATCTTCATCAACGACGAAGAACGCACCATCGCGTGGGCGAAGAAGAAGTTCCCCACCGGCAAGGGCACGCCTGACGTCAACTACTACCGGCACGTCTATGAGCTGATGCTGCGGCTCAGGCTGAACACGTTATGGCCGGCGATGCACCTGGCCTCGAGGGCGTTCAACGCGGTCACCGACACCGGGACGTACGACAACGGGACACCGGTCAACGCTCGCGAGGCGGCGGCGTTCGGCGTGGTCGCATCCTCCTCTCACGCGGAGCTCATGCTGCGCAACAACGAGGGCGAGTGGCGACAGTGGTACGACCGCAACAAGGACGCGCTCGACATCAAGGGCTCGGACGCCGTGGCGGCCTTCAACTATTCGATCAACAAGCCCGCGATCCTGGAGTACTGGCGCCGGCGTGTGGTCGCCAACGCCGGCTTCGAGAACATCCTCGCCCTGGGCATCCGCGGTGTGCACGACAGCGATCCGGTGTTCACACCCGGCAACCCGTACGGGTTCAAGGACAAGATCGAGATGCTGGCCGACGTCATTCGCGAGCAGCGCAAGCTGATCGCAGAGGTCTACGGCAGCGTCGACGCCGTGCCGCAGGTGTTCATCCCCTACAAGGAGATGAACGATCTCTACAACGCCGGGCTGAAGGACCACATCCCCGCCGACGTGACCCTGATGTGGGCCGAGGACAACCAGGGCTATCTGCGCCAGGTGCCCACGCGGACTGAAGCCGCCCGGTCCGGCGGGAACGGCGTCTACTACCACATCTCCTACTGGGGCGAGCCGAAGAGCTACCTGTGGCTGAACTCGACGCCGATGTCCTTGATGGTGCAGCAGCTGCGTCGGGCGTGGAATTCCGGTGCGGGGCGCTACTGGATCCTCAATGTCGGGGACATCAAGCCCGGCGAGATCAAGCTCGACCTGTTCGCCAAGCTCGCGTGGGACGTCAAGGGCTATGACGACACGAACATCGGGAGCAAGTTCCTCATCGAGCACGTGCAGCGAGACTTCCGGCTGAGGGGCGGCAACGCCGCCGTGGTCGCCGACGCGCTGGAAAGGTTCGATGCGCTCGAGAACGCCAAGCGCGCCGAGTTCTGGGGGGAGATCAACTCCTCCAACGCGAGCTCAGGAAGGATCCACAACGGTCAGGTCTTCCCGTTCAGCGCCACCTCGGACGGGGATGAGCTCCAGCGCTACATCAACGAGTCCAACGAGCTGGTGGCGATTCTCCAGGGTGCTTCCGCGAAGCTCGACCCGCGCTACCGCTCCGCGTTCTACCAGCAGGTGCTCCACCGAGTCCGGTCCTACCGCAACATGGCTGAGCAGATCGGCTACTACTGGAAGAACCAGCTCGCTGCCGCCCAAGGTCGCTACGCCGGCGCGGGAAGCTACGAGCTGCTCTCGAAGCAGGCCCGTGAGCGCATCCTCACCGACGAGGACTACTGGAACACGATCAGCGACGGCAAGTGGGACCACGCCATCGGCCACAGCCATCCCGAAGGCTTCCCGAACGAGGGCACCGTCATGCTGACCAACGACCGGTATGCCCGGGTGGCCACACCGGCCGATGCGGTGGGCGCCGCCGCCGAGGGGAGCAAGGAGCCTGGCCGCGGCACGCTGAGGTTCAACTCGGCCGCGCCCGACGGCAAGCGGTTCTTCGACGTGTTCTCCCGGGCCGACGTGGCCGACCCGCAGGAGTGGGTCGCCGAGGCGGACGCTCGGTGGATCACCCTTTCTCAGCGCTCGGGCACGACCGCGACAGAGCAACGAGTCACGGTGGCGGTCGCCAAGAACCACCCAGCCGCGACGGGGACGATCCGGGTCTTCAACGCCGTCCACGGCGCCAAGGTCGGCGACCCGGTCGCGACGTTCACGGTCGAGGCGGAGCGGGCAGCCGTGGATCTGCGCCGTGTCGCCGAGCCGGCGCACCTGGAGGCCAACGGATACGTGGCCCTCGAGGCCGAGCACTTCTCCGAGAACCTGCCCGGCGCCGACGGGAGCCGGTGGGCCCCCCTTGAGGGCGTGGGTCAGCGCGGGGCATCGATGGGCGGCTTCCCGGAGATCGCGCCCCGGGTCGACTCCGGCTTCGCGGCGACCGCCCGCCTGAGATACCGGGTCTACTTCACCTCCACCGGGAGGTTCACCGGGACCTTCTACCGCATTCCGACGCTGAACGAAGGCACAGAGGACGACGGCACGCCGCGCACCGCGCGCACCGCGATCGGGCTCGACGACCAGGTGCCCAGCCTGCTGCGCGGCAACTCTGTCGCCGGTACGAGCACCAGCCCCTGGGGATTCACCATCATGCATGGAATCGAACCCCTGAACTTCACCATCGAGGCGACCACACCGGGATGGCACGACCTCGTGGTCTACCGCTCGGACGCGGCGATCCTCTTCGACCGGATCATCATCGAGGCTCGCGCCGGCGCGGCCGGTGACGGCCTTGTCGGCCCGCCCGAGAGCCCGAACAACATCGCCGCACCCCAGAGGGCCACCGTGGCGCCTCATCCTGACACGATGCCGAAGCTCCGCCGGCTGCCCGCGATCCGGACGTCGGTGGGGGAGACGAGCACGGTCGAGGGTGTGCGGGATGTGGTGGCCGCGGAGTCTGACAACGAGACCGCCGTGTCGGTCGCGGTGAAGGACGGTCAGGTGCGGGTCACCGGGCACCGGGCCGGGATGGCCGAGCTCTCCATCACCGCTGGTGGTGGTGAAGCCTGGGTGGCGCCTGTCACGGTGGGCAGCGCCGCGGGGGCGCCGGTCGGCGCCTATCTGGAGCGGGACGGTTCGGTCGTCTTCGATGCGGCCGACGCGTTGGAGAAGAGCGCCTCCGCCAACGCGGTCGACAGCAACAACGGGACGCACGGCTGGGCGCTGGCTCGTAACGGTCTCCAGGTCGTCCCGCCGGCCGACGCCGGCGCGAAGGCGCAGTGGCTGGCGACCTCGGCGGCCCAGGCCGAGGCGTTGTTCAGGGCCGGCCCGACGCAGAAGGTCAACGGGAGCTCCGCGGCGGGAGCACCACCGCGGCTCGACTTCACCGTCGACATCCAGACCGGTGGCACGTACTACCTGTTCGTCAACACGAGCAACCCGAACGCCGACGCCGACTCCTACCACGTGATGGTCGACGGGCAGTGGAGATACCAGTCGAACAAGTCCGGGCCGGAGACCGGGTTCGAGACCTGGTACGGCAGCACGAGCGTCGCCGCGGCCGCGTTGGCGCTCGAGCCGGGTGAGCACACGATCTCGCTGGCGCCTCGTGAGGCCGGGCTGGTGCTCAACCAGATCGCCTTGACCACGAACGACACACCCGGCCTCACCGGCTTCCAGCCTCCCAGCGGCCGGAAAGCGAGCGCTTCATGACGCTCTGAGCCCAATTCCCCCCAACAGAAGAGGCGTGCATGAACCGAGCGGGCACAGCGCGGAGAACAAGACAGGCGGGACTGCTCGCGATGACGGCTGCCGTCGTATTCTCGGGAGGGATCTCGGCGGTTCCCGCCCAGGCCGCGGAGCCCGCCCCCGGTGCCCTGGCCGAGGTCGCCGGGGCGGGTGCTCAGGTCGTGACGTCGCCGGACGGCGATCTGCGGGTCGCGGTCACCACCGTGGACGGGCGCCTGACCTACAGCGTGAACAGCCACGGCAAGGCTCTCGTCGGCGCATCAGGGCTCGGCGTGGATCTCGCCGGACGCCCCAGCCTCACGCAGGGCATGAGCATCGAGTCCGTCGAACGGCGCACGATCAACGAGAGGTGGAAGCCGGTCTGGGGGACGTCGAGCAAGGTCAGGAACCACGCGAGCGAGCTCACCGTCCACGCGATCCAGGCCGGCACGGAGTTCAGGCTCGATCTGGTGTTCCGGGTCTTCGACGACGGGGTCGGCTTCCGCTACCACTTCCCCAGCCAGAGCGGTCTGGATGCCTACGCCGTCACCGCCGAGCAGACCGAGTTCGCCCTCGACCCCGCCGCGCGGAGCTGGTCGATCGCGGCGGGCAAGACCTGGTCCGCCGACGAGCAGCACTACCGCGACCTGCCCCTGTCCAGCGTCGCCACCGCCCAGACCCCCATCACCGCCTCGCCCGCCGCCGACTCCTACGTGGTGGTGCACGAGGCCGACCTGACCGACTACCCCAGCATGACGCTGAAGTCGGTGCCCGGACGGCCCGGCCGGTTCTCCAGCGACCTGATCGCCCTGCCTGACGGCGCCAAGGCCAGGCTGAACGGCGAGTTCTCCACGCCCTGGCGCACCCTGACCGTGGGGGAGCGCCCCGGCGACCTGGGCGAGTCCCATCTGATCGAGAACCTCAACGACGCGTGCGCGATCTGCGGCGACACGTCCTGGATCAAGCCCGCGACGTACGTGGGCGTCTGGTGGGAGCTTCAGCGCAGGCAGACCACCTGGAACGCCGGGCTCAAGCACGGCGCGACCACCGCACGGGTCAAGCAGTACATCGACCTGGCCAAGCAGGCGGGCGCGAAGTTCGTGCTGGCCGAGGGCTGGAACACCAACTCCGGCGGCTCCTGGGCGGGCCAGGACTTCCTGACCCCGCAGGCCGACTTCGACCTGCCCGAGGTGCTCCGGTACGCCGCCGGCAACGGCATCGGGTACATCGCCCACAACGAGACCCGGGGCGACATCGACTACTACGACCAGAACCTGGAGAAGATCTTCTCCCGTTACCAGGAACTCGGCATTCACGCGATCAAGACGGGCTACGCCACGAAATTCCTGCTCGGCGGCGTCAACCGCAGCCACTACGACCAGGAGGCGGTCCGCCACTACCAGCGGGTGATCGACGCGGCGGCCCGGCACCGCATCACGATCGACGCACATGAAGCGATCAAACCCACCGGCCTGGCGCGCACCTACCCGAACATGATGACGGGGGAGGGCGTCGCGGGCATGGAGATGCAGAACTACATGGGCGTCAACGGCAACCCACCGGCACAGGCCACGATCCTCCCCTTCACCCGATTCATGGGCGGACCCGCCGACTACACGCCCGGCGTCCTGAACGTCACCTGGGACCCGGCCCGGCTCGGCACCCGCGTCCAGACCACCTCGGCCGCACAGCTCGCGCTGTACCCGACGTTCTTCAGCCCGATGCAGATGCTCGCGGACACCCCCGAGAACTACGCCGCCCACCCGGGATTCGCCTTCCTCAAGGACATGCCCGCCACGTGGGACGAGACCCGCGTCCTGGACAGCGTCATCGGGGACTACACCACGACGGCCCGTCGGAACGGCGGCACCTGGTACCTCGGCGCGATCACCGACGAGAACGACCGCACCCTTCAGGTTCCGCTGTCGTTCCTCCCCAACGGCACCTTCGTGGCGGAGACCTACGCCGACGCCCAGGAGACCACCTGGAAGGGCGACCCGCTGTCTGTCGAGATCCGCAAGACGCTGGTCCGATCGTCCACCCGGTTATCGATGTCGCTGGTCGCCGCCGGCGGCCAGGCCGTCAGGATCAGACCCGCGACCGCCCGGGACCTCGCCCACCTCCCCTGGTACGCCGGCCCCCGTGCCGACTTCGGCACCCCCGAAGCCGTGCTGGACCCGGCCACCCAGCAGCTCACCGTGCAGGCTCCCCTTACCAACAAGGGCAGCACCGTCGCCGAATTCCAGGCCCGGCTGTTCCTCG
The DNA here is from genome assembly GCF_040638335.1 of Nonomuraea sp. NPDC026600. Taxonomy (NCBI): domain Bacteria; kingdom Bacillati; phylum Actinomycetota; class Actinomycetes; order Streptosporangiales; family Streptosporangiaceae; genus Nonomuraea; species Nonomuraea sp. NPDC026600. The sequence goes on from NZ_JBEZYD010000011.1 coordinate 297,827, forward strand.
ACGGTCGCGCCGCAGGCCAGGTGCGGCGTGTCCGGGTCGCGGGCGGTGGAACCCGGACCGTCGAGTTCGTTCTGCCCGCAGCCGAGGTTCCCGACCAGGAGTTCCGGGTCGCCATGGGCGCACCCGGCGGCGAGCGCGGCAAACCGGTTCTGGTGGCGCAGCCGCGTTCGCTGCTCGGCCTCGTCCGGAAGCTGCGAAAGTCCGGCGGGGTGACGTCGTCCGCGATGGCGCGCCTCCAGCCGGCGATCTCCAGGGCCGAGACCGCGCTCCGCCAGGGCGACGTGATCGGCCGTCTCCTGGCGTTGCAGGAAGTACGGCTGGCGCTCTACGGTCTTCCCCTCGCCGAGGTGACCGCGCAAGCCCGAACCGCCATCGACGACCGGCTCGCCGCCCCGCTCGGCACACCGCGGGCGCTCTTCTCCCTCGCGCTGAAGGTGCGGCTCGCGACCGACGCGGAAGCCCTCGACCCGATGCTGTCCGACAGGCTCGGCACCGAGGTCGAAACCTCGATCACCTCCGCGGCCGCGAACGACCCGGCAGGGATGAGGGAAGCGCTCAACCGGTTCACCGCCCTGGTCACGGCCGAGCCGATCCCGGCAGACGTCGCGGCCGACCTGCTGGCCGTCAGCGGAGTGCTCGCCACCGGACCCCGCGGGATCGAAGCGGAATCCGCGCAGCTCCTCAGCGGCGCGTGCCTGCGCACCGACCACACCGGCTACACCGGCACCGGCTTCGTGGCCTGCATGAAGACCAAGGACAGCGGCGTACGGTTCAACGCCCCGGTCACCGTCGGCGGCCTCTACACCCTCCGCCTGCGCTACGCCAACGCCATGGGCACTACCCAGACCATGACCCTCGGCAGCGGTACCCAGTCCATCCAGCTCAAGCTCCCCGCCCTGGCCAACTGGGACACCTGGTCGGAGCACCAGCTCAGCCTCTCCCTCGCCCCGGCCACCCCGCTCACCTTCACCTTCGGCCCCAACGACAACGGCAACGTCAACCTGGACTCCATCACCCTCGACCCCGACCCCGGAGTCATGCACCGATAACCCGCATCGACCAGCTCGCTTGAAGGTCGTTAAGCCACATATGGGCAAGTAGGCTGACCGCGCGATCGCCTGCGACGGTGAAGGAGCCGCCAATGACCGCCGACCCCACGATGACCCGGATCGGTCAGGGGGTGGAGTTGCATCACCACCAAGGCCAGCGTGAAGCCGCTCGCGAGTTGTTCGCCCAGATCTGGGACGACATCGGCGGCGAGCAAGGCGACCCGCTGCACGTTTGCGTCCTCGCCCACTCCATGGCCGATGTGCAGGACGACGTGCACCAGGAGCTGATGTGGGATCTGCGAGCGCTTGCCGCCGTCGGCCTGATCACCGATGAGCGGGTGGCCCAAGTCGGGGTGCCGCTTTCGGTGGCCGGCCTGTATCCGTCGTTGCACCTGAACTTGAGCGAGTGCTATCGCAAGCTGGGCGATCTCGACCGCGCCCGTGAGCACCTCCAGCAGGCGCGGGACGGGATCGGCGCGCTTGGCGACGACGAGTATGGGCAGCTCATCAAGGGTGGCCTGGAGCGGGTGGCCGAACAGTTGGGTGACACCACCTGACTGCGCCCCGGCGAACTGTCCGCGTGTCAGCCGCCTCCGCTCGCCGCCGCCGATCTGGCCGCCTCGACGCTCTTGCGCAATGCGGTCGCGACCGGCTCGACGGGTGCGGACAGCTGCTGGATCCGGTCCCGGCGCAGACGCGTCTCCCGCCAGGAGGGAACCACCGTCTTGAGCCGGGCCGCCGTGGCCAGCGCCGCCAGGACGCGGACGTCCTCGTCCAGGTGCCCGACCGGCTGGCCGCCGCGGATGGCCCGGCCGACGCGCTCGGCCAGTCTGCGCGACAGGTACGCCTTGCGCGGCGTGATCCGCTCGACCGGGAACAGCAGGATCCGGCGCCGCTCCACGCTGATCATCCGGGCGGCCGCCAGCTCGTCGCGTACCACGCGGACCGCCTTGCCGTTGTCCTTCTGCACCCACCGCCGCCACGAGCGGGGCGGCGAGCTCGAGATCTGCTCCCAGATCACGGCCCGCAGGGAACCCGGCTCGGCGGCCGGGGCGGTGAGAGCTCGCGCCTTGCCCGACTCGTCCGCCAGGTTGCCCGCCAGCAGCAGCTCGGCGAGGGTGGCCGCGCGCAGCAGGTAGCCCAGCTCGCCCCGCTGGGTCAGCTTCTCCTTCCGCAGGTCGAAGGCCAGTAGGAAGGCCGATCGGGTCAGTGACTCAGCCTGCTTCACTTGCGTCTCCATCCACCCGCTCCTCTTCTTCTTGGTCTAGGCCGTCCTCTGGCGCCTTCCTCGGCCGTCCGCGTGGGCGTATCCGCCCCACCCCGTCGGGCAGGCGTCCGGCCTCGGCGAGGGCCCTGCGCAGCAGGAACTCGATCTGGGAGTTCGTGCTGCGCAGTTCGTCGGAGGCCCACCTGGCCAGCGCGTCGTGAACCACCGGGTCAAGCCGCAGCAGGATCTTCTTCCGCTCCATGGTGACTAGTGGTAAAGCGTGCCCGTGTTGACCACAGGCTGGGTGTCGCGGTCGCCGACCAGCACCACGAGCAGGTTGCTCACCATGGCCGCCTTGCGCTCCTCGTCCAGCTCGACCACGTCGTGCTCGGCGAGCCTGGCCAGGGCCATCTCCACCATGCCGACCGCCCCCTCGACGATCCGCTGCCGGGCCGCCACCACCGCGCCCGCCTGCTGGCGGCGCAGCATGGCGTGGGCGATCTCGGGCGCGTACGCCAGGTGGATGATGCGGGACTCGATGACCTTCACCCCGGCGGACGACACCCTGGCCGCGATCTCCGTGGACAGCCGCTCGTTGATCTCGTCGGCGTTGTCCCGCAGGGACAGCCTGGGCTCGCCGTGCGCGTCGTACGGATAGCTGCCCGCGATGTGCCGCACGGCCGTCTCCGCCTGGATGGCCACGAACTCCACGAAGTCGTCCACCTCGAAGACCGCCTGCGCGGTGTCCCGCACCTGCCAGACCACCACGGTCGCGATCTGGATCGGGTTGCCGTCCGCGTCGTTGACCTTCGTCACGTCCGTCTCGTGGTTGCGGATCCTCGTGGACACCCGCCGGCGCGCCGTGATCGGGTTGACCCACTGGAAGCCGGGGGTGCGCAGGGTGCCGACGTACCGGCCGAGCAGCTGCACCACCCTGGCCTCGCCCGGCGCCACCGCGGTGAGGCCGAAGTACATGAAGGACCCGAGCAGGATCATCAGGCTGCTCACGATGACCAGCCACATGCCGCCCTGCCCGGCCCCCGAGGCGAGCATGACGATTCCCATGACGAGCAGCGCGATCCCGGCCAGGTCCAGCGCCGTCGCCAATCCCAGCATCACGAACCCGTTGGCCGCCCGTACCGGGTGCTCGCTCGTGTGCGGTGCGGGCATGTCCACGACGGCGGCCTCAAGTGTGGCCCCGCCCGATGTGTTGGCCATCGTCCGTCCCTTCTACGTGACTTCATCTTGCTAGCAAAGTGATATCACTTTTTCGGCGACTGTGGCAGGCCCGTTCTCAGGGCCCTCCGCTCGGGTCGGTGCGGTGCGCCGCGAGGTCAGAAGGGCGTGTCACGAGTTGAGCCGGTTCGCGCTTCGCCTCGCTGATCTGGGCGACCAGCGGTTCTGGCGTGCCCGATGTGCCCGGCAGCGACGCCCGTTGTAATTAATCTACAATGTAAAGGCGGTGGGCGAATGCAACTCACAAATCCGTCAACCTTCAAACAAACCATCAACAAGCTCCGGTGACGGCATGCGCTAAGAAGGGCGGCGGCTGGCGTCGGGCCAGTGAGGTTGACCGGCTCCCGCCCGCTACGTGCAGCGGCGCGCTGTTGAACCTCCACTCGGGTTCGCGCGACGGGCCCCGAGCCCTACGGGCAGGTCTCCCGGAATGCGGGACCCGGCGGAACGTACTGCGTCCATTCGGCGCTCGTGAGGGTGCGTCCGGCTTCGGCGCAGAGGCGGCGCGGCAGGTCGTCCACGAGGTAGTCCATGTTCCACAGCCGTACGTGCCCGTGCGCGCTCGCTCCGGCCAGGGTCTTGCCATCAGGGGAGAACGCAAGTGTGGTGATCAACTCGTCGGAGTCGGCGAGTGGCGTTCCGACCTGCTGACGGGTGGCGACGTCCCACAGTCGCACACCGTCTCCGGCGACAGTGGCCAGGGTGTCCCCGCTGGGGGAGAACGCCATGGCATCCACCGAGCCTGTGTGACGGGTGAGGGGAGTGCCGATCAGGCCGTGGCTCGCGACATCCCACAGCCGGATCGTCTCGTCCTTACTTCCGGTGGCCAGCTTCGTGCCGTCCGGTGAGAACGCCATCGCCGAGAGCAGCCCTCTGTGGCCGGCGAAGGGCCGGCCGATCTGCTGATGAGTGGTGGGGTCCCATAGCCGCACCTCATCGCCGTAGGCGGCGGCCAAGGTACGGCCATCGGGCGAGAACGTCACCCAGACGATCGCCGGGCCGGTGGCGACGCCGCTTGACGGGGCGATGTAGAGCGGATTGTCCGCACCGGGGATCGGGGTCGAGCCACTGTGGCCGATGCGCCACAGACGTACCGGACCGGTCTCACCCGCGATGGCGAGGGTCGTTCCGTCCGGTGAGAACGCCGTCGAGACGTACGTCTTCCGTTCCGTGGCGACCTTCTCTCGCAGCTTGCGACTGCGGGTGTCCCAGAGCCGCAGCGACCCGTCGCCGCTGGTGGTGGCCACCAGGGAACCGTCCGGGGAGTACGCCGCACCGACGATCGGCCCGGTGTGGCCCGTGAGCGGCTCGCCGATCCGCCTGCGCGTCCGGGCGTCCCAGAATCGCAGCGTCCTGTCGTCTCCGGCGGTGGCGATCGTTCTGCCGTCGGGGGAGTACAGGACGGCGTTGACCGAATCGGTGTGGCCCCTGATCGGGGTGCCGACCGCGCGGGCGGTGTTCCAGAGCCGGATCGTGGGGCTGTAACCGGCGGTGGCCAGCATCCTCCCGTCCGGGGAGAAGTCCAGCGTGCCGACATGCGTACTGGTGAGGGTCGCGCCGATCTGATAGCGCCCCGAGGTATCCCACAGTCGCGCCGCTCCGTCGCCGTCGCCGCTGGCCAGGAGACTGCCGTCGGAGGTGAAGCTGACCGAGGTGATTACGGTGTCCTCGCCGGTGGGCAGTGCGGCGATCTTGCGTCTCCTGGCCGTGTCCCACAGCCGTACGGTCTCGCCTGCGCTCGCGAGTGTCTTGCCGTCAGGCGAGAACTCCAGCGCGTTCACCTGCTCGGTGTGGCCGATGAGGGGGCCGCCGAGCTTGCGATGGGTGGCGGTGTCCCAGAACTGTACGGTCTTGGCGGCGGTGACCAGGATTCGGCTGTCGGGGGAGAAGGCCACCTCGACGGAGCCGCTGTGGCCGGGATGTCCCCTGAGCGTGGCGACCTGCCGGCGAGTCGCCAGATTCCATAACCGGACTGACCCGTCGCCGTTGGAGTTGGCCAGCATCCTGCCGTTGGGTGAGAACGCCACCGATCCCACGACCTCGGCGTGGGCTTTGAGTGCCGCGACCTGGCGGTGGCTGGCGACGTCCCACAGGCGTACCGCATTGTCGGTGCCTCCTGTGGCGAGTGTCTTGCCGTCGGGCGAGACCGCCAGTGTCAGGACCGGTCCGGTCCCCGCGGTGAAGGCGCGGCCGATCTGCCGGCGGGCGGCCACGTCCCACAGCCGGATCGTGTTGTCGTCGCCCGCGCTCGCCAGGATCCGGCCGTCGGGGCTGAACTGGATCGCCAGGACCCAGCCGCTGTGCCCGGTGAGCGTGGCGATGTCATCGCGGGCGGCCGCGACCTTCATGGCGTATCTGCTCTGCGGTGACGGATTGATCCGCCAGGCCACGACGCTCTGCAGCCTGGACAATGTGGGATCGTCTACGTCCGCGCTCTGGATGGCGACTTGGTTCGAGGCCGCGATGTCCCGCTGGCGGACCGCCTCGTCACTGGCTCGGTAAGCCGCGACGGTGACCACGGCCAAAACCATGATCAAGGCCATGAGGAAGGCGACGAAGGCTCGCCGCCGGCGTACACCCCGTTGATGGGCTCGCCGGCTCGCGAGCAGGAAGTCTTGTTCGTCCCGGCTGAGTGAGGGATGACGCTCCGGGGCGTCGGTGGCGCGCGCGTCCGCGTCCATGGCCGCCTGCAGGAGGTTGCCGCTGTACAGGTAGGACGGGTCGCGATTGTCACCCGCCCATTCGGCCGCTCTGACCTGCAGCCGGGTGCGGATGAGGCGGTCGGTGCGAGTCTCGGCGAGCCATTCGTCACGCAGGAGGGGCCAGGCGCTCAGGAGCACCTCGTGGCTGAGCTCCACCGTGTCGGCGGCGAGGGTCAGGAGCCGTTCGGAGGCGAACGACTCCAGGACCGCGCTGACGTTCTGAGACTGCGACGTGCCCCCGCCTGCGTACAGCTCGGCCTGCTCGGCGCGGCGTGCGATGTCTGTGCCGTCGTCGCCGGCGGCCGACAACCGGGTGAAAACCTCGCGGGCGGCGTCGCGCTGCTCCGGCGTGAGCCGTTCGTAGGCGTTCTGCGCGCTGACGGCGATGGCGCCTTCGATGCCGCCGGTCCGCTCGTAGTCGGCGACCGTCAGCCGCTGTCCGGCCTTCCGCCGCCACGCCTGGTCCAGGGCGTGTGACAGCAGCGGCAGCGAGCCTGCCCCGCGCACCTCCTTCAGCAGGATCTCCACCAGCGCCTCCTCGACGCCGGAGCCGATCCTGGTCGCAGGTTCGGTGATGGCCAGCCGCAGTTGCCGTCCCGTCATTGCCGTTACCAGGTAGCGGTTCTGGATGGCGTCCGTCAGCTGGGGATGGTCGGCGCAGCGCGCCTCGAAGTCGGCCCGGACCACCAGCACGACCAGCGCCGCCGGGATCTGTCGTACGTCGTGCCCCAACGTCGCGGCGGCGTGCAGGGCGGTGATGAACGCGCGTTGCTCGTGCGGATCTGGGCATCTGGTGAAAAGCTGCTCGAACTGGTCAACGACCAGCAGCAACCGGCCCGCTGACTGCTTGAGCGCCGCCTGGCGGGCCGTCAGCGCGAACGCGGCAGGGCCGGACTCCAGCGATGTCCGTACGGAGATCGCGTCGATCCCCGCCAGCGCCGCCGTCCGCACGGCCAGTTCGTCCAGGGGAGCCGGGCCGGGCGTGAACACCAGGCACGGCCAGTCCTTTGCCTCCGGCGCCTCCGCCAGCCCTTCTCTCCTGATCCGCGGCAGGACCCCGGCCCGCAGCAGCGACGACTTGCCCGCGCCCGACGCCCCCGACACCACGAGCAGGCCCCGTTCGTCCAGCAGCCGCGACATCCGTTCGAGCACTTGGCCGACGGTGAGCTCCCGGCCGCAGTAGAACGCCGCGTCCCGCTCCTCGAAGGCGGCCAGTCCCCGGTATGGAGACTCGATCTCCCCCGACATGGCAACCAGGGGCGGCGGGGCCACACCGTCGGTCGCGGTCCGGCCGTAGTAATAGTTGATCTGCGTGCCGTGATCACCGATCAACACGCCGAACGCGCCGCGCGCGTCAATCGGGTCACCGCCCTCGTTCATGTTCGCATTTTCGACCCGGGGCCGGGTCGAACGGGAGGTCGGCGAGAACCAGGAGGAGTTGACCGCCGAACTGGAACACGTCCGAGTGGGTGACGACCCGGCCCTGATAGCGGCGGCTCAGAAGGTCATGGTGCTCCTGGATGCTGAAGGCGCACGCGCGGGAAAGTACTCCGTCAATGTCGCGCATTCCATGGGGGTGCAGATCGGCGACAACACCACGCAGACCAACACCTTCCACGTGCCGTGAATCACCGGACCAGGCAGGCATCCAGCGTCTTCAGCATCCCCCGACCAGCTTCAGGGGCCGCCGGGCCTCAGGATTGAGCGCAGGCCGCGGGGCAGAACTTGGCCTCGGGGTAGCGCGATGACGGCTTGTCCAGGAGGGGCTGTCGCTGCGACTTCAGATGCCGGTTGAGGAAGGCTGCCACGTAGGTGCGGGTGAGCTCCGCGCCGCGGGCCGCGGGCATCATGCCAGGGAGAGATTCGAGACCGAGGACGTCTGCCACCAGCGGGATGTCGGTGAAGGACTGGTGTTCGGCGTCCGACAGCACGAGCCAGCGCTTCCACCCGGTCAGCAGTTTCCAGTCGCGGTCCCACGAATTGTCGCGGCCGCCCGGGACATGCTCTTGCGAACCCAGGAACATGAACGGCCGGGAGAGGCCGCTCTTGGGGATCCGGGCGTAGGTGGTGCCGTCCATGTCGATTCCGGCGCGTATGCGTGGGTCTTTGACCATGGCGGCCACGGCGCCGGCTCCGCCGATCGACTGGCCTACCATCGCTATCTTTTTGCGGTCAATCAGTTCGGAATGCTGCCACTTGGCGGTCAGCTGGTCGAGGACGAAGGAGACGTCGGCGGCCCGGCCCTGGACCAGTGCGGCGTGGGAGCCCGGGTCGGTGTCGCTGTCGCAGGCGAGGCATTCGGCGACCCGGCCGTCGGACAGGGTGGTGGCGTAGCTTTCGTAGGTGTGGTCGATTCCGGCCACGACGTAGCCTCGGCTGGCGAGGTCCTCGGCCAGGGAGGTGAGCGTGCTCATCGGTTTGGTGAAGCCGGGTGAGAGCACCACCAGCGGAAGCTTGCGCCCGAAGGGGTCGGCGTCCTTGACGGCGTTGGTTCGTGTCTTGCTCAGCGTGTCGTACGGCGCGGTAGCGATCCCGGAGCCTTTGAGGAGGAGTTCCGCTTCCTTGGCTGTCATGTAGGGCGAGCGCTGGCCGTCACGCTGCCTGGTCGGATACCACAAGGTGACCTTGAGCTCCCTGGCGTCGACGTCGGGGTCCCAGGGATCGGGGCGGGAGGTGTCGGTCAGATGCAGGGCGGTCGTGCCGACCGGCCGGGGGCCGGTGGGGGCGGGCAGGGTGGCGGGGCCGGGCGGTTTGGTCCGCGGCGCGTCGGATCTGGGCGGCGCGGGCGTGGAGCAGGCGGACGCGGTGAGGACGGCCAGTCCCGCGGCGAGGGCCAGGAGTCTTCTCATGGTGAGGTCCCTTCACGCGTGCAGCAAGGTCAGGGCCTTGGCCAGGGCGGGGTCGCGTCCGGCGGCCGCGTCCTTCGGGGTCAGGGGTACGTAGTGGTCGGGTGGCACGCCGATGCGGTCGATCACCTCGCGGTTGGGCCCGAGGTGGTGTCTGGCGGGGAGGCTCAGCAGGGTGTTGTTGGCGAGCAGGTACGTCTGCGCCGGGCCGGAGATGACGCCGGCGGTTCTGGTGCCGACCAGCCGGCCGAGGCGCAGGTCCTTGATGGCGGAGCTGAAGTGTTCGCAGGCTGAGGCGCAACTACGGTCGGTGAGCACCACCAGCGGCAGGTGGAGCAGCTCGACGGTGTCGTCGGTCGACATGGCTTGGCACTTGGCGTCCACGGTGCACTGGTAGGCGGTGACCTTGCCGTGGCCGAACGCGCTCACCAGCCGGGTCGCCTCCACGGGGCTGCCGCCGCCGTTGCCGCGCAGGTCCAGCACGACGCCGGTAAGGGTCCGGCCGGTGCGCAGCCTGGAGATCGCCTTGAGAACCCGGTTCGCGGAGTCGGGAGCGAACCCGGCCAGCCGTACGTAGGCGATGTCGTCCTCCAGCAGCTTCGACCGCACCACCTGCAGAGCGGCCAGATCCCGCTGGTAGAGGCCGGGCTTGAGCGTCACGCTCCAGCGGCGGCCGGTGGCCTGCCGCAGCAGCCGCAGCCGGACCGGGCGCGCGTCCGGGTACTCGGGGTAGAGGGCGGCGATCGCGGGGCCGGACTTGCCGTCGATGAAGGGCGCCGATCCGTTGATCGATTCGATGATGTCACCCGGGCGCAGCCCGGCCGCCTGCGCGGCGCCACCCAGCACGCCGGTGACGAACAGCGGCGGGAGGGCGACGCCGGGGTTGTCGTTCACCTGCGAGGCACTGACGTTCGCCTCGAGCCCCAGGTCGTAGCCGTCACCGTCGTAGTAGTCGAGCGGTCGCTCGGGTTGGTGCGCCCAGCGGGCGTGATTGTCGCCGAGGGCGGCCACGATGGCTTCGAGGGTGACGACGGCCAGCTTGTCGCGCAGGCCGGGAACCTGGTCGGTGGTCTTCCGGTAGGCGTTCTCGAAAGCCGCCCAGTCGGCTTTGCGGTCGCTGGTCAGCGCGGGCATGGTCGCCTCGGGTACGTCGCGCCCGTTGCGGTTGAGCTCCTGGGTCAGGGCGACGAATCCGGCGGTCAGCAGCGAGCGGGCGTCCAGCGTGGCGCCGCTGTAGTAGGTGCCGAGGATGCAGAAGTACGCCTGCTCGATGACGTCGATCGTGGTGGCCGTCTCCGCCTCGGGGACTCCCGAGGGTGGCGCGCAGACCGTACCGGCTGGTGTGCCTGCCTGGGCGCGCGGTGGCGTCGGCGCGGTGCAGGCCGCGGCCAGCAGGAGCGCGAGTCCGGCGGCCGCGGTTCTGACGACGGTCATGACAGACGCTTCCGGATCCACCAGAAGGAGAACCACGTGAGGCCGAGGGTGAGCAGGGCGTAGATCCCGGTCTCGATCCACTGGAAGGGCCAGAAGCGGTCGAGGGGCTGGTAGGTCGCCTGCTGCCGGTAGCCCAGCCGGTTGATCTCGGCCGTGCATCCTCCCGCGGGTAGCCCCAGCGGTGAGCAGGGTCCCGACGTCGTGGAGACCGGGACGGCCCGCACGATCGTCGATGACGGTCCCGAGCTTCCGTCTCCGCTGGAGATCGTACGTCCGGACGGATCGACCAGCTTGCTGGACAGGACCCAGGCGCCCGCGTGGCCGGGAACGGCCGACGTCCTCAGGAAGATTTGCAGGGATCCGCCGCTCGGCGCGTCGAGGCCGTCCATGTTCTCCCCGCCGAGCTCGAAGGTCCCGGCGACCGGGGGCATCAGGTGGGGACGGACGAGCAGCGGCATGGCGATCTGAACTGCGGCGAAGAGGACCAGGGTGAGAGCCATGGCGGGCAGCGTGCGGCGCACGAGCATGCCCATGGTCACCCCGAGGACGAAGGCGAAGACGGCGTACCCCATCGGGGCGATACCGCGCGCGCCGAACACCACGGGAGCCATCTGCGCCATTTCCGGCACGGCCGACTTGTCGAGGGGGGCGGACCACCAGGTCACCGCGAGGCCGCACACGCCGGCGGCGGCCACGGCCGCCAGGCCGGTGAGCCCGAGCTTGACCGCCAGCCAGCGGCCGCGGGTGACGCTCTGGTTCCACACCAGCAGATGCGTGCCCGCCTCCAGCTCACGGGCGATCAACGGCGCTCCCCAGAAAAGCCCGACCAGCGCCGGCAGGATCAGCACGACGAGGGTGAGGGCCAGGAAGAGGATGTCGTACTCGCCGAAGAACCGGTCGAAGAAGTCGAGGCAGGTGTCGTCCGGGGTGCAGTCGGCAATCCCGGCAGCGTAGCCGGCGGCCAGATTCGGGCCGGTCAGGGCCAGGGCGGCGACGACGACCACGAGTACGGCAGCCATCATCGTGGCCGAGCCGCGAAACTGGCGCCAGGCCAGCCAGATCATCGCCGCACCTCCGGGACGGCTCGCCGGTTGTCGGCGGTGCGCTTGTCCATGTAGGCCAGGACGAGGTCCTCCAGGCTGAGCTGGGTGACCGTCCAGGCGGGGTCGTGGATCGGGGCGTCGGTACGGACCACGTACGTGCTCTGCCGGTCGGTGTGGCCGGCGGAGATGACGTGCTGGTCGGCGGGGAGCCGGTCGGGGTCGCGGCGTGGGCCGGTGAGCCGGTGATGGGCGGCCAGTAACTGGTCGACCTCCCCGGCCAGTTGGACGCGGGAGTCGGCGAGCACGATCACGTAGTCACAGATCCGTTCCAGGTCGGCGACCAGGTGGGAGGAGAGCACCACGCTCAGCTTGTGCTCGACGACCGCCTCCATCAGGCCCTGTAGGAACTCGCGGCGGGCCAGCGGGTCGAGCGAGGCGACCGGCTCGTCCAGGATCAGCAGCTCGGGCCGCTTGGCCAGGCCGAGGGTGAGGGCGAGCTGGGCACGCTGGCCGCCCGACAGCTTCCCCGCCCGTTGGGTGGGGACGAGGCCGAGCTGCGTGATGCGCTCCCGTGCCATGGCGGCGTCCCAGCGTGGGTTGAGCCGGGCTCCCAGCCGCAGGTGTTCGGCGACGGTCAGTCCCGCGTAGACGGGGGTGTCCTGGGCGACGAACCCGACCTTGGCCAGCTGCGCGGGCGTGTCCCCGGGTCGGCCGCCGAGCACGATGATGCCGCCCGTGGTCGGTTCGAGCCGGCCGCCGGCCAGCTTCAGCAGCGTCGTCTTGCCGGCTCCGTTGGGGCCCACCAACCCCACGACGTGGCCCGCCGGGATGTCGATGGTGCACTCGCGCAGCGCCCAGCGCTTGCCGTACTTCCTGCCCAGTGCCTGGGCTTCCAGGACAGCGGTCACGTTATGTCCTCCTGAGCGGTGGTCCGAAAGGGAGTCATGAACAGCGCCTCGATGCTTTCGTCGAGGCCCAGGCCGGAACCGCGGCTTCAGAGCGGCGGGATGGCGGGAACAAAACTAGGCACTGCCCATGCCGACGCGCCTCGGCCGTCATACCGAGATCGCGTACCTCCTGAGAGCGACGGGCCGCCAGGTCATCCCTGCGATCTACTCCCCAAGACCGTGAACCCCGTCACAACGGCCGATGCGGGACGGACAGGCAGGCGTGACAATGTGCCGGTGGAAACCGGTGAACGACCACCATGGTGGCGACATGTGCTCGACCTGGACAGCCGGCTGGACGAGGACCACCCGCACCAGCCCAGCGTCCGGGACACGCCGGGGCTGAGCAGTGACGGACCCCCAAGGCCGTCTCGCAGGGCACTCGCCGTCGACGTGCTGGTCGCGATCGTCCTGACGGTCATCGCGGTGACCCTGGCGGTGCGACATCCAGTGATCGGCCCTGTCACGAATCAGCCCGAAGTGATCGAGTACTTGCGGCTCCGACCTACCCCCTCGCTCCCACCGCCGGCTCCTGATATGCCGGCAATGCCTGATATCCCGACCGGCGACGAGCCTGCCCAGCCTCTGCCCTACGACCCGCCCGTGTTCCTGGTGGCGCTGACGGCGTTACCGCTGGCGGCGCGGCGCCGGTACCCGCTCATCACCTTCTGGGTGGTGGTGGCCGCGGCGCTGGTCACCCACGCGGGTGCCACGTGGATCACCGTGCTGACCTGCGCTGTCGCCGCGTACGGTGTCGCCGCCCGCAGCCGTCACCGAATTCTGGCGATGGGTGGCCTCGTGCTCGCGGCCGGGCTCGCAGGTGGCGCCTTCCGGGACGTCGCGCCCGCGCTGCCGAATTGGATGGGGCCGTTCGTCGTCCTGCTGAGCGTCGGTGTCTTCGGGAGCTTCGTTCGCTTCTGGCGGCGGCAGCTGGGAGCCAGCCGGCACCGGCTCGCCGAGGTGCAGCAGGCGCAGGCGGACGCCATGCGCAGGGCTGTGGCGGAGGAGCGGTCCCGGATCGCCGCCGAGCTCCACGATGTGGTGACCCACAATGTCAATGTGATGGTGATCCAGGCCGGCGCGGCCCGCAGCGTGATGGACATGGAGCCGGAACAGTCGAAGCAGGCTCTGCTCGCGATCGAGTCCGGCGGCCGGGCCGCCATGGCCGAGCTGCGCCATGTCATGGGCCTGCTCGCCGGCCCGGGCGGTGAACGCCTCGACGGGCCAGCTGACGGGCTCGAACCCCAACCCGGGCTCGAACAGCTCGACGGCCTGGTGGAACGAGTCCGCGCCGCCGGAGTGCCGGTGCGCGCCGCGGTGTCGCCGCCCGGGCCGTTACCTCCCGGGATCGACCTCGCCGCCTACCGCGTCGTGCAGGAAGCCCTCACCAACACGATCAAGCACGCGCCCGGGGCCGCCGCGTCCGTGACGATCGGCCATGACGGCGACTGGCTGGAGATCGAGGTGAGCGACACCGGCGGGACACGGAGCGCCGGGCCGCGGACCGGCGACGGCAGGGGGCTGATCGGGTTGCGCGAGCGGCTCGCTGTCTATGGCGGGACCCTGGACGCCGGACGGACGCCCGGGGGCGGATTCCGGATCAAGGCCCGCGTCTCCTGGAGGACCGCATGACCGAGCGGTTGCGCGCCGTCATCGCCGACGACCAGGCACTGGTACGCATGGGATTTCGCATGATTCTCGCCGCCCACGGCATCGAGGTGGCGGCCGAGGCCGCCAACGGGGGCGAAGCCGTCGCCGCGGTCCGCCGTACCAGGCCCGACGTCGTGCTCATGGACATCCGGATGCCGCAGATGGACGGCCTCGAAGCCACCCGGCGGATCCTCGCGGGCGGTGCCGAGGACACCCGCGTGCTGATCCTGACCACCTACGACCTCGACCACTACGTGTACGCCGCGCTCGCCGCGGGGGCGAGCGGGTTCCTGCTCAAGGACGTCTCACCCGAGCACCTGGTGGCCGCGGTACGTCTGGTGCGCTCCGGCGACGCCCTGCTCGCGCCCACCATCACCCGCCGCCTGGTCGAGCGTTTCGCCCGCCGCGACGACGCGAAGCCCACCCTCCACCGCGATCTGCACCAGCTGACGCCCCGGGAACTGGAGGTGCTGCGCCTGCTGGCCACCGGCCTGAGCAACGCCGAACTCGCCGACCGGCTGACCCTCAGCGTGGCCACGGTGAAGACCCACGTCGCGAGCATCCTGTCCAAGCTCGACCTGCGCGACCGTGTCCAAGCCGTGGTGGTCGCCTACGAGACCGGCCTGATCTCTCCCGGCGGCACCGGCTGACCGGCGTCACTGATCACCGCTGCCGGCCAACGGCTGAAGGGCGCTGTCGAGGCCTTGGTCAGCCTGCTGCCGGGCTCTGCGGGGCCTGTGCTCGCGTGAACCCGTGGCTCCGCTCCACTTTCGCCACATGCAGCGTGTAGCTCTGGTACCACTCGGCTTGCCCGCGCTTCTGCGCCGCGCGGTGCTCGGCGTTGGACCGCCACTCCGTGAGGGCGTCGGCGTCGCGGAAGTACCCGACGGTGATGGACAGCCCACCAGGAGTGTGCGCCTGGTCCATCCCCAGGAACCCAGGGACGTCCTTCACCAGGTCTTCCATGCGTGCGGCGGTCTCGCTGTAGCCGCTCTGGTCCGGGGTTCGCGCCGTGGTGAAGACAGCCACGTAGTAGGGGGGTTCATAGGCCTCGACAGGCGCTTCAAAGTGATCGTTCATGCCGCCACTGTAAGGCAGGATGCGCAGCAGGGTGAACCATTTGGTTCAATATAGTGGCTCTCATGAGCGGAACCCTCAACCCCGAGAGGACAGCAATGCCGAACGAACACGGACCTGAGTTCGACCTGGTCATCCGGCATGGACACATCCTGACCATGAACGCGGCCCGCGCCGCCTTCCCCGACGGTTTCCTGGGGATCAAGGATGGACGGATCACCGCCATCGAGGATGACCGTGAGTTCCTCCGCTACCAGAGCGCCCACGAGATCGATGCGACCGGCTGCGCGGTGCTTCCCGGGATGATCAACGCCCACACCCATCTGGCGATGACGCTGTTTCGGGGGATGGCCGATGATGTGGCGCTGGAGGAGTTCGTATCCCGGCTCACCACCGAAGAGGCGAACGTCCTGACGCCGGACACCGTCGGCCGGGGCGCGGCGTCAGCGGCGGCCGAGTCCATGCTGGCGGGGACCACCGCGGCCCTGGACATGTACTGGTTCAGCGATGCGACGGTCGCCGCGGCGGCGGATTACGGGCTTCATGTCGTCAGCGGGCCCACCTTCGCCAACTTCGCCAATCCGGATCCGCGGTCCTTCACCGAGACGCTCCGGGACGCGGAGGAGCGACTGGCCGGCTTCCCGGTTGGAGACCCTGCGGCGCCGGCGCTGATGCCGCACAGCACGTATGCCTTGACCAGGAAACAGCTGGAACAGGTGGCCGGGCTCGCACGACGCCATGGCTGCCGGGTTCACGTCCACGCCGGCGAGAGCGAGCGGGAAGTGGCGGACGTCCGCCGGCTGCACGGCGCCACCCCCGTCCAGGTCCTGGATCAAACGGGCCTTCTGGGGCCCAAGACCGTGATCGCGCATGCCGTCGAACTCCATGGCCGCGACATCGAGACGCTGGCGGCTACGCGCACTTCGGTCGCGCACTGCCCGTGGTCGAATCTCAAACTCGCCTGCGGGGTCGCTCCCGTGGGCAAGCTCCTCGAGGCCGGCGTCACCGTGGCTCTTGGCACCGACAGCGCGGTGAGCAGCAACGGGCTGGACGTGTGGTCGGCGGTCAAACTTGCCGCCACCCTCCACAAGGGAGTCTCCGGCGACCCCGCTTTGATCACGGCGGAGCAGGCCATCGACATGGCCACCGTTCACGGCGCCCGAGCCCTGGGCCTGGCCGAGGAGATCGGCACGCTCGAGGTCGGCAAGCGCGCCACTCTTCAGGTGGTGGACCTGTCACGGCCGCATTTCGAGGGCTGCCGGGATGTCTGGTCCGCCTTGGCCTACTCCGCGCGGCCGTCCGACGTACGTGACGTCATCGTCGACGGTGTTCAACGTGTCTTGTCCGGCGCTCTGATCGGAAAATGACCCTGGCGGCTGCCTATGTACGTGTGCGCAAGGGCTCGGCCCGGTTGGCGATCGCCTCTGCCGCGATGTCGTGCACGGCGGTCACCTCTTCCATGTCCCCGGTGGTGAGCAGATCCAGTTGCAGCCCACGCCACAGGGCCACGATCTCTTTGGCCAGCCGTCTGGCCGGGCCGTCCGGCAGACCGTCCTTGATCAGGGCATCGGTCGCGGTGTCCACCCAATCGTGGCCGAAGTGCCGCAGCAACCCCGGTATCCGCTGAGGCTGGTGTACGGCCAGCCCCACGGACTCGAAGAGCAGCCGCAGGTAGGGCAGATTCTCCTCGCGGCAGAGGGCGCGCCAGGTCTCATCCAGCCGCGCCTTCAGCGGGATGTCCAAGCGCGCGATATGGCGATCGGCATCCTTCAACAGCGGATACCGCAGCAATGCTACGTCGAGGGCTTCACGGACCAAGTCCTCCTTGGAGCCGAAGTAGTACAGCAGCATGCGGTTGTTCGACCCCGCCGCCCGTGAGAGATCACGCAACGTCGCCGCCGCGGACCCTTGCTCCAGCATGTAGTTGACGACCGAGTTCAACAGCTCCAGCTTGCGTCGGTCGTTCTTGTCCGAAGGGGCATCACCACCTGCCACGTCGCCGCTGTCGTCTTCCTGGCTCTGGGGGAGTGCGGCCTGGTGACGCCCGTGTTCTTGCTCTTCCACGGTGACCTCACCGGCGAGTTCCGCGTTGACCTCCCTCCCTTTCGCCGCGGCGGCACGCCAGAGCGCCTGAAACACGGCCGTCTGCCGGTCCGGGTCGAGCGGGGGGTTGTTCCACGCCGCGAGCACGCGCACTACCGGCTCCAGCTTTGACCATCGCGACAACCCGCTCCCGCGCAGCATCGCGGCGACCTTTTCATGGCTGATCGTGTCGAGGAAGTCGCCGTCCATGACCGCGCCGGCGATCCGCCGCACTCCTGGCATTCCAGCACCTTGGTAGAGCCCGTGCAGAGCCTCGACCAGGTCTCGTGCCGGGCCGGAGGGCAACTGCTCACGTCCAGGTAGCGCTATGCCGACCACACTGTTCACATCCCATCGCCGTCAAGGAACGTCAATAAACGTCAGAATACGCGATGGCGGCAACGTCCAGTCACATTTACCCTGTCAAAAAATGTCAACTAACGTCAGATTACCGGAAGACAGCGCCCCCAAGGGCATCTCGATATCGGCGCGTCCGGTGCAGGATGGCCCGCCTGATGTCGGCTTTCTTCCCTTTTTCGATTTCACATCTTCCGTTCCGGGGAGCTGCTCGCTATGGTGAACCAAATGGTTCAGCCCTGCTGAGCTGCGGTTCTACCACCGCTCAGCAGACGCTTCCCGGCCGGGCGACGGCGGCCTTCGCTGCGCGAGCGCGCGATGTGCCCTGCCCGGCTCACCTGTCTCGTCAGATCAGGAGGCGCACATGCGTCATGCATTGACACGGCTTCTTCCGCTGCTCGCGGTGGCCGCGATGGTCACCGGGTGTGGCGCGCGATCGGCCCCGGTGGCCCGCGAGGGGCTGCGGGTGGGGCTCGCGTACGACATCGGCGGGCGTGGCGACCAGTCGTTCAACGACGCCGCCGCCAAGGGCCTGGACAGGGCGGCCAAGGAGCTCCAGATCGCCAAGGCGCAGGAGCTGGAGGCCACCGCGGGTGAGTCCGACCAGGCCAAGGAGCAGCGGCTGCGGCTGCTGGCCCAGCAGGACTTCGACCCGGTCATCGCGGTTGGCTTCGCCTACGCCAAGCCGCTGCAGAAGGTGGCCGCGGAGTTCCCCGGAACCCGCTTCGCCCTCATCGACAGCTCCGAGGCCACCGGCGCCAACATCGCCGACCTGGTCTTCGCCGAGCACGAAGGCTCCTACCTCGTCGGTGCCGCCGCCGCGCTGAAAAGCAGGAGCGACTCGGTCGGCTTCATCGGCGGCACCAATACCCCTCTCATCCAGAAGTTCCTGGCCGGCTACGAGGCCGGCGTGGCACGGATCGACCCGAAGAAGAAGATACTGGTCCAGTATCTGAGCCAGGCGCCGGACTTCTCCGGCTTCAGCTCGCCCGACAAGGGCCAGGTCGCGGCCAAGGGCCTGTACCAGCGCGGCGCGGACATCGTCTTCGTCGCCGCCGGAGCATCCAGCATCGGCGTCTTCCAGGCCGCGCACGACCTCGGCGAACGGGCCATCGGCGTCGACTCCGACCAGTACCTCCAACCGGCTCTGAGCGCGGTCAAGGACGTCATCCTCACCTCGATGATCAAGCGCGTGGACACGGCCGTCTTCGCGTTCATCCGTGACGCGGGGCGCAAGGCGTTCAAAGCCGGCGAGCACAGCTACGACCTCAAGCGCGACGGCGTCGCCTACGCCACCTCCGGCGGATTCGTCGACGACATCGGCCCCCGCCTGGAGGAACTGCGCCGCGGCATCGCGGACAAGGAGATCACCGTGCCCACCACCCCGAAGGCAGGAGCATGAGCACCTCGGCGCCGCCCGGCGCGCCACCGGCCCTGCGGGTCCGGCACCTGCGCAAGCGCTTCCCCGGCGTCGTCGCGAACGAGGACGTCAGCCTCACGCTGCGAGCCGGCACCGTACACGCGGTCGTGGGCGAGAACGGCGCGGGCAAGTCCACGCTGATGAAGCTCCTCTACGGGATGCACCGGCCGGACGCCGGCGAGATCCACCTGGACGGCGAGCCGGTCCGCTTCACCTCCCCGCGCGAGGCGATCGCCGCCGGCCTCGGCATGGTCCACCAGCACTTCATGCTGGCCGACAACCTGTCCGTACTGGAGAACGTCGTCCTTGGCGCCGAACCGGGCCGGGCGGGCGTGCTCGACCTTCCGGCCGCGGCACGCAGGATCGAGGAGGTCTGCGCGAACCTCGGCGTGACGGTGCACCCGCACGCTGAGACCGGCGGCCTGAGCGTGGCCGACCGCCAGCGGGTCGAGATCGTCAAGTCGCTCTACCGGGGCGCGCGGATCCTCATCCTCGACGAGCCGACCGCCGTCCTGGTGCCTCAGGAGGTCGAGCGGTTGTTCGCGAGCCTCGACCGGCTCAGGACACGCGGGCTGTCGATCCTGTTCATCTCGCACAAGCTGGACGAGGTGCTTGCGGTGGCCGACGACGTGACCGTCATCCGGCGCGGGGTCACGGTGGCCGACTCGCTTCCCGCCGACGAGGTCTCCTCTCGCGAGCTGGCCCACCTCATGATCGGTGCCGAGCTGGTAAGGACCGAACGGCCCGCGCGCCCGGCCGGGCGGGTCGCGCTCCGCTTCGAGGAGGTGTCCCTGCGCCTGACCGACGGCAGGCAGGCCCTCGACTCCCTCTCGCTCGACGTGCGAGAGGGCGAGGTCGTGGGTATCGCCGGGGTCGAGGGGAACGGGCAGACCGAGCTGATCGAATGCGCCGCCGGAGTACGCCGCCCCGACCGCGGCAGGCTGACGCTGTTCGGCCGGGACATCACGAACACCGACCTCAGGTGGCGGCGAGCGGCCGGCGTCGCGGTCGTCCCCGAGGACCGGCACCGCCAGGCCCTGCTCCTGGAGGCTCCGTTGTGGGAGAACCGGATGCTCGGCCGCCAGTCGGCGCCGCCGAACAGCAGGCGCGGGTGGCTCACCCGCAGGGCCGCCCGCCGCGACACCGAGCGCCTGATGCGCGACTACGACGTCCGGGTACGCGACGCCGGGGTCGCCGCCGCGTCGCTGTCCGGCGGTAACCAGCAGAAGTTCGTCATCGGACGCGAGCTCGCCGGCGAGCCGAAGGTGCTGCTCGCCGCGCATCCGACGCGGGGCGTCGACATCGCGGCCCAGCAGCAGATCTGGCGGCGGATCGAGGACGCGGTCGCGGCAGGGGCGGGCGTGCTGCTCGTCTCGGCCGACCTCGACGAGCTGCTGAGCAGGTCGGACCAGCTGCTGGTGATGCTGCGCGGCCGACTCGTCGCGCAGGTCGATCCCCGGCGGACCAGCGCCGAGCAGCTCGGCATGGCCATGTCCGGAGCCGGACAGGTCGCGCGATGAGCCTGCCCGCCAACCCGCGCGGCCTGGCCGCCGGCCTCCTGACCTCGCTGCGCGGCGTGGCCGCCGGCCTCCTGGCGCCGGCAGCGGCGCTCGTCCTCGCCGCCGGCGCGGCCTGCCTCATCCTCGCGGCGACCGGCGCCTCCCCACTCGACGCGGCCGAGGCCATGGTGACGAACGCCCTGAGCGGTTCGAGCGCCGCCATCATCCTGAACTCAGCCGCCGCCTACTACATCTCGGCAGTCGCCGTCGCCTTCACCTTCCGGCTCAACCTGTTCAACATCGGAGTCGAAGGCCAGTACCGGATCGCGGCCCTGTGCGCCGCCGCCGTCGGGGCCGAGCTGAGGCTGCCGCCCATCGCCGGGAACGCGGTCGTGCTCCTGACGGCCATGGCCGCCGGGGCGATCTGGGCCGGCATCGCGGCGGCGATCAAGGGCGTCAACGAGGTGATCTCCACGATCGCGCTGAACTTCATCGCGATCGGCCTCATCTCCTACCTGCTCGTCCCAGGGCGGCTGGGCGCCGACGGCGGGGGCGGCAACAACCTCGGCACGGCCCCCCTGCCCCCGAGCCTGCGCGACCCCGGATTCACCACTGTCGCGCACGGCGCCACCCTCTACTGGACCTCGCTGCTCGCGCTGGCCACCGGAATCGCCTTCTACGTCCTGCTGGAGCGCACGGTCTTCGGCTTCGACCTGCGCGCCATCGGGCGCTCGCCGGACGCGGCCCGCTTCGGCGGGACCTCGACGGCGCGCATCACCGTGATCACCATGCTGCTGTCCGGGGCAACGGCCGGGCTGGCCGGCATGCCCGCCCTGCTGGGCGATTCGGGCGGCTTCTCGCTCAGCTTCCCTTCCGGGCTCGGCTTCATCGGCATCGCGGTCGCCCTCATCGGGCGCAACCGCGCGGCGGGGATGGCCTTCGGCGCGCTCCTGTTCTCCTTCCTCGACAACTCCTCCAACGTGCTCCAGCTACTCGACATCAGCAACGAGGTCGTCCGCATCATGGAAGGTCTGATCGTCCTGGCGGTGGTCATCGCCTACGAGCTGAGCGCCCGCTGGCGCGCCCGCCGCGAACGGCAAGCCACGCCCAGCCTGGCTGCGCCGCCGACCGCGGGCGAACCGGCCGCCGCCCGGCCCGCCCGCGGAAAGGCGGCGACATGACCCTCTTGGCGGGCCGGCGTGTCCTTTCCCTGCTTCCCCCGGGGCGGCTCTGGCCGCTCCTGGCCATGGCCGGCGGGCTGCTGGTCACGGTGCTGACCCTGCCCGAGGGCGCCGGGCTGATATCCGGCGGCACCCTGTCGGCGGCCCTCGCGCTGACCTCGCCGGTGGCCCTGGCCGCCCTCGGCGGCGTCTGGGCTGAGCGTGCGGGCGTGGTCAACATCGGCCTCGAGGGCATGATGATCCTCGGCACCTGGGGCGCGGCCTATGGAGCTCTGCAGTGGGGGCCCGCCGCCGGCCTCGTCCTCGGCGCCGCCTGCGGCGCGCTCGGCGGGGCCCTGCACGCGGTCACGACGGTCACCTTCGGAGTGGATCACATCGTCGCCGGCGTGGCCATCAACCTTCTCGCCCCGGGAGTGGCCAAGTACCTGTCCTCGATCACGTTCACCAGCATGCCGGGCGGCGGCGCCACCCAGTCGCCGCCCGCGCCCCGGCTGCCCGAAGTGCCGCTGCCGTTCGGGCTCGGCGGGCTGTCATCGGGCGTAGTGCTCACGCTCGTTTTGGTCCCGTTGTCGTGGTGGCTGCTGTGGCGCACCTCGTACGGGCTGCGCCTGCGCTTCTGCGGCGAGAACCCGGCCGCGGCGGCGAGCATGGGCGTGCGGGTCACCGCGCTGCGCTACGGGGCCGTCGTCTCCTCCGGCGCGCTGGCCGGTCTCGGCGGCGCGATCCTCGTGCTGGTCGGCGCGGGGCTCTACCGCGACGGGCAGACCGGCGGCCGGGGCTACATGGGCCTGGCCGCGATGGTGTTCGGCAACTGGCGGCCTTCCGGTGCGCTCGCGGGGTCGTTCCTGTACGGGTACATGGACGCGCTGCAGCTTCGGGGAGGCAGCGCGGCCGTCCACGCGTTGCTGCTCGTCGCGGCCGTGGCCTGTGGGCTGATGCTGCTGCGGGCCCCGGCCTGGCGCGGCGATCCCGCGGCGGCGCGGACCCGGCGCCGTGGGATCGCTGTTCTCGCGCTTGCCGCCGCGGCCCTGGGCACCGTCTTCGCCATGACCGACACGCTGCCCGAGCAGGTGGCGTTCGTCGTGCCGTACGTGGCGGTGCTGGTCGCGCTCATGGTGTCCGGCCGGCGGCTGAGACCGCCCGCGGCCGCCGGCCGGCGCCCGGACGGGACCACTCGCTGATGCTCTCAGACACGAAAGAGGTCGATGGTCAATTGCGTGTCCTGGCAGACATGGATACCGGAATGGACGACGCGCTCGCCCTCATCTACCTGACGAGCCGGCCAGACGTCGAGCTGTCGGCGGTGACCTGCGTGAACGGGTGCGTCGAGGTAGATGCGGTCGCCCGCAACACGACCGGGGTGCTCGCCGCGCTGGAGCGCCACGACATCCCGGTGGGCAAAGGGAGCGATCGGCCCCTGACCTCCGGCGGCCCCGGGGCGCAGTGGGTCTTCGGCCCAACGGGCCTTGGCGACATCACGCTCCCCGAGGCAGCCCTCCCGCGGGAGCTGCCTTCGGCGCTCGACGTCATGCGCCGTGTCCTCGCGCGGCCCGGCCCGCGCACCACGCTCGTGTGCACGGGGCCGCTGACCAACGTGGCGCTGCTGCTGCGCGCCCACCCCGAGGCCGCCCGGCAGGTGGAGGCCGTCTACGTGATGGGCGGCTCGGCCGCGGCGGGAGGCAACGAGACTCCCGCCGCGGAGTTCAACATCCTGCGGGACCCGGAGGCGGCCGACATCGTGCTGCGCAGCGGATTGCCCGTCGTGATGTACGGCCTCGACGTCTTCACCCGCGTGACCGCGACCGACGCGGACATCGCCGCCCTTGACGGATCCGGCCGGCCGGGCGCGGTGCTCGCCGGCCGGATCCTGCGGGAACTTGCCGCCCGCTTCGCCACGCGTGGCGCCTTCCTCGGGGACGCCGGCGTCGCCGTGGTCGCCACCGAACGACGACTGGCCGAGCTGCGCAGGCTCAAGGTCGCCGTGGAACTGCGCGGCGGCTACACCCGCGGCGCGACCGTCGTGGACCGCCGCGTGACCAGGCCGCCACACGGTGACCATGCCGACGACTGGCCCTATGCGGAGATCGTGTGGGACCTGGATGCCGCAGGGGTCGCCGCGCAGTTCGTCCGATCTGTGATCACCAAGGAGTCATGAAATGAACAGACTCGGAGTGCACGCCGCCGTCTTCGCCGGTGGCTGGTCGCCCTCGGACTGCGACAGTACGGTCGGCAGGGCCCGCGCGTGCGGGTTCGATGTCGTCGAGATCCCGGTGTTCGAGCCGGACACGCTCTCGCCCGCCGCCACCAGGCAGGCGCTGGAACGGCACGGCATGCAGGCCACGTGCTCCGTCGGCCTGCCGTTCGAGGCCGATCTGGCCAGCGACGACGGCGCCGTCTCGGCGGCGGGCGAACGTTACCTCCTGGCGGCGCTGGACTTCGCCGCGGCCGTCGGGAGCACCTACCTGGGTGGCGTCATCTATGGCGCGTTCGGCAAGCACAGCGGCCCGCCCACCGCCGCAGGCCGGGACAACGCCGCCGGCGCGCTGCGGCGGGTGGCCCGGCGCGCGCTCGATCACGGGATCACGCTCGGCCTGGAGACGGTCAACCGGTATGAGTCCAATCTCCTCAACACCGCGGCGCAGACGAGGCAGTTCATCGCCGAGGTCGGGGCCGCGAACATCGCCGTGCACCTGGACACGTACCACATGAACATCGAGGAGGACGACATGGCCCGCGCGGTCGCCGACAGCGCGGGCGTCCTCGGTTACGTCCACATCGGCGAGAGCCACCGCGGCGCTCTGGGCACCGGGACGGTCGACTTCGCCGCCGTCTTCGGTGCCCTGCGCGAGATCGGCTACGACGGGGTGATGACGTTCGAGAGCTTCTCTTCGCGGGTGGTCTCCCCTGGACTCTCCAGCACGCTGGCCGTTTGGCGTGACACCTGGGACGACCCGGATGCGACGGCGGCGTCGGCCCGGCGCTTCATCGCGTCGGCGCTCGCCGGGCGAGGAGACTGACCCGCGGGCCGGTTCACCGCGGCTGCGTGGCCTGACCGCACACGCACGCCGCGGTTGCCGCGTCCTGGGCGGTGGCCGACTTGCCGAGCGTGTCGGCGTCGGCCTTGACCACGTACACCTCCCAGGGCTCGTTGCCAGGGCCATGGACCCAGACCTTGTCCTGCAGGGCATAGCAGCAGGAGGTGTCGTTCTCGGTGAACGTGGCCAGCCCGGCGTCCTTGAGCCGCTGGGTCGCGGCGTCGACCTGCGCGGTGTCCTCGACCTCGACGCCCAGGTGATCCATGCGGGTGTCCTGGCCCTCCTCGCCCTCGATGAGCACCAGCTTCAGCGGGGGCTCGGCAATGGCGAAGTTGGCATAACCGGGGCGGCGCTTGGCCGGTTCGGCGCCGAACAGCTTGGAATAGAAGGCGATCGAGCCTTCCAGGTCGGCGACGCGGAGGGCGAGCTGGACGCGGGACATGACGATCTCCGATCATTGTTTCGACAGACGTCTAATCAGTTCCGAGTTTGCGCTCTTGCTTAGGATTTTGTCAAATTAGAGACATGTCGAAGCAGGCGTTGCCGGTGCTCGCGTCCGCGTGCTGATCGGTGACCTCCCCGGGGTCCCGGACTGGTCCAGAGCACACAGGCGCGAGCCTGGTAGCAGGTGCCGGTTCCGGTGCCGGGCCAGATGTCGATGTCGTGCTGGGTGCACGTCGCCAGGGTTTTGCCGTGCCTGACATCCGTTCGAAAACAGCTGGCAGAGGCGAACTCGTCAACCTCCTCGCTCGAACTGTTCTGCTCTGTCGACGCCGAGCGCGCCGCGCAGCTGATCGTCACGACCGCCGGCGCCGGCGGACGTGTCCCTCGTATCGGCGTGGTTTTCGATGATCGGGCCGTTGCGGCTGTTGCGGTGGCACCTGCCACCGCCCCCACCGCCGGGGGTCGCTTCGCCAGAAGAATGGCCTGATCTCCCGGAATCGACACGGCAGGAGTCATGTGGCTGATTCCTTCCAGCAAGTCGGGCGCTGGCCTGAAGAGAGCGCTTCCCGTAAGGGGAGGCCGTTTCGACAGGGGAACCACGTCCGTGACAACAACCGTGATGAGACGTGTGGGGATGATCTGCTTCGCCCTGTTGACCATCGCCGCGATGATGACCGAAAGTATGACCCAGGAGCCTGCGATCAGACGGCACGAGACGAGGGGGTCTGGCCCCGTACTCGCTGGGCTCCTTCGCGGTCGACAGCCCGGCGGTGGTCACCTTCCCGGCACCCTTTCCCTGCCGCCCCCTAATTGGCGTCCTTCACGTGGGCCGCCCTCGTCGCAGATCTGTCCCTAGCCGGCTCCCGAGCCTGAAAAGCGTCTCCATTCCAGGAAGGAATGCCGAAATTGACCTCCACAGCGAGCTCTTCGTCTTCTGTCCCGGTGGCGGACTATCGGACGGATTCAGTGGATGAGTATATTCCGCTCTGCCAGCAATATGTGGGTGTGGATCATGTTACCCCTCTGGGTGTGGGAGGGGCGTTCCTCTATCGTCATCGCCGGTTGAGTCTCGGTCCGGTCGACCTCGCAGAGATGTTTCACCGGCAAGACATGCGAATCGGCTTCGTCGAGGTTACCTCTAGATACAATGCCGCTAAGTTAGGGATCTTCTGCAGGTCGGGGTGAGTGCGCTGCGTGGAGTGGTTGTGGCCGGTAGGTTGCGGTCGTGTCTGGAGCGCAGGAGCCGCTGATAGGC